>JBAQUG010000027.1:0-24481 GCA_049297395.1 Victivallales bacterium | reverse complement strand
GATGTAGATTTGATGTATTTATGGGTTGCGCCCCCCCCCCATGAGACGATACGAAGCTATGACCTTGCAGATGCTTGACTGGCAATCTGCAAGATGTTGATTATAGGCAAGTTATCTTCGATTGGGCACTTAGTTCAGTTGGTTAGAACGCTACATTCACATTGTAGAGGTCGCTGGTTCGAGTCCAGTAGTGCCCACCATTCAAAATCTTGATATAAAGGGTCAAAGGCTCTTAGTTGATTCCGCTGAAAAAGTAGGAAATCAGTCTTTTGTCAAGTCGCAAGTCATTGCAGATCAACAAATGATTTTTTTGTATTAGCCATCAAATGGGACTTTTTCAGCGGAATCAATAACAAGAGTGCGCCCCCGATGCCCCACCATATATGCCAATCTGGGAATAGATTGCTCGGAATTGCCCATACGGAACGTGATTTTTAAAAAGATGTGAAAGCGACGTTGTGCCAGCTTTAGTGTCTTTGTTTCACACTTCTATGCTTTAAGCGTATATAAAACTCGAAACTCGAAGCACGAAAACTGCGGAACCCCGTCATGCGACAGGGCAGACAATCTCGAAATAATAGAAACATCAATTCTTAATACAATGTTTGAAACATTTGAAAATTCATTAATTTGTTTCGAATTTCGACATTCGGATTTCGAGTTTGGGTTGCGGGCGAAGCCCGCCTTAGAGCTAACCCGTTGATAATCAACATGCCTTTTTTTAGGGTGCGGAAGTTGGGCTAGAGGTCCGAAGTATTCATTACAATGCTGGCGATGACGAGATATGAGACCGTGTATGCCGCCAGGAAGATACCGTCGGAAAGCATCGCATCCCACATTATGTCCTGAGCCATCGTATATTTCCAGATCATTATGTAGCGGGTCGGAAGAAAACGCTGCAGGCTTTCCATGAAAGGCAGAGCCCCGAGGATATAGCTGGTGAAATAAATCCCCATCGGTACGACGACCGCCATCGTCATCTTCTTGAATATCGCCGAGAACATGAGGAACATCGCCACAATCGAGAGCAACGCGTATCCGGCAAAGAAATATGCCAGGAAAAGACGCTGGTATGCGATGCTGCCGTCCATTATGTAGATGCCTGAATCCTTGCCTAGGAACGCCGGTCCAAAGAGGAGTATGTCGCCAGTGGAACCGAACATGAAAGCACCGCAGGCATAGCTGATGACCATCATCACCGCAAGGAGGACGTACGAATAGAAGGAAAGTGAAATGAATTTCGCCAGCACAATGCTCATCCTGGGAACCGACCGCAGGGAGACCGTGCGGACCTGTCCGTTCTGGAATTCGGCCGCGAAGGAGCCTGCCGCGAATATCCCGACTATCAGCGGCAGAAGGATGTAGATGCCTGGCAGGAGCACTGTCAGCGAAAATGACACTCCATTCACCAGGTCCTTCAACAACTGTCCGAAGAACTCATTCGGCACATGGGCGTGCCTGGGTGGATGGTAGATTCTCAGGTATACCCCGACGGCGCAGAGCGCCACAAGCAGTATTATCACTGCAAGTCCAGCGTATCCCTGTTTCTGTCTGAAGAGCTTCTTCAGCTCAAAATCTGTCAGAAGCAGAATCTGTCTTGTTTTTTCCAGTAATTTCGACAAAGACGTCCTCCAGCGTATCCTTATGTTTCGATATCTTCAGAATCCCTATTCCCGCGGACACAAGCCTGCGGGCAAGTTCCGGGATCTCGGTTTCGTGTCCCTTCAGAATGAAAACAGATGAGTCATAATGTTTCCGTTCCTCGATGACCTCGACATTGCCTTTCCTGAAAAATTCCGCACCCCTCTCTGCGTCTCCGGTCTTGAATTCGATCCTCGACTGCCTCTCAACCAGGTCGGAGACTTTCGCCTCGCATACTTTCTCCCCCCTGTCGATGATTGTAACGTAATCGCAGACCTGTTCGATTTCGGCGAGCATGTGGCTCGAGATGAAGATGGTTATTCCCGAATCCCTGCAAAGCCTCCTTATAAGCTGCCTGACCCCGAGTATCCCGTGCGGATCAAGCCCATTCGTAGGTTCGTCGAGGAATATCAGCTTGTTCTCAGGGAGAAGCGCGTTGGCGATTCCAAGCCTCTGCTTCATCCCGTATGAGAATGCGCCAACTCTCTTCCCTGCGACATCGTCGAGGCCGACAACTTTCAAGGTGTCTTCAATCTTCTCCCTTGAAACAGGTCCAGAGAGGCGTGTAAGATAATAGAGGTTCTCATAGGCGGTCATGTATTCGAAGAAGGCGGGGGCTTCGACGACAGCGCCGACACTCTTGAGGATGGTATTCCTTTCGAGGAAAAGATCTTTTCCGAAAATCTCGACTTCGCCGTCTTTGGGGATGGAAAGTCCGAGGAGGATTTTAATGAGCGTCGTCTTGCCGGCGCCGTTCGGCCCGAGGAATCCGTATACGACACCGGCCTTCACATCCAGGTCGATGTTCTTCAGGGCGACAAAGCGTCCGTATGTTTTTCTCACGCCCCTTGCTTTTATTGCGAGCTCACTCAATGAGCACCTCCAGCGATTCCTTGACGCTTCCATCGGAATAAAGGTAGTTCCTGCCGAACTTGCCATGATAGTTGTTGGCGTCGCCCATCATCGGGACGGATATCTGCATATTCCCAAGTCCGATCTCGGGCTTGTCGATCTTCCTTCCGCTCATCCATGCGTTCCATTCATAGCTGCTGCCGTATTTCCCGAAGAAGGTCATGCCCTCATAAATCTTCTCGATATCCGCAGGGCATTCGAATGCCCTCTTGGACTGCACTTCCAGCATGTTATTGATTGCCATTGGATCGTCCGCACTTGCGCCGATGCGGACAGCCATGGGAAGGATCTCGGTGTTGTTCCCGGCATAGGTGTTGACAGCTATTCCAAGCTGGCGCAGGTTGCTTATACAGGAAGTTTTTTTCGCCTTGTCGCGGGCCTTGCCCAGCACGGGAAAGAGAAGCCCCGCAAGAATTGCGATGATCGCAATAACGACCAGGAGTTCCACGATGGTGAAACTATTTCCGACATGTCCGCCGAAGCTCTTTGGAGAGCGAAGGAGGATTGCCAATTGCCGATTTACGATTTTATTTTCGACTGACATCAAACCCCCGCGTGCGCTTTTTCCACTGTAGCCACGCCACTCTGCTGGCGTGCTAAGATAAGACGCGTCAGCAGAGTGACGCGGCTACAGCACAATGAATAATATTTGAACGGACAACAAACAGGTATAGGTGCTGACATATTCAATATACTCGAAAAACCTACAAAAAGTTACTTGTCCTCATTAAAAGACTGAAGAACGCGCAAACATGCGCTACTATAGTTTTTCAGATAAATAATTTCATTATTTTCCTGAAAAACTATAGTTCCTGGACATCCTACGGATTTCCTTGTACCGGAAACAGGAGACAAGATGGTCGTTGACCATTCCGACGGCCTGCATGTATGCGTAGCAGATCGTGGAGCCGACAAAATTGAATCCCCTTTTCTTCAGATCCTTGCTCATCATGTCCGACTCCCTGCTGGTGGCCTTGATTTCCGACAGTGTCTTCACGGAATTATCCTTAGGCGCATAATCCACATACCGCCACATGAACTTGTCAAAGGATCCGAACTCGTCCCTGATCTGCAGATAGCCGCGGGCATTCCTGATGGCAGCTTCGATCTTGAGGCGGTTGCGGACGATGCCTGCATCTGCAAGCAGGCGGCTGATGTCGCGACATGAATATCCGGCGATCTTTTCAGCGTCGAATCCATCGAACGCCCTGCGGTATCCCTCGCGCTTCTTCAGGATGGTCAGCCAGCTGAGTCCGGCCTGGGCGCCATCGAGTATCAGCTTTTCAAACAAGTCATGATCATCATGGACCGGCACACCCCATTCCCGGTCGTGGTAATCCACGTAGATCTTTTCGCCTTCGCACCATGGGCATCTGGATTTCATGAATCCTTTCTTCAAAGATGCATCTGTTCCTATTTCAAATTGTACTTCTTGACAATTTCATCCTTTATGGCGATTTCAGGTCTGGCATTTTCGGACTGACAGGAGGCCTCAATCACCTCATAAACAACGCAAAATCTGCTATCATCCGAACATGATATGAGCACACGGTATCCGTACGTGTCAACAGGCTTCAATCTTATCAGCTCCTTGAATTCATTAATGCTAGTTTTATTGCTGTTAATATAAAGCACTTCGTTTTTGATTTCGGCATTTACCTTTGTGATCTTTGGACCGTCTGATATAACCCAATCATGATCACATCGTTCCTCCTTTGCCACTCCCTTTATCTGGAAGTGCAACTCATAACCTCCCGTATCAGCCACCGTCAGGATCACACCCTTGACTCTGGAGAAAGGAGTGTCCTTGCCTGCTATGAAATAAATGGGGATATTAGCCCCTTCATTTCTAATTTTATTCCTTAGAAGCTCTATTAGCCTGGCATTGTCATATATGTCTGTCCCGATCCGGATAATGCCGTTTGGCTTGACTTCAATATACATTGGCTTTGGCGGCTGCTTTGCACAGCCAACACAGAAAGTAAAAAGGATAATAATGAATATTCTTGTCATTGTTTGTTGTGTTTCGCTGGTAGTTAGCGCATGTTTATGCGTTAAGTAGGTACGTGCTTCAGCATGTACCATCTTAATGTCTAAGAATGGGACAGGCTAAAGCCCTATCTACTATACGCATATTTGTAAGCGTTAAGCTGGGC
The DNA here is from genome assembly GCA_049297395.1 of Victivallales bacterium. GTDB lineage: Bacteria > Verrucomicrobiota > Lentisphaeria > Victivallales > GWF2-50-93 > GWF2-50-93. The sequence continues at coordinate 19,772 of JBAQUG010000027.1, read as the reverse complement.
GTATCAGCCTTATTTAATGCAATCAAGTATGGCTCTTTCGCCGAAAGAGCCTCGAGCCACTTTCGGCGAAAGTGGCATACTTTAACAAAATACGCCCAATGCCCCTATCCCAGCCGGGACAGGCAACACACATCAACTTCTCGTATCCCAATATGCGTATAGTAGACAGGGCTAAAGCTCGTCCCTACTTCAAAAAACCTCGAACACGAGCTACTACGAACATAAAGCTCACGTCCGCCACCTACGCCCTCTTCCTGAAGTACGCTGCGACTGAATCGATTATCTGGTTGAGGTTGTGTTCCGGCTTCCAGCCTGTCGCCTTGTTTATCTTTGATATGTCGGGAAGCCTTCTCCTCATGTCCTCGAAGCCGGACTCGTAGGCCTTCTCATAGGGTATGTGCTTGACTTTGGACTTGCTCTTGACACGTTTTATGACCATGGCGGCAAGCGCGTTCATCGATACTTCCTCGGTGTTCCCGATATTGAATATCTTACCGACGGCCTGATCGCAATCTGTAAGCAGGCGCAATGCCCTGATGACGTCGTAGACATGGCAGAAGCATCTTGACTGTTCGCCGTCCCCATAGACCTGCAACTCCTCATTCTTGAGTGCCTTGCTGACAAAGCGGGGGAGCACCATGCCGTATCGGCCAGTCTGCCTCGGGCCGACCGTATTGAAGAACCTGACAATGACAACAGGCATCTTTTCAGCCCTGTAATAGGCCATCCCGAAGAACTCGTCGAGCAGCTTGCTGCAGGCGTAGGACCAGCGGCAGTTGGTCGAAGGTCCAATCAGGAGATCATCGTTTTCATTGAATTTGACTTTTTCAGACTTCCCATATACTTCGCTTGTGGAAGCTATGAGGACTTTCGTCTTGCTCCTCTCAGCGCCTCGGAGGACGCGTTCGGTCCCATGCACGTTGGTGACAATCGTCCTTACAGGATCATGGACGACAAGCTCGACGCCGACGGCAGCGGCAAGGTGGAAGACCATGTCGGCTCTTGTTATGAGATATTCGAGTTCCGGAAGCTTGAGGATGTCGCCTTCGACCAAGTCGAGCCTTGGATTCTTGATGACGGCAGCGAGGTTTTCGCGGGAGCCGGTCGAGAAGTCATCGACGACTGTTACTGAATGTCCGTCCTTGAGAAGCGATTCGACAAGATGGCTTCCGATGAATCCGGCGCCGCCGGTGACAAGATATTTCATAAATATGACTCCGTTTATTATGGGCTTGTGATTTCGATATTACGTGTTTCTCCAATGAAAAACGCACAGCCAATAATGGCTTGACTACGAACGAAACTCAACTGGAACAATCGGACAGTCGAACATCGATTTCTCAACTCCAGAGCTCTATAACTTCCGAACTCCCGCACTCTAGCACTCCCGCACTCTAGAACCCTAGAACTCTAGAACTTCTTCTTACGCTCCACCGATCTCGGCCCTCGCGAGCGAATCCCTCTGTTTCTTTTCCTTTATCCGCAGGTATATCTCTATGACCGGCCCGGAGAGAATGTAATAATTGATCAGGACAACAGCGGCAAGCTCCTTCCATATTATAAGGGCCAGCACGAAGATAATGAGCATGACCAGGCGTATCCTGTTCCTCCGTACCGACTGGATCCATTTACCGATATGCGTATATCGCACAGTGCTGACCATCATGAGGCCGAGGAATCCGGCATAGAATGGCAGTATGGCGAGGATCTGCTTGAGCTCGCCTTCCTTCATGCAGTAATAAATGACGAGGCTGCATACTCCGGCGGCGGCTCCGGGAGATGGAAGTCCGCTGAACCCTTCATGCTTCTGCTTCTTCTTTTCAGGGAATATCGCATAGACATTGTAGGTGGCGAGACGCAGCGCGGCACATCCTAGATAGAGAGCGCAGAGCCCCCAGACAATATAATAGTCCATTGGCTTGAGCTGTTCCCTGAGATGATGCGCCATGACCGCTACAATCACGGCAGGCGCGACACCGAATGTCACCATGTCCGCAAGCGAGTCCATCTGCATTCCGTGCATGCTGGCCGCATTGAATATCCTGGCTGCGAACCCGTCAAGCGCGTCGAAGACCATGGCCGCGAGAATTATATAGGCGCACATCCTGAGGACGGACTCAGGATCCCTTATCCCCTCATAGACATGCAGCGTAAAGAGTATTGCGGCGAATCCACAAAGGGAGTTGCAGATTGTCAGCGAGGTAGGAATAATTTTAAGCCATTTGTTGTTGGCTATCATTTCCTTGAAGTTTTTTCTTGCCATTTATCCGCCCTTTTTTTAAAAACTGCCAGACGACTATCACGGAGTCGCCTTAATCTCAGCTATGACCGAAGTTCCTGCGAGGACGCGGTCGCCTATCTTGACCTTCAGTTCGAAATCGGCTCCGGCCGGGAAGAAGAGCTCCGTCCTGGACCCGAACTTGATCATCCCATAACGCTCGCCTTTCTCCAGAGATGTGCCTGTCTCGACCGGACAGACGATCCTTTTTGCAATTGCGCCTGATACCTGCCGTACGATCAGCGTGAACTTCTTCTGACCGGCCTCGGCGTCGCAGACTATCGCCATGGCTTCATTCTCAACCGAGGCAAGGGCATTCCTGGCATCATGGAACTTTCCCTTCCTGTAGATCTTGTCCTTGATCTTCATCATGCACGGGGCCCTGTTGAGATGGACATCCAGCACGGAAAGGAAGATTCCGACACGTATAACGTTCTTGCCGTCGAAATACTTGTTCTCCTCGCTGTTCGAGATTATCTCAATGTCCTTGACGTGTCCATCGGCGGGAGATACGAGTATGTTGTCCTCTGCGGGTATCTTCCTGACAGGATCGCGGAAGAAGGCGGCAAGCGCCAGCCAGGCGACGACAAATATGATTGAAAGGGTGATGCCCGCACGAGGTTCGGCGAAGACTGCGATCAGTATCGAACAGGCGAGCAGGCACAGGAAGACAATACCGCCGCCGAGCCATTCGCGCATTCCGTAATGTGTAAGTTTCATAATGGTTGTTCAAAAAGGATCGATGGATTGCCGGATTACATGGAACATCTTATTTGATGGAACCACAAAACCCGGCCTTCCGTCAACCTATTTAATGGCATCCTTCAGGGCGTTGACAAGGCTCTGCTTGCTCTGGACTCCGATGAACTGCTGGATGGTTTTGCCGTCTTTGAGGATGAAGATGGCAGGAATGCTCCTTACAGCGAACTTCATGGCGATAGCCTGGGCTTCATCGACGTTCACCTTGGCTATCACGGCATCATCACCGATATCCTTGGCGACTTCGTCCAGTACCGGTCCCAGCATCTTGCAGGGTCCGCACCATTCCGCCCAGAAATCAATGAGGACTACCCCCCTGGCGGTCTCGGTGTCGAAATTATCGGAATTCAAATGTTTCACTGCGCTCATGGTCTTCCTTTCATTTATTGAGTATCAGACTTGGAATATACCGAAATCCGCCTGTTATTTCAAGGGAACCTCTGAAAATTCACTGTTGGACGTTCGCATTGTCGATTATCTTAATCATGGCCGACGGCCTTGGATCGCTTGCCAGCGCCTTGAAACGCTCGGATCCCCTGCCCCACACGTTCCGGGCGATTTCCAGGATCAGTCCGTACCTCCCTTTGCGATCCGTTGATACAAGTTCAACAAGCCTCAGGAGAAATGGAGTTATATCCCTTTCGGGCGGCGTCTCGCCGCGGCAGACGGCTTCAATATCCCGGATAAGCCAGGGATTATGCATGAGTCCACGCGCCGGCGTAACCCCATCGACAGAAGTCTTCCGGACCATCTCCAAGGCCTGTGCAGCGCTGAAAAGATCCCCGGTACCGAGGAGGAAAGTATCAGGCAGAAGCCTTCGTGCGACCATGAGGCGTTCATGGCCGTCGGACACGTGACGGAACATCTCACTGCCGGTCCTGTAGTGCAATACAATCCAATCCGGATTGGCGGCGCTGACAGCTTCAAGTATTCGCGGCAGTTCCCCCGGAGATTCGAATCCGCTGCGTATCTTCACCCCTATACCTCCGCCGACCGAAGCTTCACGCATCTTCAGGAGCGTGTCACGTATCCATTCAGGATTCCGGAGCTGGGAGCTTCCGGCTCCGCTGCGTATGACAGTGTTGCTTGAACAGGCACAGTTCAGTTCGACTCCAACAACCCCGTCAAATCCTGACAGAATCCGTGCCGTCCCCGCAAGATGTTCCCTGTATGTTCCCATGATCTGGGCGATGATCGGAAGCGGCCGGAAAGGCTTCAGACGACCCTCAAGTTTCTTTACGCGCGGTGTTCCGCAGGAGATTCGGATGAACGGGGTGACCCAGGCCGGGAGCAGATCGAACTCCATCATCGCCTGGCAGAATTCCTTGGTCATGATGCCTTCCATGGGTCCCGGGAGGATGCGCGATGGAATCATCCTGCCGCCCGGCAGGGCGATGGGTTGGAGAAGTTTTATTAAATAATCTTTTTCTTTAGTCAAGATTTCTTCCATGGAATTTCTGTTCAATACGTCCGAGAGTCATAAGGATGCCGAACAGGATGGCTTCGGGGCGCGGAGGGCAGCCTGGTATGTACACGTCGACCGAAAGGAGTCTGTCCACGCCGCCTGCGCTCGCATAGCTGGTGCCGGCAACGCCTCCTGAGCATGCGCATGCGCCAACTGCGATGACCACGCGCGGTTCAGACATGGCCTCGAAAGTCCGTTTGGCTGCAAGTTCAAGATTGCGTGTGACAGAGCCCGTGACAATGACACCGTCGGCGTGGCGCGGAGAAGCTACAAAATCGATGCCAAGGCGACGGCAGTCGTAATGCGGCCCCAGAAGAGCGGTGAGTTCCCAGTCACAGGCATTGCATGATCCGGAATCCAAGTGGCGCAGCTGCAGTGATCTCCCTAGTGTTGCGTGGATGCGTGCAGAGATGCGGCCGGCGACAGTGTTTGTGTCCACCGGACCAGGGGCAGATTCAGCGATGAGGCCTTTGGCATCACGGATGCATTCAATTATCAGGTCTTTGCGCAAGTGCCTGGAAAGCTCGAATTCATGAGTCATATGGATGGCGTCACTCTTGGCTTTATCCGCGCAACGGCCACAGAAAATGCACCGTGCTAGATCGACTGCGTAGCTCCCTTTATCTTCCTCTGCGGCGATAGCTCCGGTCGGGCATACAGATGCAGGTGGCAGATCGGCAAACGGGTGTCCGGCCTGGGGCTCCGGGGCGCCTCGGAAACGCTCGGGCGGATCGGCCCGTATGGCAGGGTAACGTGTTGTCACCACTCCCTCGCGGAGACCCTGTATTAAGTTTTTAAGCATGAGAAAATAATCCTATTTGATAAATAAATCCGAAACTCGAATATCGAAATTCGAAACAAATTCGAATTTAATTAAATTTCAAATGTTTCAAACATTATTTCGAGAATTTTGATTTTCATTTTTTTCGAGCTTGTTTCGAATTTTGATATTCGGATTTCGAGTTTGGGTTATCTATCAGTACAGGCATAACAGAGCTCGAAACTTTTATTGACCAACGGAAAATCGGGAACTATAGCATTTACTGCCGCATAAGGGACAGCCGGCCAGTTGGCGTAGCTGGCGGAGCGCACATGATAGCGATCAACGTGTCCGGCGCCATTGGTGCGCAGCCAGTGGATCGAGGCCCCTCGCGGCGACTCGACTGCGGACAGTCCGATCTTCCAAGACGGCAGTACGGCGGGAAATGGTACTGACAGCGGACCAGACGGCAGGCATGCCACCAACAGATGAATCAAACGTATGGACTCCATCGCTTCCGTGGCCCGCACCTGCACGCGGGTATGGCAATCACCGGTAGACATGATTTCAATCTGTGGAACCAGTGCGCCTGTTCCCGTGTAGGCCGCATGGGGGTGGTCGCGCCGCGCATCCCGATCTATCCCGCTGGCGCGGGCCGCGACGCCAGTCACCCCCAGATCCCTTGCGATTTTGCTGGACAGCGTACCGGTGTGGTCCATGCGGTCCATAACTGAAGAGTTGCGCGAAAAGCTGTTCATGAGTTCAGCAAGCTGTTCGCCGGTCACGCGCGCGATCGTGGTGAGCTCCGTTAATTGCCGGGCTGTCAAATCATGATGAATACCGCCGGGAACGACCAGACCGCGCAGAAAACGGTTGCCGGCCAGCCGTTCATTCACACGCTGGATTTCTTCCTTGAGCCGCGCCCCGACCGAGGTTCCCCAGTGATAACTTACGCCCGCGCAGATGGCGCCGATGTCTCCCACGTGGTTATAGAGCCGTTCCAGTTCAAGGGCGATGGTCCGCAGAAATTGAGCGCGTGACGGCACCGCGATGCCGGCGATCTGTTCGCTCGCTTCTGCAAAAGCGAGTGCGTTTGTGACCGAACATGAACCACACAGCCGCTCGGCGATAAAGAAGGCGTCAAGGGCGGGCATGCCTTCAGCCCTCTTTTCCAGTCCACGGTGAGTATAGAACAGCCGTGCGTCGAGATGAAGCACCGTTTCGCCTACCGAGCTGAACCGGAAATGGCCCGGCTCAATGATGCCCGCATGGATTGGGCCGACCGGGATCTCCATGACCCCCTCGCCTTGTACCATGAGGTGGGGAAACTCCTCGGCAGACAGCCTCTCAGGGCGCATGCGCGGGTCAAAATCTTTGCGCAGCGGATAGAGCCCTGTCGGCCAGCCGTCGTGCAGGACCAGCGATCTTGGATCCGGATGCCCCTCGGGCTCGATGCCGAACATGTCGCGCATCTCCCGTTCGTGCCAATTGGCAGCCGGCACGAGCGGCGTGATCGAGGGCACAGCGGGTTTCCCGGCATCGAGAGATACCACCAGCGTGACAAAGAGATCCGTGAGCGGGCCCTGGTGCGCGGCAGGATCAAAAATATAACGCACCTTGAAGTCGCCGTCGGCCTCCTGCCGTTCATCGGTCGCAACGATGGTCGCCAGTCCCATGCCAAGAGCGTGTGTCAGTTCCTCGACCGCGTTCAACAGATCGCCCTTCTGTTCAAGATGCGCGGTGAGATCCCGTGCGCGTGGTCCGATTGAAAAAGTCACGCGGTTGTCCAGCCTGGTGCTTAGGCGTTCCTGGATAGTTACGCAGGAGATGGGTTTGACATTAGCGGCCAAGGGTCACCTCCACAGCGCGGGTTAGGATGCTATTTAGTTCCGTTGGGATGGTAAGCCCCAGGAGCACCATGACCACCACTAACACCGACATGGCCAGGAGTCCGGACACGGGCTCGTCCTTACGGAGCACGGCGGCCGGATCCGGCTCGCCGAATGCCATCCTGCCGGTGTGGTGGACAAGTCCGGCGAAGATGACGATGACCATGATCAGGAAGACTGCGATTGCAAAGTAGTGTCCGGTGGCAAGACCTGCCTTGAGCACGAGCAGTTCACTGATGAAGATGGAAAATGGCGGTGTCCCGGCCAGCGAAAATGCACCCAGCATGAGGAAGGTGCCGGCGTAGGGAGCTACACGGATATATCCCTGGATCTTGTCCATATGATGGGTTTTGTAGCGGCCGATGGCGTCGCCTGCCACGAAAAAGACCAGCGCCTTGGTCACTCCGTGGTTGATGACGTGAAGCAAGGCGGCGTAGGTTCCGACGGAGCCGCCGATACCGAGGCCGAAGGCGATGATGCCCACATGTTCCACGCTATGGTAGCCGAGGAGACGCTTGAAGTTCTGCTGGGTCAGGATGAACGGCGTGGCGACCACTATTGAGATGAGCCCGAACAACAAAAGCAGCTGTCCTGAAAATTCCGGCCCGCAGGCTCCGATGCTGATGGTGTGAAAGCGGATTATGCCGAAGAGGGCGCACTTGATCAGCGCGCCGGACAGCAGGGCCGACACGGGCGTCGGAGCCTGGCTGTGGGCATCTGGCAGCCACATATGCATTGGCGCGAGACCGGCTTTGGTCCCGTAGCCGATCAAGATGAATATAAAGCCGATCCGCACGATATTCGGATCAAGCTGGCTGGCGATGGCGGAGATGGTCGTGAAGTTCATGGTTCCGTCGGACGCTCCGCCCTGGGCGTGGGCCGTGGCGGCGTATATCAGCACGGTGCCGAACAGGCCGAATGAGATGCCGATGGTGGTGACAATGATGTACTTCCAAGCGGCCTCAAGCCCATCGTTGTCGCGGCGGAAACCAACCAGGAGGGCGGAGGTGATGGTCGTGGCTTCCATGGTAATCCACAGCAGGCCCAGGTTGTCTGCGAGCACCGTGATCAGCATGGTGGCGATAAAGGCCTGGGTGAGTGCGAAGTATTGGGGAAGGTGGCGTCTGGCAATTCCTCCGCTGGCGACCTCATGGCGCATCCAACTGATGGTGTAGATGGAGGTTGTCATGCTCAAAAGGGCGATCAGGCCGAGGAATACCACGGTCACGGCGTCAGCGTAGAATATATTGCCCCCCTTGAGCGGCCCTGCGCCCATGACCGTCTTCGCAATGATACATACCAGTACGACGATCGTGGAGGTGCTGGCGACATCGAGAGTGTTCAACAGGCGGCGGTCCCTTACGACAAGCATAGCAATACCGACGGCTATCGGAACAAGAGGGAGTATATATAATATGGATGGCATCATGATTATCCTTTGAGTTGATCCAGGTCGGCAATGTCGGAGCCGATGTTCGATTTGACGCGGAGCATGATCACGCCCATGACCAGCGCGCCCAGGATCACGTCGAGGGTGACTCCTATCTCAATGATGAGCGGCATGCCCTGGCTTACGGCCATGGCCGTAAAAAAGATTCCATTCTCGGAGGCGAAGAGTCCGACCATCTGCATAAGGGCCGTACACCGGGACATCATGACCAGGACGCCTATGAGCATAAGAGATATCCCGATGGGCAGGGCGTTGCCGGTAATGACCTGCCTGACCGAACCTAGAGACGACGACAGGTAGAAAGTCAGCATGATGATGGCCGCAGCAATGGCGAGCGTGACCGTGACCGGGATCAGCGGTTTTATCTTGCGTGAGATCCGCATTCGGGGGATGACCTTCAGCAGCAGATAGGGCAGGACGACAACTTTGATCGCGAGTGTTAGAATTGAGATGACCCATAGATCAATGTTGTTTGTGGCTGCGCCCAGCACCGCACCTGCAAGGGCGATGAAGATTGACTGGACGGCCATAGTATAAATGGCCTGGTAGAGGTCTCCCGCCACCAGGATGATGATCATGGTGATCAGAAGGAACGCCCCGATGATGTCGATGAGTTTTGCCGCCAGTTCTATACTCATAGCAACCTCAGTGCAACTGCAAGAAAAGCACACAGCAAACTAAAGCTGAGGAATTGCGGCAGGTTGAAAAAACGCAGCTTGGCGTATGCCGACTCGACCACTGACAGGAAGACCGAAAGGGCCAGAGTCCCCAGGATAAAAGTTACCAGGCCCAGTGCCAGCGCTTCAGGATTTGTGCTTGCGGCTTTGAATGGAAAGAAAAGCGCTTGCACAAAGGCCATGAGCACGATTTGCTTGGTGTGATTGGCGAGAAGCAGACAGCCCAATCCGGGGCCGGAGTGCTCGAGCAGCATTCCTTCGTGGAGCATCGTGAGTTCCAAATGTGTGTCCGGATTGTCGACGGGGATGCGGCCCGTTTCAGCCAACAGGAGAATAAGCATGGAGAATAGCGCGAGGAGGTCGGGGGCGCCGAACGACCTGTGCGAATGTCCGACGATCGCCCCCAGGTCGGTTGTGCCCGCTACGACAGCGACGGAGAACAGCACCATGATCAGCGCCGGTTCCACCAGTGTGGCAACTGTCATTTCGCGCGACGTACCCATGCCGCCAAAGGCTCCGCCCGCGTCGAGAGCCGCTACGGCTGTGAGGAACCGCGCCAGGGCCAGCCAGCCCAGCAGTAAAAGGGCGTCCCCCAGAGGCAGTAGTGATACGGTTCCGGGCGTCGGCGGGGCGAACAGGACTGGAACCAGCATGGCCGCGGCACACGTGGCGCCAAGTACCAGCGCTGGTACTACGCGGAAGAATGCGCTTGAATTGTCTGCCTGGACCGTGCTCTTGCTGAAAAGTTTGAACAGATCACGGTATGGCTGGAAGATCCCGGCGCCACACCGGCATTGGAAGCGCGCCTTGATCTTCTGGATCACGCCGGTTACCAGGGGGCCCAGCGCTATCAGAAGGGCCATCTGCCCAAGTGCTATTATCCATGGAGCAATATCGTAGTGCATGTCAGCCCCTCCCAAATATGAGCAAGGTGATCAAGAGCGTGATAAGGACGTAGCCGATGTAATCATGGATGCGTCCCGTGCTGCGCTGGCGGATGGCGCGCGCAATCTGCGTCACTCCGTCCTGAAGTCGGTTGTAGAAATGGATCTGGGTCAGGTCCACCACATCACCTTGCCAGTGAAGTTTGCGCAGCACGTAGGGCGTCGCCCCTGTCTGCCGGGTGACAGTTCGTTTTGGCTGGTAGAGGGAGGAGAAGATGAAACGCAGGGACTTCGAGAACGCTGTGGCGGTGTAGTCGAATCGGCTCTGGGGCGTCATGCCGCAGGTCCACGTGGGCTCACGTCGGCGCGCGTTGGCGCGCGGCCAGACGATTATGGCCCAGGCCGCCAGGGCCAATACGCCGAACAATACGAACGCCGCCGTCATCGATATGGCAGTCCCGGCCGTAGCGCCTGCGCTGGCTGACAACACCATTGGGCCGCGGACAGTCACCAGCGAGCTTGGTCCGGCGCCGCCCAACAGCCGCATGACCGGAGCGTCCAGCAGGAACATCGCAAAACCCGGCAGGATACCGATGAGCACGCAGACTGCTGCCAGGAAGACCATGCCAGCCCGCATGTCCGGAGCCACTTCAACGGCATTGGCTGCGTGGTCAGACCGTGGCCGTCCCAGGAAGGTGACACCAAAAGCCTTGACAAAACAAGCCGCCGCCAGACCTCCGGTCAGAGCCAGGGCTGCGGCTGCGGCGATAACCGCAAGTCCGCTTCCGCCTCGCAGTTGCGCACTGCCCAGGATGAGGGTCTGGAAGGTCATCCATTCGCTGACAAATCCATTGAGCGGAGGCAGGGCCGAAATCGCCACTGCGCCGATCAGGAAAAGCCATGCGGTCCACGGCATGCGCCGGGCGAGTCCGCCGAGTTCTTCCATATTAAGGATATGCGTGGCGGATTGGACGGCGCCTGCACAAAGGAATAAAAGTCCTTTGAACGCCGCGTGGTTGAGCGTGTGCAAAAGGGCCGCCGCCAGCCCGAGCGCAGCCAGTGCGTCCGCCGCAGTCCCGCGGTGTGCCAACAGCATGGACATGCCGGCACCCATGAGGATGATGCCCACATTTTCAACGCTATGGAACGCCAGCAGACGCTTGAGATCGTGCTGCTGGAGTGCGTAAAGCACGCCGATGATGGCCGAAATCGAGCCCAGTGCCAGTACTGTCCACCCCCAGGATGGCGGCAACGGCCCGCTCGCCGGAGCCAGCAGGTCCAGCCCCAGACGCAGCATTCCGTAGATCGCAACCTTGAGCATGACACCCGACATGAGGGCCGAGACGTGGCTTGGTGCGGCCGGATGCGCTTCAGGCAGCCAGACGTGCAGTGGAACCACGCCGGCCTTGGCCCCCAGCCCTGCGAGAGCAAGGAAAAAGAGTATCGAGCGCTCACCTTCGGGGAGTGACGCTGCAGCTGTGCGGATAGCAGTGAAATCAAAACTCCCGGCACGGATAGCAAGCATCAGGAAGACGATCATGAGGAGTGCGGTACCTGCGTGCGCCATAACGATATAGACAAGGCCCGCGTGAGTATTTTTATCTTTGCCCTCGGATACGACCAGGGCGTAGCTGGCCAACGTCATCCCTTCCCAAGCCAGAAGAAAAGTCAGCGCATCGCCCGCACACAGGACAAGAATCATGGAACCGACAAAAATGTTGATCCCCATGACCTCTACCGCAGGTGAGGCTGTGGGGTGTGCCTCGAGGTACGACGGGCCATATATTGCCGCCGCGACAGTGACGATGGAGACGACAAGCAGGAAGAACGCGCTTAATCCATCTAAAACAATTATTAAATCCGCAAATGGGAAAAGAGTTGGAAGATCTATATGCACTGCGGACTGGGATGCGTCACCGAGCAGACATTGGATTGCCAGCGCAGCACCGACCAGCGCGCCGACAAGCAGAGCGGTATGCCCCAGGATACGGGTGACTTTTGCGGATCTGCCGCTCCAAAGCGATATGACCGCACCCGCACAATAAGCCCCCAGCATGATCCATAATCCGTTGATTGACATTTATTGATAAGGTTTTTGATTTTCACATTGCATGATGGCGTAACTATAGCCGGAGGCGGGGAATAAATCAAGCAAGCCGATTTCAAGGGCAAAGCTTTCTAAATCTACTTTAAAAACTTATCCATGGTCTTTTAGAGACACCTATTGACATCTTATGACATCAGGTGTAATTTGATACTATCCGTTTTTCATTATTACTGAATAGACGGAATAAAGCTTGAATGGGTTTATTCGCCTGTGGCGAATTGATGGATAAATGGATTAACAGGGATTTCACATGCAATTGACAGTTCATGACGTGGCAAAGTATTTCAATGTGTCCGAAAGGACAGTCTACCGCTGGATAGACCAGCAGATAATACCGGCATACAAGATCAATGACCAGTTCCGGTTCAACAGGTCTGAACTGCTCGAGTGGGCGACCGCCCAGAAAATAAACGTCTCCCCTGAAATATTCGAATCCCCTGCCTCCGAAGAGAACATCGTGCCTTCAATTGCGGAATCCGTGAAGTCCGGTGGAATTTTCTTCCGTATAGAGGGTGCCGACAAGAAAGCCGTACTCAAGAATGTCGTCGACATAATGAAGCTTCCGGAAAATGTCGACCGGAGCTTTCTTTTCGATGTCCTGCTCGCCCGTGAAAACATGGCATCGACAGGCATCGGCGAAGGAATAGCCATTCCCCATGTCAGGAATCCAGTGATCCTGAACGTCACCATCCCTGTGATAACCCTCTGCTTCCTCGAGAAACCAATCGATTTCGGAGCGCTGGACAAAAAGGATGTGTTCTGTCTTTTCACGCTGATATCCCCTTCTCCGCGCGTCCATCTCCAGCTGATCTCGAAGCTGGCATTCGTGCTGAAGAATCCAAGCGTCCGCAAGGTCCTTGAAAAACCGGGGACCCGCGAGGAAATCATCAAGGAAATCGAGAAGGCTGAAACCAAGGTCATGAACAAATGAAACTTCTACTTGCAGGCTTTTTCATCCTCATGATATCCTCTTTCATCCCGCTTTTCTCCGGAAAGAGAAGCCGCATCGCCGCGCTCGCCGTGGCCGCAGGCACATTCTGCTGCCTCCTGCTTTCAGCCGGAGTATGCATCGACAGCCTGTTCACAGGCAACACGTTCGACGTCTCATACCGCATGCGGATCCCCTTTGCGAATTTCGCACTTGGCATCGACCCGCTCAGCGCATTCTTCCTCCTCCCTCTCCTGATGCTTTCAACCCTCTGCGCAGTCTACGGCGTATCATACATGGAAAAGAAGAATTCCGAAGCCTCATCGGGAGCCAGCTGGTTCTTCTTCGGCATCCTCGTACTCGGAATGTCGCTTGTCGTCGTAGCCCGCAACGGAATGCTTTTCCTGATCGCATGGGAAGCCATGACCCTCGCTTCGTTCTTCCTGGTGACGCATGACAACCAGAAGAAATCCGTGAGGAAGGCCGGCTGGATATATCTCGTCGCCTCGCACATCGGGGCCGCCTTCATCTTTGCGACCTTCGCAATGCTGGGCAGGCATTCCGACACCCTTGACTTCGCCACCTTCCAGACGATAACCACCGGCAGCACGATCTCGACCGCGCTTTTCATTTCAGCGCTGCTCGGATTCGGTTCCAAGGCTGGATTCATCCCGCTGCACATCTGGCTTCCCGAGGCGCATCCGGCCGCGCCAAGCCATGTCTCATCACTCATGTCGGGAATCATGATAAAACTCGGCATCTACGGTTTCCTCAGGACACTTACATTCCTCGGCGATCCTCCGCTGTGGTGGGGCATAACCCTTATCATAATCGGCGCCAGTTCGGGAATACTCGGAATCCTTTTCGCCCTTGCTCAGCAGGACATCAAAAGACTGCTCGCATATTCCAGCGTTGAAAATGTCGGCATCATCGCCCTCGGCATCGGCATGGGCCTCGTCGGCATCTCCTGCGGGGAACCGGTCGTCGCCGTACTCGGATTCGCCGGCGCACTGCTGCATGTGATCAACCACTGCATCTTCAAGGGGCTGCTCTTCCTCGGAGCGGGAACCGTCATGCACGAGACCGGCACAGGCCGTATCGAAGAGCTTGGAGGGCTCGTCAAGAAAATGCCCGCCACAGGAATCTGCTTCATGACAGGTTCAGCCGCAATCTGCGGACTCCCTCCCTTCAACGGGTTTCTAGGCGAATTCCTGATCTTCCTGTCCGCGCTCTTCGGCGTCACAACTTCAATGATACCTCTTTCATTCTGCTCGCTTGTAGTGATCATATCGCTTGCATTGATAGGCGGGCTGGCAACAGCGTGCTTCTCAAAGGCCGTCGGAATAATCTTCCTCGGCGAGCCGCGGTCCAAATGCGCGGAACACGCCAGGGATCCTGACAAGGCAATGCTCGTTCCGATGATCATCCTTGCCCTGCTCTGCCTGTTCATAGGGCTTTCCGGGGCATCAGCCGCAATGCTGACGGGCACAACTGTCTCAGAGATATCCGGTCTTTCGATGGCCGCCTGCACCACCGGGCTAAAGACCGCGGCCTATCCCCTTACAGCGATAGCAATGCTTTCATCGCTCCTCATCATCCTGGGAGGATTCCTTTTCACACTGCGGAGATCGACACCCAGAGGCCATATTGAAACCCAAGGTCCGACATGGGACTGCGGCTACGCGAAAGCCGTGCCCAGGATTCAATATACTTCCTCGTCCTTCTCACAGCCTCTTACACAGCTGTTCTCATTTCTCCTGAAGACAAAGACAAAACTGCCCGACACTTCCGCGACCTTCCCCGAGGAAAAAAGCTTCTCGACGGAAACACCCGACATCTGGCAGGAGTATATTTTCCGTCCAGCCGTAATTTTCTTCAACAGGCTGTCCGCCGTCGCCGCCAGCACCGACACAGGGAGAATTCACATATACATCCTTTATATAATAGTAACGATCCTAATCCTCCTAATGTGGAACTTTTTCAGATGACGGATTTCAGCACATTGCTGCTCAGGGCGCATGCGGGTTTCCTCGCGGCGCTGATACTTGCTCCGCTGATACCTGGAATAATCAACAGGGTGAAATCGCTCTCCGCGGGAAGGCAAGGTCCTCCCCTGCTCCAGCTCTACTACGACTTATTCAAGCTTCTCCGCAAGGGCACGGTCTACAGCAGCACGACGAGCTGGGTCTTCAGGATGGCGCCGATCGTCAGCCTTTCCGCAGCTGTCGGCGTGCTCATGATCATCCCATGCACCGGAGCGTCGCCGGCGCTGATTTCATTCCAGGGCGACATAATACTTTTCGCATATCTTTTCGGCATCTCCAGATTCTTCACTGTCACGGCCGCCCTCGACACAGGTTCCAGCTTCGAGGGGATGGGCGCGAGCCGGGAAGTGCTGTATGCGGCCCTTGCAGAACCCGCCTTCCTCATTGCGCTCTCCGCCCTTGCATGCCTCAACAACAGGATCAGCCTCACTCAGATATTCTCCGCAGCCTCCGAGAACCCGTTCTCGAACATCGCGGTAGTACTGCTGGTCGCCGTCACGCTCGCAATTGTGCTTCTCACGGAAAACTGCAGGATCCCCGCAGATGATCCCAACACCCATCTGGAGCTGACGATGATCCATGAAGTAATGGTCCTGGACTACTGCGGCCCGGATTTCGCCTACATACTCTATGGAAGCGCGCTGAAGCTCTGGGCCTTCGCATCGATACTCGTGGCGATCATCCTGCCGGTCAGGACAGGTTCGTTCATGCTCGATTCACTCATCTTCATATTCGGAATCTTCGCAATCGCCGCCGGCGTAGGAGCAGTTGAATCGGTCATGGCCAGATTCAGGCTCGACAAGATCCCGAAGATGCTCATCGCCGCAGCCGCCCTTTCCGCAACAGCCCTCATATTAACACTGATAAGAGGATGACATGAACATAGCAGATTCAATAATGATACTCCTGATCCTGACGAACCTGAGCCTGCTCGCATCAAGCCGCCTCAACGCCTGCATCAAGACTGTCGCATTGCAGGGCATCATCGTCGGACTGCTCCCTCTGGTTGCGACCATACCTCAGACAATCTATTCCTACCTCCTTGCGCTCCTGATCGTCACAGTCAAGGGAATACTCTTCCCATACCTGCTCAAGCTCACGCTCAGATCCGCCAACGTCCGCCGCGAGATCGAACCTTTCATCGGATATGGCGCATCGATAATAATCGGAGTGCTTGAACTTATAGTTTCCTTCTGGCTGACCAGGCACATACCGTTCCACGACAAGATACTTTCAACGACAGCCCCGGCCGTCGCGTTCTTCACGATATTCTGCGGTCTCTTCCTCATAGTGAGCAGGGTGAAGGCGCTCACGCAGGTCATAGGCTACATCGTCTTTGAAAACGGCATTTACGCTTTCGGATCCGCACTGCTCATCGAACAGAGCTTCCTCGTGGAACTCGGCATCATACTCGACGTCTTCGTAGTCGTCTTCATAATGGGGATAATGATGTTCCATATCAGCAGGGCGTTCGACCATATAGACACCGACAAGCTGGGGGAGAGGAAGTGAAATGATTTTGGCATTGTTAATACTGATACCCGCGGCCGGAGGGCTTGCGGGATTTTTCATAACCCAGGTCTTCCTGAGGAGGACGCTGCTGATTGTGACAGCCGTAGCGCATACCGCGCTTACCGCCTCCTGCTGGGTGTACCATCCGGATTCCATTTTATACGGCTGGCTCGCGCTCGATTCAGCCGGACTTCTCTTCATGACAGTCTCCAGCATCCTGTTCCTTGCCGCTTCCATCTATGCCTTGGGATATCTGAAGCACGAACCAAAGGAACAGCAGGATTCCGATGAAGGATTCTTCTTCACGAACACCCCCGAAAATATTTTCATCGGATGCCTCCATTTCTTCCTGTCGACAATGACCCTTGTCTGCCTTAGCCAGCACTTCGGGATGCTCTGGGTCGCGATTGAAGCCACGACGCTCGCCAGCGCACCTCTGATCTATTTCCACCGCCACCACAGATCCCTGGAGGCCACATGGAAATTCGTGCTGATCTGTTCCGTCGGAATCGGCCTCGCCCTCCTCGGCACATTGATGCTTACGGTTTCCGCGTCCACCATCAAGAACAACCTCATGCTTTCAGCGCTTCTCGACAACAGCAACCTCATCGATTCATCATGGCTCAAGGCGGCATTCCTCCTGTTCATCGTCGGCTACGGGACAAAAATGGGTCTCGCCCCCATGCACACCTGGCTGCCAGGCGCCCACAGCGAATCACCGTCCCTGGTCTCAGCACTCCTTTCCGGGGCGCTCCTGAACTGTTCATTCCTCGGAATTTTGAGACTGCACCAGGTCTGCGTATTTGCCGGACAATCCGGATTCAGCTGCAACCTCCTTATCTATTTCGGACTTTTCTCAATGGCAGTCGCAGCATTCTTCATCGTCGCCCAGAAGGATTTCAAGAGGATGCTGGCATATTCCAGCGTAGAGCACATGGGGATACTTTCACTCGGAGTCGGACTCGGCGGAACTGCGGTTTTCGCATCAATGTACCACCTGATCAACCATTCGCTGACAAAAGGAATGCTCTTCCTCGCCGCCGGCAACATCATCGCCTGCTACAAGACCAGGACCTCCTCGGATGTCAAAGGAATCCTGAAGAGGATTCCTGCGACGGGCGTGCTATGGACCGCCGGCCTTTTCTCCATCGCCGGGTTCCCGCCGTTCGGGCTTTTCGTCAGCGAGTTCACGATCTTCAAGACGGCATTCGACCAGGGGCATTTCTTCATATGCGCAATCTATCTGGCCCTGCTGGCCGCAATATTCGCGGGAATGGCCCACATAATGTTGAACATGTCGCAGGGCGACAGCGGCGCCAGCGAGGAAAAGGAATCCGCGCTTGCCATCATACCACCGGCCATCCTTGGGGTTGGCACGTTGATCCTTGGTCTCTACATCCCAAATTTCCTTTTGAATGTATTGAATGAAATCTCAGCAATCTTTGGAGCGTTATGACCGACCTTTCACCATACGTAAATATTTTCAACGGCGAAACCGTGAAGCTTGAACGGGTGCCGGTACTGGAGTTCGAGGAGTTCAGGGAGACGCTGATGATGCTGGTCGGAAAGAACGGACGAATATCCTCCATGTTCGGAATGCCGATGGAATACAATATGATCAGGATTTTTGCGGTTGTCGCAAAAGACATGCAGGGAAACCTCTGCCTGCTGTCGACCGAAGTCGGCGAAACCTACAGGTCATTCACTCCCGACTGCCCCCAGGCACACTGGTTCGAGCGCGAAATCGCCGAGCAGTGGGGCGTAGTTCCTCAAGGGCATCCATGGCTCAAGCCCATCCGGTTCCACAAGGCATACTCCGAGGAAAGAGACGCCTGGAAGAGAAAAGCTGATGACGAGATCCTGCCATCCGTAACTGACTTCTACAAGGTCACCGGCGAGGAGATCCATGAAGTCGCGGTCGGTCCCGTCCATGCCGGAATAATAGAACCGGGCCATTTCCGTTTCCAGTGCCACGGGGAGACAGTCTTCAATCTCGAGATCTCGCTAGGATACCAGCACCGCGGCATTGAAAGGAAACTTGTCGGCGGTCCCGACATGAGGACGATCCATTACATGGAAACAGCGGCCGGAGACACAAGCATAGGCCATGCGACAGCGTACTGCGAAGCCATCGAATCACTTTCGAAATGCAGCGTCTCGCTCCGCGCCCAGGCTATTCGCGGCATACTGCTCGAACTCGAACGTATCGCAAACCACACCGGGGATCTTGGCGCACTTGCAAGCGACGTGGCATACCTCCCTACTGCATCATTCTGCGGAAGGATACGCGGCGACTTCCTCAACATCACCGCTCTCATATGCGGAAACCGTTTTGGCAGGAATGCCGTAAGGCCAGGCGGAGTCATGTTCGACATTGATGACACGATGAAGTCCGAGATCCTGAAAAGACTCGATGCGGCTTTCAAGGACACCGAGAACGCAGTAAACCTGCTCTGGGAAAACCCCTCAGTGCAGAGCCGTTTCGAGGAGTGCGGAAAACTCGCCAGGGAACTCTGCATGCAGATCGGTGCGGTGGGCCCTGCGGCGCGCGCCAGCGGAATCGAACGCGACGTGAGGTTCGATCTCCCCTCGGGAATTTTCAGGTTCTCGCAGATATCGGTTTCCACATACCACACCGGAGACGTGTTCTCACGCGCCTTTGTGAGGATGCTCGAGATCAGGAATTCCGTCAAGTACATCCGCGAACAGCTCGAAAACATGCCTGGAGGGAAAATACTGGAAGATTGCGGAAACCTCGAACCTGATGCAATCACTGTCACGCTTGCCGAAGGCTGGCGCGGCGAGATATGCCATACGGCCATTACCGATTCCAACGGGCGTTTCGAACATTACAAGATAGTGGATCCTTCCTTCCACAACTGGTTCGCCCTGGCGAATGTCCTGAAGAACGAACAGATTTACAATTTCCCGTTGTGCAACAAGAGTTTCAATTTGTCCTATTGCGGGCATGACTTATAAATTTTCGGAGAAAATTTATTTATGTTCAATGAAGTGAGA
>JBAQUG010000026.1:0-2045 GCA_049297395.1 Victivallales bacterium | reverse complement strand
TGTTTTTCCCATCGGTGTAATCCTTTTCTTGTTTTTTCTTAATTTGGATCACACCTTATCCTTTGTCCATTATTGTCCGTTTTTCCGGGTCCACTGTACCCCGCCCTTGCCGCACAGCTCTAACGTTCGATACAATATTATGATTCATATAGTCACAATAATTACAATTCTTACTATTGCATTAGTTGCATTTGTACTCGCAGCAATTGTTCTTTGGGTTTGGTCAATAGGAGATTGTGTGAGAAACGAAACTAATAAGGATGATAAATTAATCTGGCTACTGGTGACTATATTTTTAGGTGTTTTTGGAGCATTATTTTATATTTTTATACGAAGGCCTGAAAGAATTAAACAAAATAATTCTGAATTGCCAATAAATAGAGATGCTATCATCAGTATCATATTAGGGGGTTGTGGTTTCTATACGTTTGGAGCTGTAATTGGGATTTTCTTATGCATTGCAGGCATTGTTTACGGAAATAGAGCTTTAAGACAAATAAAAACAGGGGACACCAGAGGGGGTGAAATCGCAAAGTCTGGTATTGTTATGTGCTGTATACCATTTGCTTTTATATTTATTGGTTTAATTATTTTGTTATTATTTCCTTACGCATTTAAATATGTAAACATAATATAATCATCGAACTATCGGCCTCACCGAACGGAGTACCGTTCGGTAGGCCTTGGACGTTCGGGAAGATGACGACTTGACATTATGACGTTATAACGCTATGTTGCCAGTAGAGAAAGGAGAACTATCATGAATGTCGCAGTTAAACGTGCAACAATATATTTCGACTTGTCGCTTCACCGTGTGCTGCGGATGAAGTCTGCCGAAACCTTGCGAAGCGTGTCTGAACTCGTTAATGAAGCTGTATCCACGGCTCTTCACGAGGATCTGGAAGATTTGGAGATCTTCAAGAAAAGGGCGCATGAACCCGCTATTTCGTTTGAATCCGCACTAAAGGAGCTGAAACGAAATGGGAAGATATAGAATCGAGCTTAAGAAAAGCGTCCAAAAGGATTTCGAGTCAATTCCCAAGAAAGACCTTCAAAGAATCATCCTGGCAATAGAATCATTGGCCGACAATCCGCGCCCACCTCAATCCAAGAAGCTCTCTGGTCTTGAGCAGTACCGCCTGCGACAAGGCAATTATCGTATTCTCTATTCCATCCAGGATGACTTGCTAATCGTGTTTGTGGTCGCAGTTGGACATCGGAAAGAAATCTATAGATGACCGAAAGGGATGTAGCTGACGGCTTCCAGCCGCAGCAAATCCTAGTCGTTCGCTATAACCGATGACACGCATGATCATAATTTATCAGTTCAAAAAGAATAAGATACAAATTAGCAGCATTCAGAATGCCATTCTGACTAATGTTGACTTCGGCCTCCAGCAGACTCACGGACTCTTCGGATCCGATGAATGGTGGCAGCAAATTGCAAATGGCAGGCTGCCCTTACATACTAATCGCGGGAAGATCACACGGGTTTATATGACGGGCATGGGCGATTGTTCCGAGTTTGAGATGGCGAATACTGACGGCACTAAAGAGGCATTCACAAGCGAATGACGAATTTTCCGGGATTTTATTTTAGTACGGATTCAGTAAACGGCATAGTTTACTGAATCCGTAAGATCAATCAATCTTCTCGACCTTGTTTCCTGCGGCTTTCCAGCCTTCGATACCTTCAGGATATTCCATGATGTTCGTATATCCGAGCTTTTTCAGGTAGGCCGCGAGATTTCCGCTGGCCGGGCATTTTGTATTGCTGCAATAGACTACAACTGCGGCGTTCTTGCCCAGGATTGCATTCGCAACATCTTCGGGTGAGCTTTCCGCACTTAGAGCTTTTGCGCCGGGAATTCTCTCGCCGGTATCATACTTGACGGATCTTGCATCAAAAATCAGCGCAGTTTTCTTTTCAACTATATTCTTGAGTTCTTCTGTTCCAATAGTCCTTACGCCTTCCTTGTCGCCTCCGCCAAGGCCACAGAACTTGCAGGCGCAACCGGAAACAGCGACCAGGATCACGGCAACAC
>JBAQUG010000025.1:0-15094 GCA_049297395.1 Victivallales bacterium | reverse complement strand
CTCCAAGGGCATATGCTCAATTGACCGCAGTTAAAAGGCAGCTTAACGGTTACCCGAAAATCGCTTCTAAGGTACTGGTTTTATAATTTCAAAATACAAAAGTAATTAATAATAAGATATTTGCGACAGGTCTATCTGGTTCGACCCCGTGTTCGAACCGTGTTCGACAAGACCCCGTGTTCGACAAGTGCAATGCACGACAGAAGTATGTTGGGCTTTAGCCCGACAACTCTTGAATATTATTACAGGTTGTAAGACGCCAGAAATAGCGTCGGGCTGAAGCCCAACATACTTATAAGGACGCCGGCGTTCCACAATTACTTTGTAATTCGACTTGTCCTGAGCTTGTCGAAGGATTGTTCCTCTGCCTACTTTACTGCTTCCATCTTTCCGACGATGTCGCCGATGCTTTTACAGCCGTGCCTTTCAAGGTAGGCGTCTATGCCTTCAATGACCTTAATCGGTGCCAGGGGGTCTGCGAATATCGCAGTTCCTACGGCGATGGCTTTGGCTCCTGCAAGGAAGAATTCGATCGCGTCGGATGCATTTGAAATTCCACCCATGCCGATGACGGGAATCTTGACCGCTTTCGAGGCGTCGTAGACCATTCTCACGGCGACGGGTTTTATCGCGGGTCCGCTGAGTCCGCCTTTTACGTTGGCAATCTTAGGCCGGCGCGTCTCGATGTCGATTGCCATTCCGGGCAGGGTGTTGATCAGGGAGATCATGTCCGAACCTGAATCTTCGGCGGCTTTTGCGAAATCCGCAATGTTCGAGACATTCGGACTTAATTTTGTAATGAGCGGGAGTTTTGTCTGCTTCCGGATCTCCGAGACTACACGTGACAGCAGGGTGATGTCTGTGCCGAAGGCTATTCCGCCGGCTTTGATGTTGGGGCATGAGATATTTATTTCCAGGGCGGCTATCCCGTCTTTTTCGGCTTCGAGTTTCGCTGCGACTTCACAGTATTCCTCTATGCTTCTGCCCCAGATATTGACCACTATGGTGGCTCCGCTTTTCTTCAGGAAGGGCATATATTCGGGATTGTGGAGGAACTTTTTGACACCGGGATTCTGGAGTCCGATCGCGTTCAGCATTCCGCTTGATGTTTCAGCGACCCTGGGAGTGAGGTTGCCCTCCCATGGAAACGATGAAACACCCTTTACGACCACGGCGCCAAGCCGTGATATGTCGAAATATTCCGTGTACTCGCCTCCGTAGCCGAACGTTCCGGATGCGGTCATTACCGGATTCTTCAGCTTCAGTTTTCCAAGATCTGTCCTTAAGTCAGGCATTTGATGTCACCTTGATCGTATAGGAATTTGTATTTTGGGATCGCTGGAAACCTGCCGGCATCTTTCTTCGTCCCAGATTTATTTCACCCAATATCATGCCACCAGGTTGGTGGCGTTCCATAAAAGTCCCAGCCAGCAAATGTAAAAGTTATTTCTGCACGACTCCAAATATTAAAACATTGCATTTTAAAATAAGCGGATAAAACCTATTTTCAAAGTTTAAATAAGGATATAGATTAAAACATTTAAAGGGAGGATGGAATTTCTTATGTGCTGCAGATGCGTACAGGCGAAACCGCTTGAGGAGATCATCAGGTGGTGGGGCGAGAAGATAAAGGTGCTGATAAACATCTCCGCTTTCAGGATCTCCTACAATGTCTCGCCGGGACAGATGATGCCGGTGGTCTTCAGCCAGGGCGGTATCGTATCCATTGCTCTCATGAAATGGGGCCTGCCGTCGGCATTCCAGGGAAAGGAGCACGATTTCGTCTCATACAATGCAAGGCTTGAGACGATACTACAGAAGAAGATGTTCAGCCAGCTCATGAGGGGCCAACGGTGCGTCGTACTCTGTAGCGGCTATTATGAATGGAAGAAGGAGAACGGCGGGAGCATTCCTTGCTTCATCCATGCGCCGGGGATGAAGATCATCCCGCTGGGCGGGATTTGGACCGAGGAATCTCCGTCAGGCCAGCTCTGCTTCAGTATCATCACGAAGAATCCAAGGAGGAACCTGGCAGGGATTCACGACAGGATGCCGTTCCTGCTGGCGCAGGACAAGCTGGACAGATGGATAGACGGAAAATATTTTCCGGTCAATCCCGAGGAGGAATTTTCAGACCATAAGAGCCCTTTGGACTTCTATCAGGTGTCGGCAAATGTGAATTCCGCCAAATATGATTCACCTGACTGCATCGTGAAGGCAGAGATCCAGGAGCAGGGTGAGTTATTCTGATTCGAAATTGATTTCTGTCGGTCTTCCCTAGTATTTGAAATCCACCTTGAACTGGGGTGTAGGGGAAGGGGCTTTTTCAATTAAGCCTTTTTCCACAAGCAGCTTCGCTATGTCGGGCATGAGTTCATTTAGATGCGGGACCATCTGGCCGTTCTTCGGCGGAGTCCATCCGAACTCCAGTAGTTCCGGATAGGCTTCATCGGGTGATTTCCCCTCTATGAGTATCCTGTAGAGCGCCACGACTGCGCCTGTCCTGTTTACTCCGGCGGAACAATGGACAAGGACTGGTTTCTTCTCCTTTTGAGCCTTCACGACCTGTTCTACGGCGTCGGCGAATTCCTGCGCCGAACACATGCCGCTGCCGTGCAGGGCGACGGCGTAGACTTCAATGCCAAGTTTTTCCGCCACCTCGTCCTCGTAGGCGTAGCGTCCGTCTTTCCCGGTGAGGTTTACGATCTTCCTGATACCGTGTTTTTTCAGGGTCTCTTCGATAAGTGCCGGATGGATCCTGGCGCTCCTGTAAATGCCGTTGTCGCATACAATTCCAAAATTCTTCGGAAAGAACCTGAAGCGTATTTCCTTGAACCATAGCGTTGTCGCGCCTGCTATAATGCCTGCTACAAGGAGAAGGACTATGGCATATGTTATTTTTCTTTTCCCGTCCATTGTCGACTGATCTTTCCTTTTTGGGATGCAATTGAAAAACTGTGGTCTATAAGTCTGGGATATGCCTGGCTGCGGGGTTTCAATTTATCTGGTTGTGCGTGCCCTGGCTGTCCTGTCCAGGATGGAATCCGCTTCGGAGAAGAGCGGTTTTACAAATTCCACTCCCGCAGGCGAGGTATCGCCTTTTATCCTCGAGAGAATCCGTTCCGCAGCCCTGCGCCCTATCTCCTTCCAGGAATGTACGATGCCTGTGATGGTATTCAAGCCGTAATGTGAAAGCTCCCTGGGATCGATTGTGTGGCCGATGCATGTCAGGGATATGTCCTCCGGAACTCTTATCTTGTTTTCGTGGAACAGCATCAGGATGTCCTTCGCTATCGTTGATGTGACCGCGATGATCGCGTCCATCCGCTGTTTCTTGCTCTTGCATTCGTCGAGGAGCTTGATTGCGAAATGCTGGCTGAGGAAGTTGTCGTCCAGTATTATGGAATGAGGGTTGAGGGAATGCCGCTTGATGGAGTTGAAATATGTCCTGTGCCTTATGGAGAAGGCCGGATCCATGATCTTTGTTCCGACGAAGAATATGTTCTTGTGCCCTGTGAAGATCAGGTGGTTTATCAGCATGTTCATGGCGGCTACGTTGTCGGTGGATATCGTGTCGTACGCCTGTGCGGAATTCAGGCAGGCGCATACTATCGGCAGCTGGTGCTTCTTGGCGGACTCGATATGGTATTTGGGCACGGGATTGCATGATACGTAGATTATCCCGCTGTAGTTCTCGGGCGTCAGGATCTCGTCGAGGTCCGCGTCGTCGCGGATGGCATAGTAGAAGTGGACCCTTGCTCCGTTGGACTTCAGGAGGGCGTAGGCTGACTGCGCGAAGTCATTGTTGAAATCCCTGTAGTAGTTGATTATTGCGACAGGCTTCACGTCCCTTGCCTGCTGTATCCCGGATATCTTCCATCCGAGCCCGTTTACGGGGAAGGCGATCTTCTCGGATTCGAGCAGGTTGAGGGCATGGCGGATTGTCTTCCTGCTCACGCTGAAATTCTCCGCGAGCTTCTTCTCGCTGGGAAGCAGGCTTCCAGGGGAGAATCTCTTCCTGTATATCTCCTCCCTGATCTTCAAGTATATGCGCTTGTTTAATGGAATTCTTTCCTGCATGGCGACCTCCCCCCCTTATGGCTCCTGCGTGTATTTATCCTGTAACCAACTTGTATCCTAATATACTTTCCTGCCGCGAAATGTCAAACCTCCATTTTAAAATATTTTCATCCGGGTCCCCGTGGATATTGCTGCAGGGTCCGGCTATATTGAAGCAATGAAGGAAAGACAGAACATACTGCTCGTAACTTCCGACCAGCACAGGGCGGATTCGCTCGGATGCTACGGGCATCCATGCGTCCGCACGCCGCACCTCGACATCCTGGCCGAGGAAGGAGTGCTCTTCTCAAGTGCGTATTCAGACTGCCCGGTCTGCATTCCCGCAAGGACTACGCTGGTGACAGGCATCCAGTCGCATCTGTACGGGAAGCCCGAATACTGTCCGTCTTTCCGGATAGACAGGCCGCGCGAGAAATTCCTCGGGAGCATAATCGGAAACGCGGGTTATGGGAACGCTGTTGTCGGGAAGACCCACTGGCATGCCGACCCTGATTTCGATGCCGGGTTCAATGAGTGGATCTCCTACAGGACTCTTGAAAGGCTCCAGGAAAGGCTCGGATATGGGATGAGGACAGGTTTGGGCAGGAACGAGATGATCCCGATGCTGGATCCTCTGCCGCCCGAACTATGTTCGACCAACTGGACTGTCCAGCAGAGCATTGAATTCCTCGAAAAGCATGACCCGTCACGACCCTTCTTCCTGTGGACGTCGATGGTGCATCCCCATCCTGAAAACATCATACATGAGCCTTACTACAGCATGTACGACGATGAGGACGTCCCGGAGGCTGTCATTCCCAGATGGTCATTCTCGGAGGAGACTACGCCATATGCCATAAGGAAGATCCGGTACGCCAACTCGCATTCATACATGAAGGACAGGGAAGCCAGGAAGGCGAGGGGCGTGTATTACGGAATGATAACAAATCTCGACCATCAGATAGGCAGGCTGATTGGCGCCCTCATGAAGCATGGCTACTGGGATAATACTGTCATCGTCTACACCACCGACCACGGCGAACATCTCGGAGACTACGGCACGTATTTCAAGGGGACCATGCTCGAATCGTCGGCGAGGATACCTCTTATAATAAGATGTCCCACGACGATGAAGCCCCACAGGGGAGAAACCTGCGATTCGCTTGTTGAACTTGCCGACCTCCTTCCGACATTCTGCGATATCGCCGGAGCCAGGGCTCCCGATGATGTCACTGGCAGAAGCCTGCTTCCGCTGCTTGGTGACCACCGGAAAACAATCAGGGACGAACTCCACGGACAGATCGACAACCAGCACATGTTCCATGACGGAAGATACAAATACCTCTATTTTGCAGACGATGGCGCCGAACTCATCTTCGATAAGAGCTGTGATCCGTTCGACGAGCACAATCTCGTGGGCGACAAGGAACTCGAGACGCGTCTGAGGAAAAACTTCATCAGCCATCTTGAATCGGAAAGCCATCCGCATGTCAAGGACGGAAAACTCCTGAACCTTGGCAGGAAGATAATGGAACATGACAGGTTCAACATAAGCGGATGGCTCGGATTCAAGGGCGCCGGATGATGCGGATATGTCTTGTCCGTTCCTCCTTCGGAGGATTTGCGCGTTATAGTTAGTGCCTGACCGAAAACGAAATATTTTCAAAAAGCACGATACGCAGTAGACCGGATTTTGTCCAACTTCAAGAACGAGTTTACCTGCTTCCGTCAGTTCTAAAACTTTCCATGAACGTAACAGTGACAATGATCTCAGGATTTCCGGTTGGAAAAAGACAATAATAAACAGCATAACGTGTTTGCCCTTGTAATGTTAGGTGTATATTTAATTTTGTTTCCAGTGCCGTGGAGATGTGCTCCGCGGATGCGGGGACAGTTTCGTGGTTGAGACAAACGTGCATTATCCGACCGACATAAACCTGCTTTTCGATGCGGTCAGGAAAACAGTGGAAATCACATCCGCCCTGTGCAATGATCTCAGGATTTCCGGGTGGAGGCAGAGCGCTCATCGGCTGTGCGTATTGAAGAAGTATTTCAGGATATGCCAGAAAAGCAAGCGCTCGATGTCCAAGGATCCCCAGAAACAAGAAGGGAAAATCTCTGAAAGAATTTAGTATTTCGTTCCGGGAGCGCCTGCTTAAGTTTCTCTGGAAGCAGTGGGCTTCGCTTGGCGTAGCCGGTTATGGTTCCGGAGAAGACCGGAGGGCTGTTGATCCTGAGTCGCTTCTGCTTTTCTCCTGTTCAATTGCGAGATATGACGCCAGGCTGTTTGACGAGATACTCGACTGGCTCGATGTAAATAGCGAGCTGATGAATGTCCAGAGGATAAAGACAATCATCAAGGAAGAGGATTTCCAAATGGAGTACTGCTGAGAAATGGAGTGGCGGTAAGAATATTAAGATAGAGAGCCTTTTCCTCCAAGGCGATGGGAATCCATTCGCGATGTTTGGAAAACCCGAAGAGCACTTTTTCAAATATGGACTTTCAAGAGGGAAGATCAGTTTCAGAGGGCACAGCCAGCCGGTCAGGATGGTCCATCTTTGCAACATGTCGTTTAAGTTGAGAGCTCTTTTAGGTACCACCGCAAGAAGCGAGATAGTCCTTTATCTTTTGGATCAATAGGATTATGGACAAATTCAAAAAGAACTTTGCGATCTTCGCAATCGGGCTGTTTGCCATCGCGTCCCAGGCGGTCATATTCCGTGAATTCCTGGGATCGTTTGAGAGCAATGACATTGCCGTAGGCGTCTTTTTCGCGACATGGTTTTTCTGGATAGCCTTGGGAGCCTCGCTTGTCTTCTCCTTTAGGAGTTTTTCAGAGAAGCTGTCAGCGAAAACCCATTTAGTCGTCCTGCTTTATGTCCCGGCATTCGTGATCCAATGCCTGCTGATCGTGAATGCCAGGAGCCTGGCGGGAGTGGAGCCGTATGAGATCTTTCCAATATGGAAGCTGATATCATGGTCGGTGCTGGCGAACGGTCCGGTCAGCTTCCTGACAGGCGCCATATTTCCGCTTGCATGCAGATGGACCGCCGGAGATTCAAAGCTTCCAGTCGCCGGGACGTTCATATTCGAATCACTGGGAAGTTTCATCGGCGGAGCTGGCACGACTCTGCTTCTATACGCCGGCATGCCGGTTGAATATCTTTCCATGATTCTCTGTCTTTCAATGGTTGCCGCATGCGCCATGTTCCTCAGGAAGGAGAGGGCGGTGCTGCTGCTCGCCTGTGCCGTGTTGCTGACCGTCTCCGGGATATATTTCAAGATTGGCGACAGGCTTAGGATCCAGAAATGGAAGAAGCTCCTCCCGTCCGAATCATATCGTGGATGGTTCGCAACGCCCCAGGCGGAATATCTTTATGGCGTATACAACGGGCAATGGTCCGTGCTGCGCGAAGGCGGTGCAGGTGAAAGTGTCCCCGACAGCGAGAGCGCCCTGAAGATAATCTCAGTCCACCTCTGCCAGAAGCCTGACGCGAAGAAGATCCTCGTCATAGGTTCCGGACTCAACCTGAGCAGGGAATTCCTGAAGTTCCCGCAGGTCGAGGAGATCTCGTGGATCCATTATGACGGAGAATATATCAGCAGGGTCAATGCATGTCTTCCAGCCGGATTGAAGATAAGCGATGTGCGTTTCCATCCGGTCCCCGGCAGCGACGCCAGGGAGTTCCTGAAGGGCATGGAGAAGCATTACGACATCATCGTTGTGAACATGCCTGATGCGACAAGTTCAGTCGTCAACCGCTATTTCACGATCGAGTTCTACGAGGCTGTTTCAAAGGCGCTGGGAAGGAACGGAATATTTGGGACACGGGTCGGCTCCGGTGAGAATGTGATTGGGCCTGAACTTGCCTTTACAGGAGCGTCCGTCAAGAACAGCCTCGCCTATGTATTCAAACGTTCAGTAATTGTCCCCGGGGACAGCAGCTGGTTCATCGCCTCTGATTCCTCCTGGCTTACAGGTGATCCTGATATTCTCGAGAAAAGGCTGGGGCAGGTGAAGGGGATTGGCAGGATATTTCCAGTTGAATCCCTGAGGAGCCTCTATCTTCCCGACCGCGCGAAGTTCGCAGAGGAATCATATGCGGCAGCCTGCGGGTCTGCGCCAATGATCAATACCGATTCGATGCCGCTGGGTTTCCTCTACGCGCTGCTGTTTTCATCAAGGCAGTCGGGAATGGATATTACGGGGTTGAGCGTGAAGATAATCCAGAATGGGATGTCCGTGCTCCTTGTGCCGCTTCTCATATTCCTGATCATGGCTCTTCTTTCAGCGGTGACGGAATATTCCAGCGGGGCAGGGGATCCCGGGGCCGGGCGCATAGTTTTCTGCGTCGGATATGTGAGCATGGGGACTGTCATTGTGCTGATGTACATGTTCCAGACCCTTCTGGGGACGCTGTACGTCAATGCAGGATTGGTTTCAGCCCTTTTCATGCTGGGCCTTGCCAGTGGCGGAATGCTTGTTGTCCATCCAGGCGTACAGAAGA
Organism: Victivallales bacterium; assembly: GCA_049297395.1. Classification (GTDB taxonomy): domain Bacteria; phylum Verrucomicrobiota; class Lentisphaeria; order Victivallales; family GWF2-50-93; genus GWF2-50-93. Next base: position 6,526 of record JBAQUG010000025.1, on the reverse strand, counting down.
GGATTTCCTCCGGCACATCGCTGGTGTTTGCCTTGACCGTGCATGTGCTGCTTTTGTTCGCAATTTCATGCCAGGCCCCGGACTTCTGGAGTTTCGGCTGGTTCGTCGTGGCGTTTTTTACTTCAGGGATCTGCTGCGGGATGTATTTCCCTATCGCCGCCAGGATGCTGAATGAGTCAGGGAAGGGTGAGATTGAATCAGGCGGAAGCGTTGAGACGGCGGATCATGTCGGTGCATGTGCTGGAGCCGCGACATGCGGAATACTGATAGTGCCGTTTTTCGGCACTGGCGGCGCGCTGATATTCTTCATGATGCTTCTGGCCTTGAATCTTCCCGTTTCCAGCACACGCATGCTTCTCGGAAGCTCCGGGCATGGAATTGCCACGCCTTATTTGATTTTGCGGCTGGGAGCCTATATTTTATTCGGCGCTGGCGCGTGCATGGCGGTATGGGGGAAAATGGTGTTTGACATGGGCATGGCTTTCTACATGATTATTCCAGGATTCGTACTGTTTGTAATCCTCTCCTTCGTGAAGGGCAGGCTTGGACGCCTCCTCCTTTTTACCACCGCCGTGATATTCGCGGTGTCTTTGGCGGTTGAATTATCTTCCGCGCCAGGCAAGAAGAAAGATCAGTCTTTCCGTCTGAAAGCGGAGCCCGTGCTCGAACAGCCAGTGGAATCCACGGCTGAAAAGAAGGCGGGGGACGTGGCCGCGAAGGAAGCCGTGGGCATTCCTTCAGGAGTAGCGCGCGATGCCGACATGCAGAAGCTCAACGGCATGATCAAGTCCGGCAGGCTTTCCGGCAGGGAGGCTGATTTCTACGACAAGATGGATAAGGAGCCGTAAGGACTGAAATGTCACGGCAGATCCTTCAGTAGCGAGGCCAGGGCGTTTTCAGTGCATAGGATGTCGGTCATCTTCCTGACGTAGTTGATCTTGAATAGGTGCGAGCGGGAGAACGTGTGGTCTATCACTGAAAGCGCCATTGCAACATCATCCCTTGTAATATTCCCGCGTTTGTCCGCCTTTGCGGCAAGCGCGGAGATCGATGCGAGGACTGGATAAGTTATTGCCAGGTGGCGCATTCCCTCCTCGAATGTGAAGCCAAGGCACGGGAAACCGCAGAAATGCATCGACTCCAGTTTTGATCCGATGTAGTTCCAGTATATTTCGAGGGCGTTTTCATCCCATTTCATCCCCTTCACTGCTTCAAGCGGATCCATGGCGGCCGTGTCAGGCAGCCGTCCGCTCAGTTTTCCCATCGATCCGGAACCGAGTGAGAACTTGAGGATTTCCTTCACCCTTGAAAATCTTGCAAATGGCAGGAATTTCATGGCGTATTCCTCGTCGGACCTGATGAAAGACCCTATGATGAACCTGAATATCATCTTTTCGTGCAAGTTCAGGGGTTTCGACTTGGAAATAATCTGCTCGAGATCCGGGATGCTCCTCTTCACAAGTTCCATGGCATCCTTGCTGAAGAAGCTTCCCGCATCAATTATGTCGCTTGCGTTTTCAGGCCTTGAATGGAACTCTATGAGCTTTGCGGCGGCGAAGATCCTCATGGCGGGACGGAACCGCGTGTCGAGGAGGAAATTCTTGTAGGAGGTGGCGATGATCCTGAGGTTTGAAAGCTTCGTTTTCAGCTTTCTGCCGTAGCTTGCGCCGGCAAGCAGCCTCTTCTGGGAAAGCTCCTTTGCCATCGAATTTATTTCAGAGCTGAAGCAGTTTATCTTCCTGCCTTTTTCGGAGGAGACTCCCGGGCAGTCATATCTCAGCGAGGCGCTTACCGTGCCATCCTCCCAGTTGAATATGTCAAGGGGATATATCCTGCACGCGAGAGGTTTCACTTTTTCGCCATGGGCCTTGTGGATCACGCAGAGGTTGTCGCCTCCGAGGAAGACGCAGTGTCCGTCATTTTTCCTGATGAGATAGAGGCCTTTGTGCTTCCTTTTTTTTTCAAAGAATCTGTTCTCTGAGAAGTCGATCCCGGGAATGGAGAGCTTTTCTATTCTTTCCTTTTCGGACTGTGTGATGGGGATTTCCCATATTCCGCAGCACTTGCCGCAGTTCTTACAGGTGAGATACTGTTCTTGGAAAAACTTTAATGACATCAGCTTGAACCGGGTTGGATTTGACTTCAGACTTTCGGTTTTGCGGCTACACCGATGATCATTGTTCCGCTCAATATTTCAGGAAGGGCCCTCTTGAAGGGATTGAACAGCACAAAGAGAGGGGACAGTATCCCAAGGAGGAACGTGAGTATGGTGAATAAATAGGCTCTTCCGAGGAATACTTCGCCCAGATCCACCCTTGAGAGCATTATCCCCCAGAACCACATCCCGAATGTCTGTGCGAATACCCCGAGGGAAATCCCATAATATAGGAGCACCCCCATGACAAGCAGATAAATGGATTTGTTGAAGGCGGCATTGACCTGGGCAGTGACGATAGGCGACACCTCCGGGGCGGCGGCTGGTGCGGGGGCTGCAGGTGCGGCGTCAGGGGCTGGTGCGGGGGCGGCCGGTTGCGCTGCGGCATCAGGCGCTTTTGCCTCCTGCTGTGCTGCTGCGTCAAGTGGTTTCGGCTGTTCAGGCGCCTTCATCGGAACTGAGAATGAGAAGTAAACCATCAGGATGAAAGCGTAGGCCAGGATGACTATGAAGTCGAACAGCGCCGACAGCATCCTCAGAGAGAGCGAGGCCGGAGCCGGAATATATTTGTTCTTGAACGCCGTAGCATATGGAGTGAGGGTCTCGGGCGTCTTCTTCCTTCCGCCGAAAATGACATCAAGTTGCTCGGAGAACTTCTGCATCCCCCCCTTCTCCTCCTCGACCCTCGCATGCTGGAGCGAGAATGAAGGTTTCAGGAAGTCAAAGTCAGTAGCCTTGTTCCATTTCTTTATGAGCGTGTTGCGGATCTGCGTGTGCGGCAGCACCCTGCCTGCCTCAGTCCATTTCCGCAGGGTTTCCTCATCCACCGGGCCGTATTCCTTGCCGTCATCCCCTTTGACAATATATTTCATAGAAGCTCTTGATTTTGAATTTTAACCTAAAATAGGATGTCTGAACGTTTGTAACCTATATTGTTTCATTATATTTTTCAACGTGTCCCTTTAACTTTGAATAAATCGGTGAACCTCCGGCTCTGCCGGAGGCATATTAATAACCTGCGGGATGAATTCGGATTTGGAAAAAACAGACAATATGGCGCAGCCGTGCGCAAATGCCGGCGCCGGTCCGGGAGCGGATAAGTCCAACGTGCTTGTGAATGTGATGTTCTTCAGGGCGCTGGACAATATCTCCTATGGCGCAGTCATCCTCATATTCCTGCTCTGCTTCAAGGAAATGCTTGACATGCTCCCCATTCCGTTCGTCCAGTATTTCTACATCGTCCCGATATACATGATCTTTTCCGGCGTCATGCTTTTTCCCGAAAAGGGATTCCAGCTCTTCCAGTACAGGAAGGCGCTTTTCCGGCTCGTATGGGGGGCGATCGTCATGCTTCTCCTTTCGCCTTTCCTGCAATGGTGGTCGATGGACACCAACAGCCCGTATCTCCTCTTCAATTTCCTCCTGTTCGGCATCTCCGTGGGCTTCTTCATAATAAGCCTGGCAAACCTGTTCCATGCAGTCGCAAGGGAGGAGGGCATCCGGTGGGTTTCGCATCTTTCCAGGCTGACCAGGTTCACAGCCCTTTATCTCATGATGGCGCCTTTGCTCGCATTTTTTGTCACAGTGCTTTTGGGAAAATGTGTTGGACAGGATATATTCCTGTTTGTCGTCAGGCTTGAGAAATGGAAACTCATCGTTTTCCTTTTCCCCGTGTTTCTGGCTCTGACGATGCTTATACAGTTGAGATACGCTAAATACAGGAACCTTAAATGAAGCTCAAATATTTGTTCGCCTTTTTTCCGCTGCTGATCCCGACATGGGAGAAGGCCCCGTTCAATACCATCAACACCACGGTCCCCGATGCGCCGACATATGCCGACAACGCGTCTGTCAAAATGCAGAGCGACTATCTCATGAAGACACAGGACAGCCGGCTCCGCTCCAGGATCGCCATCACACTCTCCTGGTCGGACAACAAGACCGCGATCGATGCTCTTGAAGCCTGCCTCCAGGACGAGAAGAACGACTATGTGCAGGCGGATCTGCTGAATGCCCTGTACAACCTCAGGGACCAGGGATGCTGCAAGAAAGTGACGCTTCTCAGGCGCCTCCTCAAATCCGAGGACAAATCGGTCAGGACCCTGGCCGCAGCTCTTGAGCTCAGGGCGACAAACGACCTCTCTTCGGTCTATAACCTGCTTGCCCAGGAGAACAGCGAGTACGTCATCAATTTCCTCTGGAATGAGATCGTCTCCAGCAAGGACCTGGCCAGGCATTCCAGGGATTCCGAAATAGACCGGTTCCTCTCCTCCGAAAATCCCTGCCAGCGTACCGGCGCCATAAAAGTAGCAGTGATGAAAAGCGAGGATCCGGACAAGGATCCGAAGATCGCCAAGTTCCTTTCAGACAAGAGCGCCATGGTCAAGGCGGCTATGGCGCAGGCCCTGTCGTCAAGAGACAAGGGAGGAACTGGGCTGCTGAAGGGACTTTCGGAGGACAATGATGCGTCCGTCAGGGCCTTCGTCGCTTCTTCAGTGCCGGCACCTGACCGTCTTCAGATTTTAATGAAGCTCTCAGACGATCCTGATGACGAGGTGAGAAGGCTCGCCTGTGTTTCGCTGGGAGAATACAAGGACGCCGATGCGATAGATTCCCTGATTGCCAGGCTCGGCGACAAGAAGCTCCAGGTAAGGGACGCCGCTGAAGCATCGCTTGTCAGGATCGCGCCCGGACAGGATGTGCTCAAGCGCATTGGCGATGAGCTCCTCGAAAACAGTGAAAGCCGTGCGTCCGCGGTGACGATACTAGGCGTGCTCAAGGACATAAGATATTCCCAGGCAATAATGAAAATACTCGAATCCCTCGATGACGTAGACTACGATCTGGCAAGGAGATGCATAACAGCCCTCGGCGAACTTGATTTCAAGGAGTCGTGGAAGCCTGTCTCCGAAAGGGCCGGACACAAGGAGGCCGTCGTACGCGAGGCTGTCGCGTCCACCCTCGGGAAACTCAAAATCAAGGATTCTTTTGATACGATCATCAAGCTCAGCGGCGACAAGGCCGTCAATGTCTCCGCCCAGGCATTTGAGTCGATGGGATGGATCGCGGATGCCTATTTCAGCAGTACTCTTTATATGGCGATCAAGAAGACGGTTGCCGAATATCCCTCTGACAACCGGGCCAGCGCCTGCTGGTCCATCGCCAGGATCAACAGCTCCAGCCAGGAGATCCTCAGCCAGCTCGACGCACTTTGCATGAAAATGGTGCTCAAGGTTCCGATGTCGCCTAATACATATGACTTGGACAGCGTCCGCATCTCAGCCCTTTTCGCGATGATCGATCTGGGAAGGAAGGATCCTGTTGCAAAGGATAAGGCCGCCGCCATACTCAAGGAATTCCTTTCACCGCCCAGGAATGAAGACAGTTCTTCGCTGATGGTGGGCGACGGCCTCAGGGATTTTGCACGCCAGGCCAAGGCCTACATGAACGATGAGAAACCCGGACAAATGGCGGTCAGGGCCAGAATGCCTTTGTTCATAATAGAGGAGTTAAAGGAAAAAAATGCAGCACCGACGCCAGCAGAATAGCGAGCTTATAGTCGCGCTTGATTTTGACAACCTGAATGACGCCTTGGATTTTGTAGGGACAGCCGGAGATTCGGTGGGCTGGTACAAGATAGGCAGCCAGCTTTTCTGCAGCGCCGGACCGGCAGCCGTTTCCGAACTCAAGAAAAGAGGCAAGAAGGTTTTCCTCGACCTGAAGTTCCACGACATCCCGAATACTGTCGCCAGCGCAGTAGCGGAAGCCGTGAAAATGGGCGCGGACATGGTGAATGTCCATGCTTCTGGTGGCAGGGACATGATGAAGGCCGCTGTCAAGGCCGCAGATGAGAAGGCTAAGACAGGCAGCCGTCCCTTGGTGATTGCCGTGACTGTCCTGACCAGCATGGATGCGCAGGCCCTTTCGGAAGCCATGAACCGCAGCGATTCGTATTCCCCTTCGGAACATGTGCCGCATCTTGCGAAACTCGCAAAAGACAGCGGCATGGACGGCGTAGTAGCCTCAGCCCATGAGATCGAACTCATCAGGAAGGCCTGCGGGGAGGATTTCGTGCTTGTGATCCCGGGGATCCGTCCCGCCGACACCAGCATTGACGATCAGAAGCGGATAATGACCCCGGCAGAAGCGGTCAGGCAGGGCGCAAACTTCCTCGTGGTCGGCAGGCCAGTCCTCAAGGCTAAAGTCCCAGCCGATGCGGCCCGTGCGATAAAGGCTGAAATGGATGCCGCCTTCAGGTAGAACGGTTATTACGCCATCCGTAATGGCTCAGTCTTTACGGGGTCGGTCCCAGGACTTCTTCCCGAGGCACGAGGGAAAAGTACGGAACTGACCCCGCGTTCTTGTAAAGAC
>JBAQUG010000024.1:0-20701 GCA_049297395.1 Victivallales bacterium | reverse complement strand
CCCAAAACCCCCCCCCCCCCCCCCCTGCCCGACCATTTCAATGTTTCCGCTCTGGAGGCGGGACTTGACATTCTTTCCGGGCTGGACATCCGTCCCTTGCTCGCGGGAATCATGGTGCCCGTCCTTATCCTCCATGGCAGCGAGGATAAAATAGTGAACCCCGGAATTGCGGAGGAACTCGCGGCAGGGTTGAAGAACAGCCGTCTCCACATTATCGGCAACGCAGGCCACGCATTGCCGGTCACGCATGTCAACGAATGCAAAAACCTGATTGAAAGATTCATTTCAGACTATGATGTCAGTTAAAAAGATCTCCGATAATTTCTCGGGTGGAACGGATGCCTACGACAAGACCGCCTCCTGCCAGAGGCATGTCGCCGGAAAGCTTGCCGACCTGGTCCTCAAACAGGCTCTCTCATCTTCTACAGGCATGAAGATACTCGAATTAGGATGCGGAACAGGCTTCCTCACGGAAAAGCTCATGGAAAAATTCCCGGCCTGTGAATTCACCATAACAGACCTGTCGGATAAAATGCTGGCACGGTGCTATGAAAAGACCTCTGGGATTCCCGTCAGGAAAAAGGATTTCATTGCCTGTGACTTCGACAAGTCGATTCCTCCGGGCAGATTTGACATGGTGGTTTCGAGCATGTCATTCCAATGGTCATCGGACATGGAAAAGCTTGCATCCTCGATAAGCGCCGAATTAAATCCTTCGGGCAGAATCTTCTTTTCGATGCTGATTGAACCCACCTTCGGCAAGCTGAGGGAAACCTTCACCGAACTGAAAACCCCCTACCCCGGACCTCAATTCAATACTGATTCCCAGGCGCGTGGCGTATTTTCCGCGTTCAGCGGAAAATATTTCCAGACAGAGACATTCAAGGAAAGATACGAAGACACCGCCAGTTTCCTGAAGCATCTGAACTGCATCGGCGCCGGGAATCCAACAGGCAGAGCCATTCACCCGGGAAGACTGAGGAAAATCATAGAAAGGCATAATTCAAAGCACTCGCCAGGCGGCTTCATTGAGGCGGAATACCGGATATTGTACGGAGCCTTGAAAAAATAAGTGCGTCCTGTTTCATGGAAAGGCCCGCCCCACATATCCACATCGTCTGATTATGGATTATTTCATCGCTTCCACAATTGGGATTTGGGGGTTAATATTCCGTGGTTTTATTGTGGACATGGCTTGAGGATAAATGACTTTATCTGGAACGGCTTCAAGGAAAACGGGATGAGGCCCCGACATGGTTTACGCGGGGTTATGGCATTATGCAGGCCGTCGGCTTCGGCATAATACTCAATATGTCCTGGCACCGACACGTTCCCTTTGACCGATACTCCGGCTCCTTCGTATATCCTGAGGAATATGCCTGCGGAAACTGGTCTTATAGCGGAGATGAACACGCTGGGACAAGGACATCTCCAGTTACTGTCGGAGAAAGTCGAATAGTCTCCATTCACCTCGGTCAGCGGGTGGTTGAAAAGCAATCCTTGTTTGACAATCTCGGAGAAATACCTTTTCCCATGGGGGAAGATTGCATATTCAAAAGTATGTTCAACACCCGAGTTGAAGGACATGCAGCTTTCCGCCTTGTACTCCATCGCAGCCGACCTGAAGACGTTTAGCAGGAGATTGCCTTCGCTGTCGACGGAGCAGCCAGGCACCCCCTTATTGATGACGGCTATTCCATTCCGTCCAGATTTGTCGGAATAATCAAACCAGTTCTGGGCAGCATGCACACCGGGACCGCGTGTCTGGATGCCAAATGGAATCTCGTAGTTCGCCTCTCCACCCGTAATTGATGTCGGGAAGGCCGCTCTGAGCCTGAAATGCCTGCCCTCGGGAAATATAACGCTTCTGTAGTCGATCCTTGGACTGTCGGCGTACAGAGTGAGTTCGGATGTAAAGCTGGATTTCAGTTTCCAGAATCCAACAGTTCCAGTTTGCCTGACAATTAAAACCTGCGGGGAGCAGAATACGACTTCCGCCTTCATGATGCATGGCTTGAACGAGGATCTGTTGACCAGCCCGGCGGCATCAGGCCTATCCAAGGGATCGGGCTGGTTTTGCGTCAGAGACGACTCGACACAACCTCCATTCAAGGGCGAGTCGAAATGCAGCCAGAGGTCGCCATAGTCCGCCTGCATCGTCAATTCGCCGAACTTGTGTGTCAACGATGAGGAAAGCAACTCCCTGTCATTTTCTCTTTCCCTAATGGATTCAATAAAGCCGTCCTTGGCAATCCGCAGCCGGCATGCAGGTGTTTCGAATTCGCATGGCAAAACCAATGTCCCAGGGGATGGGCGCAGCCTTTTCGCAGAGGACTTTCTCACGCAGGATAAAGCACGGGCTGTCAGTTCCACCACCCCTTTGGCTTCCCGTATGAATTCGGTGCGGTCAAACTGGAGCGGATTGAAGAAATACGGAGTCTTCGAGGATCTGAAGGGTTTCTTAAGGACTTTACGCAGCCCAGCCGCGGTATCATCCAGCTCCCTGAGGGTTTCAACAAGAGCGGAATCAGCAATTGTCCCGCAAATCGTATCGTGGAATTGCTGCTTCAATGTCTTTTTCAACAGCTTCTCATAATTCGGGAATCCCTTCCCAGTGATCGCGGACAGCTTCTCGCCTGTACCTAAAAGGGTTGAACAAAGCCGGATGCCCTGCTTTATCCTTATGTTGGACGAGAAACACCCTTGGAATGCGCTGTTGAATTCACCCTTGTGTACCGGTACGTCTTTCCATTTGAGCGCGTCAAGATATTGTTTTGGGGTTGAGAAGGCAATGCCCGGAAGCTCTCCTGATTTCTTCATGGATGCAATGATTCCGGGAGCCGATCGCTGGGGCATCATGAAATCCCCGCCGTTGCACAGCATTGCAATCCCGCCCGCCCCGATGCTGTCCATCTCGGCGGCGAGAGTCCTGAAGCGTTCGGCGGAACAGCCGTGGAGGGAGAGGTCGGGTGCATTGATAATCTCATCGTCGGAAGGGAAGCAGATGCTTCCATATCCCTTGGAGAGCCAATGGGTCTTCATCTCCGTGCCATCCAGCCCCTTCCAGATAAAATGATTTCTCCTCAGCCCCCTGTCCATGCAGCGCCAGAAAGCATAGTATCTGTATCCGCTTTGGTTGAGGATCTGGGGGATCTGCGCGTGGTGTCCCCAGCAGTCGGCGATCCAGCAGACTTCCGGCCTCAATCCCAGCTTTTCATCAAGCCATTTGAATCCGGACACCACCTGCAGGAACAGCGACTCCCCGTCGGGCATGTTCATGTCCGGCATGACGTACATTCCGGGCGCCACATGGAGCCTCCCCTCGGAGGCGAATCTTTTCAAAAGTCCCCGCTTCGATGGGCGGGCCTCCCAAAAGGCCTCCAGCAGGATCGTCTGTTCTATCGTAAATGTGTATTTGGAACTCTCCTCAAGTATGCTCAGCACCTCGTCTATTATCTTGAACGACTGCTTCTGATAGGACTTGAAGTCCTTCAAGTAGACGACATCGTAATGGAAGCTTGGCACCACATGTATCTGCCTCTGACCAGGTTTCATGGAAACTCCTTGATGCTTATCTGATTTCTCATAGCAACTGCAATCCAGGTAAATATTCATAAGGAGCGAACGCAGGCATGAACTGGCAAATCTTGGCCTACCTGACAGCCTTTACAGGCATGAAAGCACTTCTGTCGTGGTTCTGCTTGCCGAACCTGTTATCCGCATAGATGTAGCATGGAAACAGCTGGAGCTCCGCCTTTTTAGGGTTGGAAGCATCCCTGTAGTTCCTGACAACCTGCATCAATATTTCCTTGCCGTTGTCGAGCCTGTCGAACCCAAGTCCTTCAAGATTGATCTCCATGGTCACCTTGAATCCTTCAGGGCATCTTTCAGAACGCATGAAAGGCTTCTTGAAATTCTTGGGGAAGTCGGAATCCTGTGTAAAGGCCCTCTTGTTCGCTTTATCCGTTATCTTCATGTAGAAAACATGGCTCAGTCCTGACGCGGAAGATATGAACTGATAATAATTGTCGGCGTCCTTGTCGTTCATTAAAAAGAACTCAATGCTGTCATCCCTCCATGCCGAGCCGGTACCTTCTGTTTCGGAATACTTTGTCACAAGATTGTCCGGATCCGCATCATAGCATAGGAACGACGCATAGAGCGATTGCCCATCGGTTGCCATTTTGACGAGCGTCTTCTCCGTATGCCACTCAGTTCCATTGAAGGAACGAAGTTCAGGAAAAGCCTGAAGATTGCTTTCATCTAAATTGTCTATGGTCGCGAGCAGCTGGAGCCTAGGAGGGGGAGTCAGCGGCAGGTTGCTTTTTACCGGCTTGTCCGAAGCAGTAGCCGCAGTCTTGTTATCCTGTGTCTTTTGGGTGCCGTCTTTTGCCTGCTTCTTAATGTCAGCGGCATCACCATCATCAACGAACTTGATCTGCTGGATTTCACCGGTCATGGCGAAAAGCCAGGAATTGAAGGCATATATCTGGAGCCTGAAGAAGGAAAAGATGAAGGCAAAGAATAGGAAGATGATGATTCCGTAGGCGATCTCCCTTGTAATCTTTATTTTGCTGAAATCCATGAATTCCCCAGTTTAATTTTACTTAAGCCAAAACTTTGACCTGGATAAAACTACCACGTAAATTTATTTATTCAATTTCAAGAAGGGTTGGATAGGCAGTCAACGTCTCACAGCAGCTCTTTTTTACAACAACGGTGTCCTCAAGCCTTATTCCTCCCCATTCGGGATAATATAGGCCAGGTTCAACGGTAACGACATTTCCAATCTCAAGAGGCCTGTCATTTTTCGGGGAAAGCCTCGGTTCCTCGTGGATTTCGAGGCCGACCCCGTGCCCAAGCGAATGGAAGAAGCCATAATCGCCCTTCTCGTTCCTGCCTGTCTTGAAACCATGCTTGTCCAGGATCTTGACAGCGCTCCAGTAGGCGTCGGACGCCTTCAGGCCGCCTCTGATGATGCTCCTGGCGAAATCCCTGGCCTCCTTTACGGCAAAATAGGCGTTCCTCACGTTCAGGGAAGCCCTGCCCTTCACGAAAGTCCTGGTAATGTCACCCCAGTAACCGCATGACTTGAGCTTTGGGAAAACGTCAACCACTATCGGATGTCCGGCATGAATTGTTCCGGTACCGTTGTTGTGCGGCTCAGCGCTGTTTTTCCCGCATGACGCAATTGTTCCTTCCGCCAGCCCGTCGCCGGAAAAAATCTCCAGGTCAATCTGAGTCCGCAGGAATTCGGAAGTCAGTATTTTCTTCTTGTACACCAGCCTGGACTTTGAATCCACGGAGGAATCCGCAATAATGGTTTCAGCCCGGAACACTCCTTTTTCCGCGAGTCTCGTGGCCTTAAGGATCTTTTTTATCTCTTCGGCGGACTTGACGGAGCGTTTATGGAACAGCGGTCCTCCAGGGCATTTGAGGCATGCCCCGTTCTCCTTCATGAATTCAGCAAGATAGTACGGGAAGTCGGAAGGTATGGTCCATAACACATCCGGGTGATTCTCAAGGATGTGCTTAATCGTGTTTTTTATGGAACCACCAACGAACTCAAAGACTTTTATGCCCTTCTTGACGCTTTTAGATGCCCGTGTGTATTCGAGGAGAGGCACATATGCTCTTTTTTCCCTGCCGCATATTGTGAAAATAAAGGAATCAGGAGCGTTGAAGCCGCTGGCATAAAGGATGTCAGGGCTGTTCTGGGGAGAGGCTGATATTATTATTCCGGTATTCATTATAAAGAATTTCCGGCACGCCCCGCAGGGCGTGCCGGGAATTCTTTATTCCATCGTAATGGCTTCAACCGGGCATTCCTGCACGCAGGCGCCGCAGTCAACACAGGCATCCGTGACAGACGCCTTTCCGTTTTTCATTACAATAGCCTCTGTAGGACAGGCACTTACGCATGATTCGCAGCCTGTGCATTTCTTCTCGTCAACTTTTGCAGCCATGATATCCTCCATCGTGTTTAGTTTGTTTTTTTTAAGGAAACTCATTAAATTTCGGGATAATTTAACAAGCAAAGACTTTTATTCAAGTTGCTATTATAATTTTCCGAAAGGGAAAATTATCCTTGTAAAAAAGATGCTCAAAGTGTATAATTGCACCAATGAATGGTTTAATTTATGCTCCAATCAATATAACAGGTCATTTTGCCAGCGGGGTTTTTACATGAAAAAATGTTTTTCAAAGACTAGGTTCACACTCGTCGAACTGCTCGCGGTAATGGGCATCCTCGCATTGCTCATGGGGATAGGCATCGGCGTATATTCGGTTGCACACAGGAAGATGAATGACGCAAAATGCAGGGCCATGATAGCCAAGATGTCAACCGCACTCCAGAACTACTACAGCAAACAGGGCTATTATATCCAGGCAGTTGCAGTAACAGGATTTTATGTGGATAAATATACGAATGACACAAGTGTAGATGACGTTGCCGGTGGCCCTGTAACAGCTTGGCAATACACCCTCAACAACGAGATAGCAATCACAGGCAGTGAGCTCGACAAGAATGTTCCCGCTGCAACTCTGAAAATTTCCAGAGGCGCCTGGGAAGATCCTTTCAGCAGGCAGTTCTGGTACAAATGCCCCGGAACCCATAATCCGACTTCGTATGACCTGTGGTCCCGTGGCTCCGATCCTGCTATCACAGAAGACGATATAACAAACTGGACTCAATGATAAATTTTTCACTGGTGAAAAATTTATATCTGAATAAATAAAAATTAGGAGAATCCGCATGAAAAGAAAAAGCTTTACAATTGTCGAACTGTTAGTTGTCATATCCATCATAGCCATTCTGGCCGGTCTCCTCCTCCCAGCCATCAGCGGAGTGAGGAACAAGGCCAAAAAAACAAAAGCCAAAGCCCAGTGCAATGCTATAGCTATGGCTATTAAAAGCTATGAAAGCACGTATGGATTGCTGCCGTGGGGGCCGGATGGAACTACGGACACTGCTAGTTCCACCCCTAATGCTGCTATTTGGGCTCCAGAGAAATTGCCAAACGGCACTTGGGTAACACCAGTAATTAACGCAACTTGTTATGACACTCTTATGCAAATATTGACAAAAACTGATACGGTTGGCGGGACAGCTGATGGAAGAAAAGACTGGGGCAATTCCCGCAGTATAAGATTCCTTGATGTCCCAGAGGATTACACTAAGACCGTTGATGAAACAAAAAAAACAGGTTCATTCCGAGATCCATGGGGTAACCGTTTTGGAATTGCGATGGATCTTAAATATGAAAACAAAGTCAGAATCAACGGAACTGATGATGTCCAGGGAACAGTCTTTATATGGTCGTATGGTCCAGGCACACAAGGCGATGGCACAAGCAAAAGCGGCGGCAGTTGGGTTACCAATAACGCTTTTGGTTCAACATCACCTGCTGACGACGTCGCATCCTGGCACGAATAAGAGCTTCTGAATTAAATTCAAAAGCGGAGGATATGTTTTTCATATCCTCATAATTTTCCGTAACCGTTAAGCTGGGCATGTCAGCCTCATTTGACGCAACCAAGTATGGCTCTTTCGCCGAAAGAGCCTCGAGCCATCCCGATCTATAGCGTCGGGATGGCATACTCCAAGGGCATATGCTCAATTGACCGCAGTTAAAAGGCAGCTTAACGGTTACAAATTTTCCACAGGAAAATTTATTTAATGCAGTGTTAGCCGTCCGCCCCGTAGGATGACTGGGAGCCCGAGATTCTCAATCCCTCCTCTTGCCTGGAATTGGCAACTCTACATTCACGACGCGGTCTTGTTTCTTTGGCGGGACATGGCTTTGCGCGCTATGGCGTGTCCAATCTTGTCGCTTAACTTATGGAGTTCATAAGGCTTGGACAGGAGGAAATCAGGCAATTCGGCATGTTCGTCTGACATGACGCTTGATTCGTCGTACCCGCTGGCAAGAACCACTGGCAGGTCGTTTCGAATAGCTCTTAGTGCGGATATTGTCTCCCAGCCGCCCATGCGGGGCATAGTCAGGTCGCAGAGCAGGCAGGAAATTTCATCCTTGTGCTTTTCAAAAATAGCCACGGCCTCGATTCCGTCCTTTGCTTCGAGCACTGCAAACCCCATGTTGAAAAGCATTTCCGCAGTCATCTTGCGGACTGCCTCCTCGTCTTCCACCAGAAGCACTGTTCCTCCTGGCACATAATTTGCCTTCCAGCCAGGCAGTTCCTCATTGACGGATACCGGACGCTGCGGTGAAAGAGGGAAGAACAGCCTGCATGAAACTCCACCGCCACTCGCATTTTCAATCGTTATTGCCGCCTGATGGGACCTGGCAATTCCAAGGACTATGGAAAGCCCCAGCCCCCTTCCAGTGAATTTAGTCGAATAGAACGGATCAAAGAGCTTGTCGATATCCTTCTCCTGTATGCCACAGCCGGAATCAATTACTTCCAGGCAGGCATAGGGCTGCTGTCCCCGTGCTCGCCACTCGACAGGAAAGCGGTGCAATGCCGGAATATCCGCAGGAGTAACAGTTTTGACATTCATGTGGATGGTGCCAGCCCGGTCACCGATGGCCTCCCAGGCATTGATCATGATATTGGTCAGCAGCTGTTGTAGCTGTTTCGCATCCGCGCTGATGCATGGACCGTCTGGGGGCAAATCTGCTGCAAGAGCAATATCCTTGGGTTTTCCAGCCTGGAGTACAGGCATGAGCGAGCGGCATAATTCAGCAAGATCAAGAGTTTCAAGCTTTACAGGTTTCTGGCCGAGACAGGTAATTAGAAGAGTACTTATTTCAGACGCCTTCCGTGCCGCCTGCACGGCTGTTTGAAGCTTTAACGCACGGGCATCGCCCGGCGGCAGTTCGTCGATGACCATCTCCAGATATCCCAATACTACGTGGAGCTGGTTGTTGAAATGATGGGCTACGGCGCCGGACATCCGGCCCAGGCTCTCGTTCTTATGCAGCCAGGCCTGACCTTCCACCCTCGCCTTCTCCTCCTCCGCCCGAAAGCGCCTTATCGACAAGTACGCGGTGATACCGGCGATACCTATGAATATGAAGACCCTTGTCAAAGCCTGCATGACGATATCCGATTCCCTTGTAAAGGCAATGATGAGGAAAAAGTAGAGAAATGAAAGTGCTACGGAAAAGGCAAAACCTTTTTTTGTATAAAATATGCAGGCGATGACAATAGGAACATAGAAGAGATTCTGGAAGATGATAAAAGTGCCTGACGAAAGGCAATAGATGCTGATGACGATGGAGGCAAGTGAAGCGAGGGCAATTACAATAAAAGGCCTACGGCAGTATCGATTGCCCTGAAATATTTTATTGATATTCATTCAACACTCCCCCGAGCGTGCATGATGATTTACGTACAGTCTGAAACATAGTCCCCGGCGCAGTATAAATCAAGTATGGCGTTTTCATCGAAAACGCCATGCTTCGGTAAAACAAGAGATACCAGCACTGGAAGATCAAGCTTCATGGATACAATCATATTTCCCTTGTCTTTGCAACTCATCACGGTATGGTATTCGGTTCATGACCTGATGGAACTTCTAAAATCCTGGGAATCTCAATGCTGAGTTATATTTTAAGAAGAAGCGCATATTCTGTACTGGTAATACTGGGGGTGATGCTCCTGACTTTCGTCCTGTTCCGATTCGCCGCAGGGGATCCTGCGGAGATCCTGCTCGGAAAGAATCCCTCCCCTATGGAAGTCGAACAGTTGAGGAAGGATCTCTCCTCCGACAAACCCCTCTTCTGGGGGAACTGGCGAAAATCCGAAATCTACCGTTCCGCAAGATTCAACGACAAGAAGGATTATTCGGGAATTACGATGGAAGGCAAGATTGAGTACTGCAAGGGTTTCCTCAAAATTGAGGCAGGCAGGATATCCTTCGTCCGCAACTTCGAATCAAAAGACACAAAAATTGCTACGGATACTCTTTTTCGAGGTTCCTTTGCACTTGATGATAATAAATATTTTTCCAGCTCATGGAAAAATATTTTCATCGAATTGCGAAATCCGCAGGATTTACTCACGTTAGAAACAGAAAAATACCTGGAACTGAAGCATGTTGAATTCTACAGGGCCCACAATCCGCCGTGGGACAGCCAGTTTCTGGCGTCATTCAAGGAGATATTGACATTCACATCCGAGTTCCCTTATGTCAGTTTCCTTAATTTCGGAAAGACGCTTCTCACAAAGGAGGACATCAGGCATGTCCTCTGGCGTGGCATGTGGCCGTCATTGTTCCTCATGCTTCCAATCTTCTTCGGAGAACTCATTTTTGGAATCGCGCTGGCACTTGTATCAACTGCGTTCCGCGGCACCTGGATTGACAGGACAATCGTGATCCTTTCCGTGGCCGGCATGAGCATAAGCTATCTGGTGTTCATAATTTTCGGACAGTGGTACCTGGGATATTACTTCAACTGGTTTCCGGTTTGGGGCTGGGGATCGGCGAAATACCTGACGCTCCCGGTCCTTATAGGGATTTTCAGCGGACTTGGCGGAGGTGTCAGGTTCTACAGGACAGTCTTCGTGAATGAACTCAACAAGGAATACCTGAGGACTGCGGCAGCAAAAGGATGCACTCCATTCTCCATCTACTGCAAGCATCTTCTCGGCAATGCGCTGATCCCTATCATCACAAGGGCGACAACGCTTCTGCCGTTCCTCTTCACGGGAAGCCTGCTCCTTGAAAGCTTTTTCGGGATTCCAGGGCTTGGCTACGCAGGAATAAACGCGCTCATGAACTCCGACCTGCAGATGATCAAGGCGCTTGTCATCGTGACGTCATTCATCTTCGTAGCCGTAAATCTTCTTTCAGACATCGCATATGCGTGGGCCGATCCGCGTGTCAGGCTGGAATGACAAAGGGACAAAGCTGCACAGGCACATAGGCACAAAGTAGAACTTCAATGAAGAATATTTCCCGTTTTCATTTCAATTTGATTGCACTTCAGCATTAACTCTGTGCCTCTGTGCCTTTGCGACTTCTTTACAATCCGCAGCTGCCGGGATGCTTCTCGCCGTAGCGCTGGTGGTAGTCTTCGGCGCGGTAGAATTCTCCTGCAGAATGGATCTCCGTCACAATCTTATTCTTAAAAGTTCCGGACTTGTCCATCTTCTCCTTGGATTCAATTGCGGCCTTTTCCTGATCCTTGTCATGGAAGAAGATCACCGAACGGTACTGAGTGCCCTTGTCGGCCCCCTGCCTGTTGGGAGTTGTAGGATCATGGATCTTCCAGAACACCCCAAGCAGCTGTTCGTATGACACCTGCCTGGGATCGTATTCAAGCTGGACAGCTTCGGCATGGCCTGTCTGTCCGGTACAGACCTCCTCGTACGACGGGAACTGTGTTTTGCCTCCCATGAATCCCGAAGACACCGCCAGAACACCTTTGACCTTTACAAACTCAGCTTCAACATGCCAGAAACATCCGGCACCGAAAGTGGCTTTTTTAATACCGGTATCCTTTTCCGACAACGAAGAATCCTGCATGAAGGAAAGCGCATCAGAATTTATGCAGTATCTCAGCCCTGTCGGCTTAGGTCCATCCGAGAAGACATGCCCGAGATGGGCATCGCATCTCGCGCACAGGACTTCAGTGCGCGTCATTCCATGGCCAGTGTCAATCCTGGTATTGATATGCTTGTCGTTGTATGGAGAAAAAAAGCTCGGCCAGCCGGTGCCGGACACGAATTTCTGCTTGGAAGTGAACAGCGGAAGGGCGCAGCACACACAGTAATATATTCCGGGCTTCTTGCTGTCGTGCATCATCCCGCAGAAAGGGGATTCGGTCCCCTTGAGCCTTGTTATTGCGAACTGTTCAGGTGAAAGATGCCTTTTCCATTCAGCGTCCGTCTTTATTATCTTTTTCAAATATGAATAATCTCCCTGGTATTTTTCTTCGACGGCATTGCCGTCGAACAAAAATACAAATAAAAAGGTAAATATAAATATTAATTTGCCAGCCACGAGATAAGTTTACACTTCGATCACTATTAAAACAACATTTTTGAGAATATCAGAATGAAAGAATTTTCCACAATCTCCGTAGGTTTCATAGATGTCAACTGCTATCTGGTCCCCTCGGGAAAGGATGGCTGCCTCTATATCATCGACCCGGGATCGGAGCCGGAAAAGATCCTCAAGGGAATAGACGGGTCAAAATATACGGATTACAGGATTCTGCTGACCCATGGGCATGTCGATCATATCGGCGCCGTACCGAACCTGATGAAAAAACTTCCCGTATCAAAACTCTATCTGCACAAGGACGATGTCCCTCTCTACAAAAGTCCGGACAACTGCCTCCTGCCCTGGATACCTGCGGTAAAGAATCCACCTGAACCGTCAACGGAGATCGAAAACTGCGAATTCCGCATAATCCATACGCCGGGACATACGCGAGGAGCAGTATGCTTCCTGTTTGAAAGGCTGAATGCGCTGTTCAGCGGAGACACGATCTTCCAGGCATCCGTCGGGAGAACTGATCTCCCTGGGGGAAGCCATGACAGCCTCATGAATTCAATCACACATAAGATTTTCGCCCTGCCGGACAATCTTGAAATCTTCCCTGGACACGGCCCGTCGACCACGGTTGGATTCGAAAAAAAGAATAATCCCTATATCTCATAAATTCCGGATCTCGAAATCCAAAGCTCGAACACTCTCGTTTCTAATCCACTCCGGTACGATGGGAATACCGTAAAAACACACAAATTCAGGCAGATAAAAATCAGGGCGCACCGAAAAACCCTGAATTATCTTTATCCTCTCATCGTAACGGTAACGGATATTGCTGGCGGTCAGCCATTCCGCAATCAGACGTTCACCCTCTGACTGCACAAAGGTTCCGTCTTTGGCGCGAATCGTCTTATTCAATTCAACCTGCGTATCGAAATTTCTGCGGGAGAGATATGTTTCGTCAAAACAATGGTCGCAGTATACGCGTTCGAAGGCCTTCATGCTTCTTGCATATTCATCGGCGGATACCGATGCGGAGCATTTGAGACATTTATGAACAGCCAACTCCTGAGCAATCCTGATAGCCTCCCTAATGGTTTTTCCCGCAGTTTCAACGCTTCGTTTCACATAGGTTTTCTCATTCGGATTCCTGTAGATATCTCGCAAGTCCGGAAGAGCTGTCTTGGCGTCAGCACCGAATGCGCCCAGCGCTTTGGCTGCATATTGTCTTACCTGCGGATGCAAATCACGCAGGAGCGGATGCAATATCTGCACCGACCTGCCGGACGGAACAATGCCGGCCAGTTTGCCTATTGCGGAAGCCGCAAGCCGCCGTACCAGCGGCGATGCCGAGCAACTAAGCTCCGCAAGCTCCTCAAATGCTGCCTGATTGGCACTGTTGCCCAGCTCCGTGGCTCGCGCGGCTAGTTTTCGTTCATTGGCAATATCCATTATTTCCTCCCAATCAGACTTGCTGCGTATCTTGCTGACACTCCACAGCGTCCTTTTTCCTGCGACCGTAGAAAGTCATTCCGACGCATCGCAGGCCGTTCTGAGTCATTAGTTGTTTTTTCATATTGCGGGTGCATGGGAATCCTTACAGGTGGATGCCGGCTGATTCACTTGCCCAAGAAGCATTGCTTCCATTAGCCATTTGCCAGCCTCCGCCGCAGGCATCATAGTTGTATCAGGAATATTAATCTTCCAGGTGTTTTCAAATAAAAAATCAAAATATTTTATTCATAATCTTGTTCACAATATTGGACATTTCATGTCCTATTGTTTGGAATCTGGAGGTTTGGAGCTTGGAATTTGAAATTATTTCCTGATACGCAGCAGCCTGAGCCAATCCTTGGCTTCGGGGCTTTCAAACACCACTGAGACTACCACATAGAGCACTACGAACACCGAGCCGGTAACAGTCAGGGGTACGATATCCCGGGGCAGGAATTTTATCTGGATGGAGACCGTGTAGAGATAGACGAAATACGAGATCGCCAGGGCGTAAAGCGCGATCGCGGTCGTCCTCAGCGTTGACGGTATGATCTGCCTGAGATGTATATTGCCGAGTTGTTTTCTCAGAAGATAGAGCAGGATTGAACAGTTGAGGAATGAGCATATCGTGGTCGAGAGCGCTATGCCGCCCTGCTTCAGAGGCCACATGAGGATCAGGTTGAGGATTATATTGACAACTATGCAGGAGACGGCAACCTTCACAGGAGTCTTCATGTCCTTCCTGGCGTTGAAACCCGAGACGATTATCTTGATTGCGGAAAACGCGGGAATCCCCAGGGCATAGAAGAGCATCGCCCATACGGTTTCAGAGACTTCCCTGTCGCCGAACTTGCCTCCGTAATAAAAGACATGTACAAGCGGCTTGCTGAAGACCATGGTGAAAACTGCTACGGGAATACATAGGAAGAAGATATTTTCCAGGGCATGCTTGAACGACGAGAGCATGCCGGGGATATCGTTTTTGGCGGCATATCTTGAAAGATCCGTGAGGACGACAGAGCCCATTGCTACAGCGAACACACCTATGGGGAGATCTATCAGCCTGTCGGAAAAATAAAGCGCAGGCACGGCATAGTCGCTTATGTAGCACGCCATGGTCCTGTCAATCACGAAACTTATCTGGAGGAATGAAGCTCCGATTATTCCCGGGAGCGTCAGATGATAGAGCTCCTTCACGACGGGCTCTGAAAAGATCGCTGAGACTTTTATCGAAGGGAGCATCTGGTCCTTTTCCAGCATCCATAGCATCATTGCAAGCTGGAGGACGCCTGAGACCAGCACTGAAACTGAGAGAGCATATAGCATGTTCATTGGGCTGCTGCCGTAGTACGGGCAGATAAAAAGGAGGCACAGTATCATTACGAGGTTGAGCGTTATCGAGGCTGCGGCCGGGAGGAAATACCGGTTCATGCTGTTCATGACAGACCCGAAGACCCCGATGATGCAGATGAAGAATGAGTAAGGCATGAGAACGGGAATGAGCTTGAAGGTCATGAGCACGCGGGTCGGGGCTGATTGGAGAAAAGGAATTGCGACAAGCGCAATCACGGAGACGACGATGCATATCAGAGCAAGGATGATTCCAAGGACGGCAGTGACTACGGAAAGCTTCTTCCTGGCGGATTCCTTGCTTTCACGCTCGAAAGTATAGGTCATTATCGGGACGATTGCGGTGCCGAGGGCGCCCTCGCCAAGAAGCCTTCTGAAAAGATTGGGTATCATGAAGCCCATGGCCCAGGCGGTCATGTATTCCCCGCCACCGATGATCCTGGAAAGGAGCATTTCTCGTGCAAGACCGAGGATACGGGATACAATTGTCGCGAGGGAGACTCCGGAGCTGTGCCTGATGAGATTGTGTTTTCGTTCGGTCATGGATCCCTGCTTGAAAAAAAAGAAAATTATCAGATGGCTGAAATCGAGGCTTTAATAGTCAATACAGCTGGAGTTTGGACTTAAGATCAATGAGTCCAAACTCCAGCGAGTTTATTTGTTATCAAAGCATTCAGGAGTCGTCAGATGCCTGTAGAAATCGGCATAGAGATCCTTCCTGTCGGAATTCCGCACTTCTATCGCCACGCGCGGATGCTCGTTCAATACGCCTGTGATCATGTAGGGTATGATATAGCCCCATTCGATTTCCTTATGCAGGTCCACGAAGACATCCTGAATCACCTGGAGTACAGGTTCGAGATGGTATTTGGGATCGCGCAGGCTTGCCACAAGAAGTTCGAGAGGGCAGTTTCCGGCGCCGCGTCCGATGCCGTTCACGGTCACATCGCAGAAGGCTGAACCTGAGTTGATTGCCTGGATGGAGTTTGCAAATGCAAGCTGCATGTTGTTATGGGCATGGAACCCGGTCTTCTTCGTCTTCAGCTCCTTCCTGTAGATTGAAACAAGATTATCAATGTCATGGGGGTATAGCGAACCATTGCTGTCCACTACGGACACAGCAGTCACACTTGTCTCGTTCTCGATCTTCCTGAGACCTTCCTCGAGATCGAAAGTGTTGACAGTCGAGATAGCCATGATGTTTATGAAGGATTCATATCCTTTTTCATGGACCAGGTTGGCAAGGGCCACGGCCTTGTTTATGTCCTTGAGATATGTGGCCACCCTCACAAAGCTGAGAGGGGATTCGGACGCCGGCCTGAGGTCGTCAGGATCAACCCTGTCTATGTCTATCATTACGCCAAGCTTCATGCTGGTCTTGGTATCGCCGACAATCTCCCTGACCGCATCATCCTTTGTGAAACGCCATGGTCCGAATTCCTTCGGGGGGAAGAGCTTTTCGGAGGCCCTGTATCCGATTTCCATGTAGTCTACGCCGGCAGCGTCAAGCGCGAGGAAGACCTTCCTGACCATTTCATTTGAGAATTTCCATTTGTTGATAAGGCCGCCATCCCTTATGGTACAGTCCACGACTTTTATGTTTGTGTTGTCGAACATTGCATGACTCCAATATTTAATATGTGTATAAAAAAAGCCCCGCCGTTGAGGCGGGGCGATGATTCAAGGTTTCAACGGCCTATCAGTTCTGGGGGAAGTCCTGATAAATGATATTATAGATGTCATGGTCAGGTCCGACAACCCATTCAGGTTCCATGAGCGGTCCGTAGCCCCAGCCTGTATCCCTCTTGCTGTCCGTTGCGCCTGGGAGAGGCATCGGGAATGTTACGATTTCGACCACGCCGATGACTTCACGGGCGATGAAAAAACCAATTCCCTTGAAAACACCGTAGGTACAGCCGGCAAGACCGCCTTCGTCCTTGTTCACGTCGTATACCTTCATGGGGATTTCAAGGACACCGAATCCAACATTGACCACGCCCCTGCCGAGTTTCCTGAACGGATCGCCTGCGTTGACATTGAATGTCACGACTGTTGTGATAGCGACAACCAATCCAACTAGAAGGGCTTTCTTTGTAAGTCTCATTACCTACCTCTTATCCTTTTAAGTTTGTTCTTTATAATGCAAAAGAAAACATAACAGATTTCAAATATACAATAAAAACTTTCACCGTCAAGATATAACAGCATAAAAATTATCAATTACTTCAAAACAGATTTCCGGAGTCTGACAGACCGGCACTGCGGACGCCGACAGTCCGTAATGCAAGTTTGGAAGTCCAGTTGAAGTGAACCCAATGCAATTGTAGATTATTCCCTGTGGCAAGGGGAATCTCAATATAATTCAGAAGGGGGATGGAATCATGAGAACATCTGCTTCCGTCAGGGAACCCGCTGTAGCGGGCCAGTTCTACGAGTCGGATCCCGGGATCCTGCGGACCGGAATAGAGAAGATGTTCGCATCCGCCGGAACCGGGCAGAAAAAAACAGGCTGTGGAAATGTCCAGGCTGTAATAGTCCCGCATGCCGGATACGTCTATTCAGGCCGGACAGCTGCCAGGACTATCAAGACCGCTGAAGGAGCATCCTACGGGAGGGCTGTGGTGATTGCGCCATCGCATATGTTTCCGTTCGAAGGCATAGCCGCATCATCCTTCAAATCCTATAAGACACCGCTTGGGATGATCGACATCGATACCGAAACCGTAGGCCGCCTGGTCGAAAGCAAGAACTCCTACATATCTGAAATGACCGAGGCGCACATCCCCGAACATTCCCTGGAAGTGGAACTGCCGTTCCTGCAGGTGATGTTCCCCGGCATAAGGATCATCCCCTTCGTATGCGGCCATATCGATTCGGATTCCGCAGGTGAGATAGCCGAATCTCTTTCAAGCCTGCTCATACCTGAGAACCTATGGGTCATAAGTTCCGACTTCACCCACTTCGGACGGTCTTTCGGATACAAGCCATTCTCGGACAATATACCGGAGAAGCTGAAGGAGCTTGACATGGGGGCGGTAGAGAGGATCATCGATCTTGACTTCAAGGGCTTTTCAGATTATGTACAGAAGACAAAGGCTACAATCTGCGGTGCAAATCCAATAAGGATATTATTGAAGACTCTCGCGCTGCTCTCTGCAAGCGGAACCGTGTTTGAGCCGGAGCTTGTCGAATATGCCACCAGCGGTGAACTGACCGGCGATTATTCGCACTGCGTGAGCTATGCGGGAATTTCCATACACAGAAAACCAGGGACATGACGAACAAAAGAAAAATACTTTTAATATTCATCCCAATCATAATTGCCTGCATCGGGGCATCTGCAGTGGAATATTCCGCCCTAGACACTGAAAACTCCTTCTATTCAAGCCGCGATTTCCTATGGCTGTGCACCACCTTCGTCCTCCTGATGCTCTCAATATTCCTCCTGTATCTGCAACACGCCATGATCAAGAACAGGAAACTTCTGATGAACAGCGAAGAAAGATACCGGGTGCTCGCGGATAATTCCCACGACATACTGGTCAGGCTCTCTTCGTTCAACAACGCAACATATATCTCCCCGGCCTGCGAAAGGGTTCTCGGATACCACGACCATGAGCTGATGGGGGATAAATTCCACAGCCATATCCATCCTGAAGACATAAAAACACTCGAAAACATCTTCTCCCAGCCGGAAGAGACAGGAAAACAGGTCTTGTTCAGGTTCCTCCTGAAGGACGGTTCGTTCATATGGATCGAATCAGTCAACAGGTTCATCAGATCCGAAAAGGATGAAAAGGAAGCTGAAATGCTGTCAAGCTGGCGCGACATATCTGAAAGGAAGAAGAACGAGGAGGAACTGCAGCAATACAGGCTGCATCTGGAAAAGATGGTCAACGACAGGACGGAAAAGCTCAATACTGTAAATGAAAACCTGACCAGGGAGATAAAGGACAGGGAGGACATAGAGAAGATTCTCAAACGGCAGAATGTCATCCTCGAAGCAACTGGAACCTGTTCTGAAAGCCTTCTCAAGCAGGCTGATTTCGAGTCGGCCCTCAATGAAACGCTTGGAGAGCTTGGCCGGGCGGCGGAGCTCAGCGCCGTATTAATCTGCGAGAACAACCTGCCGGATGAATCAGGCGAGGTCTCGACAAACCTCAAATATGAATGGTCAATTAAGAATGTCCCCAGGCTCATCGGAGGAGCCGCGATCCAGGATTTCTCTTTTTCAAAAGGCGGATTCACCAGATGGCTGGACGTCCTTGGGAACGGCGGCATCATCCACGGGAACGTCAGGGATTTTCCGGAAAGCGAAAAGGTCCTGCTCGATTCCATCGACATCAAATCACTGCTGGTGATCCCGATAAAATGCGCAGGCAATTGGTGGGGGCAGATCAGCTTCATTGAAAACCGCTTTGAGAGGACGTGGAACGAGCCTGAGATAAAAGTCCTGAGGAGCGCCGCCAACATCGTCGGAGCCGCCATCGAAAGACAGGAGATGGAGGCTGAATTCAACATGCTTGTCCTGGGAGTCGAGCACAGTCCTGCAAGCATTGTAATCACCGACATGAACGGCAACATTGAATATGTGAATCCGATGTTCACCAGACTCACCGGCTATGCGCTCAGGGAGGTCGTGGGAAAGAACATGAGCATCCAGAAGTCCGGCCTGAACGGTCCGGACTACTACAAGCAGATGTGGGACGCCCTGCTGGCAGGAAAGGAATGGAAGGGTGAATTCCAGAACAAGAAGAAAAGCGGAGAACTATACTGGGAGCACGTTTCAATATCGCCGATAATGAACAAGGGGCAGATAACCCATTTCATAGGATTCAAGGAGGATATTACAGAGCGCAAGGAATATGAAAGGTGGCTTAAGGAGGCGAAGGAGGCCGCCGAATCGGCAAACAAGGCGAAAAGCGAGTTCCTCGCCAACATGTCCCATGAAATCAGGACGCCGATGAACAGTATTCTCGGAATGGCCGAGATGCTTCAGTCATCATCGAAACTCCTGCCTGAACATACCGAGTATGCGACCGCAATCTGCAACTCGTCCCGAATGCTCCTCTCCCTTATAAACGACATCCTCGACATGTCGAAGATCGAGGCCGGCAGGATCGACATACAGAGCGAACCGCTTGATCTGCTTGAAACCATCGAGGACGTCATCCATATCAACCACGTCGCCGCCCTGGAAAAAGGCCTGCGCCTGATAGTCAGCTTTGAACAGGGGACGCCGAGATATGTCATGGGAGATGCCGTAAGGATAAGGCAGGTGCTTATAAACCTGACGGTGAACGCAGTGAAGTTCACACGGAAGGGATATGTCCTCATAAAAGCCTCCTGCCTGGAGAACAAAGGTGATTCGGCGACCATCAGGATAGACGTGATCGACACCGGCAATGGAATACCCGAGGAATCGCAGAAGTTCATCTTTGAAAAATTCACCCAGCTCGATGCGTCCATGACCCGGCGTTACGGCGGGGCAGGACTCGGGCTTCCTATCTGCAAAAGGCTCATGGAACTGATGGGGGGTGAAATCGGACTTTCAAGCTTCACCGGAAAGGGCTCTGACTTCCATTGCATTTTCAAACTTCCACTGATGCCTTCAGTACCCGGACAGGACATCATTTTCGAAACGGATTCCGTCAAGCCCAGGGTTGTCGTGGCGGATGACAACCATATAAGCCGCGATGCGATGTGCAGCCAGATCACCGCACTGGGGATCGAATGCGTCAATTCTGACAGTTTCGAAGGCGCCATGGATGCCGTCACGCGGGCGGCGGACGAGAAAAAGCCCTTCACGGTGCTTTTCATCGACAAGGATATTCCAGGGTTTGACATGGAAGTTTTAAAAAATATTCCCGCATCCCAGGAGATGATCATAAT
>JBAQUG010000023.1:0-3561 GCA_049297395.1 Victivallales bacterium | reverse complement strand
CGATTGCTTTTCTTGTGGTTCTCTTTTTCATTTCCGTTCTCCTTCGTTTAAGTTATAAAATTTCAAAGTCGATCGCAAAATTGTCGGAGGCAGGGCGCTTTCTCCGAAAGCGCCATTCTTGACGGACGGCCACGTAGAGCCATCCCTACCTTGGAATCCTGGTAAAATAAAAAAGGGTTCCGGCAGACGTAGAACGTCCGCCGGAACCCTTTACCATTAGATTCCAGTCTTATTTCCAACTCGTCTTCTGGCTTCCGGATCATCACTCCTGAACAGTCTTCCCGAAAAGTTTTTAGCTTTCAGTGACCGGCCTTTGGGCCTTATGTCCTGGAGATCCCCGGTTACAGCGGCGGGACCGCGACGGATTCACACCGTCTTCCGTTATTCTGAAAATAATATGCCAATATATTATATTGGAAATAATATGTCAAGGAGCCGTACAGAAATAACTTTTACATTTGCTGGCAGGGATTTTGGATTGATTATCATGATGTCTGCGAGGAGAATATCTGAAGATATGCAACGAGCAAACAGCGTGATAAGCGGCCAGAAGAACGCCAGCCCTTCGGGGCGGAATTCCAGGTATTTGTCTTCTTCGTTGCTTCACCCCTTACGTATGTACCATACGCGCGGGGCCTGCGCCTCGAATACAAACACCTGTATTTTCCGCCAAATGTAAAAGTTGCTTCTGCACGACTCCCAAGAACATTTTCGCTCAAATACATAAATTCTCCGCACTGCATGGAAATAAGGATGGAGACAGAGTATACTGCTAAGCTACTTATGACAGGGGAACCTATATGATGGACATGTCGCTTGTACAGGCTTTTTTCGAACATCAGCTGGACTACATATTTTTCATGTACGGGCTCGCCTTCGTGCTGCTTGGTGCAATCTGCCTTATGATAAGGACGTCCGGAAGCCTGAAACTTTTAAATCTCGGCTTTTTCGGAATAATCCACGGCCTTAGCGAATGGCTTGACATGTTTGCAATAAGCCTGGGCGACAATCCGGACTTCGCCAAGCTCCGCCTGTTTACAATGGCAATGTCCTTTATCTTCCTTTTTGAATTCGGCAGGGAAAATATCTTCGGCAGGAGATTTCAATGGCTTATCTTTCCGTTTCTGGCGATCATCGGCGCCGGCATCCTCGAATGCGCAGGGGTTTTCCATAAGACCGGATTAAACATAAATGATTTGAACGCACTGACAAGATATTCAATCGGATTAACTGGCGGACTGCTTGCAAGTATCGCCTTCTACAGGCACTCGAGGGATTTCAATTCAGGAAGACTCGCTCTAGCCTCAGCTTCACTGGCGATGCTTGCCTATGCGATAGCAAGCGGACTGATCGTCCCTGCGGCATCGATATTCCCCGCCAACAAGATAAACCACGAGGCTTTCTTGTACCACGTGCACATCCCGATACAGCTTTTCCGATGCCTCCTTGCATGCCTTATAGCGGCCGCCATGTGGAACTACGCTGAATTTTGCAGGTTTTTAAAATCAGAGCTGGTCATAAAATTAAAATCCTCCTTCACGGTCTGGATGAGCATAGTTATTTTCCTCGTCCTGCTAATCGGCTGGATTACCACGCAATATCAGGAACGGCAGGAGTACAATGACCGCGCAGGGAATATTTTAAAAATTGTGGTTACCAGTACTGCGTCCATCGATGTTGAAAGGATCGATAATCTTTCAGTCACTGCGGAAGACATCAATAATCCAGACTACGTCAGGCTGAAATATCAGCTGACCAAAATGCAGAAGGCAACTCCCGACTGCAGGTTCTTCTATATCACGAAGATGGTGGACGGGAAAGTCTTTTTCATGGTGGACTCTGAACCTCCTGAAATATCCAGCGACGGCAAAATCATTCCGAATCCGGATTATTCCGCACCAGGAGATCCTTATGCCGATGCACCGGAAGGCCTTAGAAACGTATTCTCCTCGATGAAAACTGAAATTGCCGGCCCGTACCTGGACAAATGGGGAACCTGGATCTCCGGATTTGTTCCGATAATCAGCGACGATGGAAAGGTTGCTGCTGTAATGTGCATGGATACGAACGCGTCCGATGCAATCAAAGCCGTCGCCCATGAAAGACTTAAGCCGATAGCGCTGACATGCCTGATTGAACTTCTTCTCATCTCCCTTTTGTGCTATGTCAGGAAAATAGCCGAATCAAGGGCTCTTCTGACCGCAAGCGAACTGAAATACAGGAAACAGTTCACTGAAAACCAGGCGATAATGCTCATAATAGATCCCCTGAACCAGCAGATACTCGACGCCAATCCAGCCGCATGCAACTACTACGGATACAAGCTGCATGAGCTGACATCCAAGAAAATGGACGAGATAAACGTGTTCCCGATTGAGGATTTCAACAGCCAGCGGACAAGCAATAAGACCTGGGACTCAAATATCGCCACATTCTCCCACCGGCTTGCAAACGGAGAAGTGAAGGACGTGGAGGTCTATTCGAGTTCCGTTTCCGGCGGCGGGAAGGTGCTCCTGAGCCTCATTGTCTTTGATGTCACAAAAAGAAGGAAAGCCGAAGAGGCGCTCAGGGACAGCGAGAAAAAATTCAGGGAGCTCATCGAAGGCCTTTCGTCCTCGGTGGTGGTATTTGCTCCGAACATGACCCTTTTCCTTGCAAATGCAAAAGCCTATGAGATGCTTCTTTTCAAGCCTGACACCCGCCTGTCGGACAATATCATGCTCGATCCGAATGTGACGTTCATAGACGAGGACGGCACCGACTTATCTCTCAAGGAAATAGTCTCAATCAGGATTCTCGGCGCAAAAGAGACGGTCCAGAACATCGTCGTAGGGATACGGAAGCCTTCCGAACCCGTCCTCTGGACCCTGCTGAACGCATATCCTTCGTTCGACTATGTGGGGCATCTCATGCAGGCCGTGGTAACCTTCACCGACATCAGCGAACTAAAGAAGGCGCAGGAGGAGCTCATCGGGGCAAAAGTCGACCTGGAAAGCGCTGTAAGGACGGCAAATGACTATGCCCTCAAGGCAAGGGAGGCAAGCCAGGCAAAATCAGAATTCCTTGCGAACATGAGCCATGAGATCAGGACCCCCATGAACGGAGTGATAGGCATGACCGGCCTGCTGCTTGATACTGAGCTAAGCCCGGAGCAGAGGGAATATGCCGAGACTGTAAGGATATGTGGCGAAACATTGATGACGCTTATAAACGATATCCTCGACTTTTCAAAGGTTGAGGCTGGAAAACTGGAGCTTGAGACCCTTGACTTCGACTTGAGGATGACCCTCGAGGAGATAAGCGATCTCCTGGCCCTGAAAGCCCAGGAGAAGGGGCTTGAATTCCTATGCATCATAGAACAGGACGTACCTTCGCTGCTCCGGGGGGATCCGGGAAGGCTCAGGCAGATAATCCTCAACCTCACAGGCAATGCGGTGAAGTTCACATCCAAGGGTGAAGTTGTCATAAAAATCCGGAAAATCTCTGAAACCGCCACCTCTGCAAGTTTGAGGATGGAGATCTCCGACACTGGAATCGGAATTCCGGAAAGCAGAACCGACT
>JBAQUG010000022.1:0-4825 GCA_049297395.1 Victivallales bacterium | reverse complement strand
CGCTTACGCATGGGGCTTCCGCCTTCGCTAAGATGCTACGGCGCGACAGGACAACATGTCGCCCTCTGCGAGGGCTGAATAAAAAATACAGTTCGCCATATTGTATTATAGCCTCCGCAGGAGGTGTGATAATGTAGCCCAACGGCGTAAGCCTTGGGAAAATGATGATTGCGTAAAGATAATAAGCCCCCGCAGGGCGGCGACACTTAAGACGGAGGCATTCGGGTCACGCGCACTCCGGGGTCAAGCCCAGCCTACTTTTATTGAGTTACGATACCGATGAATTTAAACCGATATTATTTGAAGTTTGGCAGGTAGCAGTCGTGGTGTGAGGATTTCTTGCGGCTGACCCTGGGAGCTTTCTTGGTGTTGTGTCTTTTGAGGGCAAGATTAAGGATGTTCCCGATCATCCGGTTGTATGAGTAGCCGGACAGCTTGGCGGCTTCAGCCATGCTGGTTTCCTTGCTGATATCGGGATTGGCGTTTACGTCAAGCACATAGAATATCCCGTTCCTAAGCCTGAGGTCTATTCTTCCGTAATCACGGCACCCGGTGACATTGAACGCCTTTATGGCGATCTCCTTGAGGGCGTCGTGTTCCTTTTTGGAAAGTTCCGCTGGAACCTTTACCTTGATTCTCTTGTAGTGGATGGAATCAGGTTCGAACTTCGAGTCGTAGGTGCAGAGCCTGTCGTGGATGTTCTCAAAGGCCGAGAAATCCATTTCCGCAGGCGGAAGCATCTTTATCTGGTCATTGCCCCAGAGAGTGACATGGAATTCCCTGCCATCGATAAAATCTTCGACAAGCGCTGGCTGTGAGAAATTGTGCAGGACAAATGAAATCCTTTTCTTGAGCTCCTGCTTTGTCAGGATGACGGCATCGGGGGTGACGCCGTAGCTGCAGTGTTCCATTGCAGGTTTTGCTATGGCGGGATAGAAGTTCCAGTCGTCAAACAGAAGCAGCGGCGATTCGTAGATGCGCCATTTCGGGGTCGGGACGCCATGTTTTTCAAGAAGCATCTTTGTTCTTCTCTTGTCCCAGCACAGGTTGAGGGTCGAGGAATTGGAGCCGGTAAACGAGAATTTAAGGGATTCCATGATTGAGGCGACAGTGGATTCGCTGTGATCGATCCCGGGGAGCCCCTCGCA
The DNA here is from genome assembly GCA_049297395.1 of Victivallales bacterium. Taxonomy (GTDB): domain Bacteria; phylum Verrucomicrobiota; class Lentisphaeria; order Victivallales; family GWF2-50-93; genus GWF2-50-93. Next base: position 3,677 of record JBAQUG010000022.1, on the reverse strand, counting down.
GCAGTTGAATATCACATGGGTTTCCGGATCGTATTCGCATATCAGCGGATAGAGATCCGTATTTTTAAGGACGATGTTCTTGACCTTCAACCTGCGGCTGCGTATCGCCGTTTCTATGCCCTTGATCTCCTTCAAGGCATTGCGCTTTTCCGCGGCAGTCCACGAACTGTCCATGTTGTGTATAAGCAGGACATTGTGTTTTTTTGAGGATTTGACTTTCGCCATTAAATTCCCTTTGTGTTCGTAAACGTCTTAATATTGCGGAGTTATGCTGACATTGCAATACGATCTACAGTAAAAATATTATTTTTACTGCAGTAGAATAATTTGGGTTCCCATTATAATGTAAGGATACATGCCTGGAATAATCTGGAGAAACTTGTGAAAAGCGAAAAAGTACTGAGCGTTGTCATGCCTGTCTACAATGAGGCGAAGACAATCTGCGAGATCCTCGACGATGTTGTCAGGAGGCCGGAGACCGCGGAAATCATTGTCGTAGACGATGCTTCCAAGGACAATTCACGTGAGATAATCCAGAAATATGCGGATAAAAGCGACGGGAAGGTAAGGTTGTTCTGCCAGGATAGGAACAAGGGCAAGGGTGCTGCCATCCGCAGGGGGTTCGACGAGGCCAGGTATCCAATCGTGATCATCCAGGACGCCGACAGGGAATACAGTCCGGAAGACTATCCGGTAATGATTGAACCAATTGTCTCCGGGAAGGCTGATGTGGTCTATGGTTCACGCTTCCATGGAGGCGCCGGCAAGGTCCTGTACTTCAGGCACCGCATGGGAAACAAGTTCCTTACATTTGTCTCCAATGTCCTGACCGACATCAGCCTCACAGACATGGAGACCTGCTACAAGGCCTTCAAACGTGAAGTCATCCAGAACCTCAATCTCGACTCCGACCGTTTCGGCATCGAGGTCGAACTCACTGCGAAATTCGCACATGCGAGGAAACTAAGGATCTACGAAGTCCCGATAGACTACCATGGCCGCACCTATGATGAGGGCAAGAAGATCACCTGGAAGGACGGGATAGCCGCTATATGGCATATGATCAAGTACAACCGTCTCCAGCGGAAATCGAAGTTCTACAAGAAGCCATGGCAGGAAGTGCTCGGATGATCTCCCTGTCATAATTCCTTCCGTCCGGAAGGAATTATCATTCTTCGAAGACCATTCCACAGTCTTTCCCGTCATCGGCTTTCTTTGTCCCCGGCACGCCCTTTATGAGGCGCCAGACCCCTTTCTTGTCGTCGACAAACTGAGGAGGCACGTGCAGGTTGTTTTTGACCTTGAAGTATTTCGGAAGTCTGATCTTCTTGTCGCTCTCCACTTTTTCCTTATCATCGATCTTGTTGTTGACAATGATGCCGCAGAGGCCTTCCTCTCCGTACCACAGGGTGTTGCTGATCCTCCTGTCCTTGGAATTGTCAGGATTTGTGAATGCGATGCCGCATCCGTCCGCATATATGATCGAATTATTGATCTCAACGTCTGTATTGCCTTTAATCCATAGCGAGGCTGATTTCTCGGGTCCGGTTGGAATTGCAAGAATGGTGCAGTGGTTCAGGTAGACACCGCTGGAATTATCAATTAGAAGTCCCTTGAACAGGCAGTTCTGGAAGGAGATCGTCGAGCATGTCATGATTTTTGTCAGGTCTGATTTGAAGACGCAATTCTTGAAAGTTATGTTCTTTGCGTTGTCGGTGCAGGCAATCCATCCGCCGTCAAGAGTTATGCCTGATACCGTTATGTCCTTCGCGGTGATGAGGATGTTGTTCTTGATGACGGTGCCGGGTTCACCTGAAATCTTAGTTCCATTATGGATGATGCTGAACTCCCTCAGCTTGTCCGCATGATAAACCCCCTGTTTCAGCGTGATTGACATCCCCTCAACCTTCTCCGAAAGGTATTTGGAAAGCACATAGGCGCTGGACTGCGGGTCTTCCTCCTGCACTGTCACCGACTTGCGCGCAGCGTCAGTGTCCTCGGCTCCTGCCCGCTTGCAGAATTTCCTGACGGCTTCCATTATGTTCTCATGTTTTTTTAAGAAGGCCGTATCCATGTATCTGTCATTGTACTGCGATAGGGCTGAAACAAGGTTTGCCGCATTGGCCAGCTGGACTTTCTTCTGTGTGAGCTCGAGCAGGAACTGCTCAGGCTTTTCAGGATTGAAAGCCATGTCATATTTTGACAGCAGCGCGATCAATGCGAGTTCCGCTTCACGTTCGGTTGCTGCGTTGATGAAACTGGAGGCCAGATTGCATTTCACGCCCTTGAAGAATTCTTTAGCCCTGTCATAGGATTTCTCCTGCATGCACAGCATCCCCTTGAGAATGGAGCTGTCGCCTTTGATGAGGGAATCGCACACCTTGATTTTTTCATCGAGCGGCGATGTGGCCTGGGACAGGTTTTTAAATGAGGAGATGTTTCTAGAAAGATTTCCTGCGAAACTCGCGGATTCTGGCGGAAGTTCAGGCTTGCCCAGGAACGTCCTGATCTTTTCCAGCGTCACTTCGTTTTTGCCGGACATGAAATTGATGGCGGCCTCATTGTATAGAGGGCTGAGCCCCCTGGTGAATTTCACTTTCCTGTCCTCTACGTAGTTTGAAAGCTCCTGCCTCTGCTTCAATGTCTCATCATCGGTCTTTCCTTTGAAATCCCTGGCAAGCAGCTCCGCCTGATCGAAATTCCCCAATCCCATGCAGGAGTCAAGATCAGCCTTCAGCGAGGTGATGTTGATTTCCGAGACCGTAGTTTTGAGCGACGATATCAGCGTTCTCCTCTCGTTGAGGCTCTCTTCTGCGAATTCCCCTGGATATTTCTCTATAATCTCGAAAGCCCTGGCCTGTTCGCCTCCCTTGATGAGAGGGGCGGTTTCCGTCCTGAGCTTCTCTATGACGGAGGCAACCTTCTGCTTCTTAAGCAGTTCAATTGCCTGCTGCTTGTCATTTATATCCTGGATGAGCTTTATATCGTTGGTCTTTATAGAGGCGCTTTTCAATACGTTGAAGCGGGTATAGGCCTCTGTCATATTGGCCTCCGGATTTGAGTCATAGAAATCGCAGATCTCCTTGAATGTCTTTTCCGGGGAGGACGCAGGAGCTTTGGTGGTTTTAACCGCTGCCCCGGCCTTCTGTACCGGTTCTGCGGACTCGTTTTTACCGGCAGGAACTGAGGGGCCTATGACATTTGGGATTATGGACTGGTCCTGTGGCGGCGGAGTGCTCGGCTTTGTGGCCATGTTGATGATTAGAATTATTGAAAACATTGTAACCACCGCAAATATTACGCCCACTACGGCTATGAAGACATGGGCCGCCGTCTTGTCTGCCTCACGGGTTTTTATAAGAGCTGATTTCCAATGGCTGTTGATTCCTGCGACAATGGCAGGATTGAATTTTGCGATAGTATCTGCAAGATTGCGTTTCCTTATCTTCCCGGTCTTGAGCCTGACGGTTTTTTTCTTTTCATCTGCAAACTCGCCGGCAGGCTGGCCGAAAGCCTCGAACCGTCCGGTGCTTAGTGCGGAAATGTTGATCTTTGCAAGAGACGAGGCCGCTGGCATGGGGGCTCCAAGCAGGTCGGGGCACGTAGTGTTTATGAATGAAATAGCCTCGTTCCATGTCTGGAACCTGGCATTCATGTCCTTTGCCATCATTTTCTCG
>JBAQUG010000021.1:0-6057 GCA_049297395.1 Victivallales bacterium | reverse complement strand
GGACACTGAGGGTCCTGATTGAAAAAGTCCGCCACAACGGTGAAGCCGAGGGCTGGAGCGACAACTACATCCGCGTCATTTCCCGTATTGAAAACGCAAAAAGGAATTCATTCGCCGATGTCCTGATCAAGGAGAAGACCGGCAGGATCCTGATGGGATGAAAAAGGATTCCTTCAGTTCCATCTTAAATTAACATAATTCTTTTCAACCGACGCGATTAAATTCATTATGCCGCTATATTAGCGCGATTAATTTTCTGACATATGTTTATTTATGGAATCAAATCATTATAATCCCCTTTCAGCCCTGAAGAAATATTTCGGCTTTGAAGGTTTTCTTGACAATCAGGAGGATATCATCCGTCAGATGCTTGGCGGCGACGACCTCTGCGTCGTCATGCCCACAGGTGCCGGAAAATCCCTGTGCTACCAGCTTCCTCTGCTGATGCGCCCCGGATACGGACTCGTAGTCTCCCCCCTTATTTCACTCATGAAAGATCAGGTTGACGCCCTGCGCGCAAAAGGTGTCAAGGCAGCGTTCGTCAACAGTTCCGTCACCCTGTCCGAGCAGCAGGGAATCCTGCAGGAAGCCACAGACGGAGGCATCAAGCTTCTGTATGTCGCCCCTGAGCGTTTCCACATTCAAGGCTTTCAGGATCTGCTCAGACGCAATCCACCCTCGGCGCTGATTGTAGATGAGGCGCACTGCATCAGCCAATGGGGGCATGATTTCCGGCCATCATACCTCATGCTCGGGAATGCGATCCAAAAGCACTCAATCCCGCAGGTCTGCGCCTTCACCGCCACAGCCACATCAATAGTCCGGGAGGACATCCGGAAACAGCTCAAGCGTCCCGGCATGCAGCTGCATGTTGCCGGATTTAAAAGGCCCAACCTTTCCTTCTCCGTCATAAAATGCGATTCCTCCGCAAGAAAAATCGCGGCGGTATACAAACTCCTGAAGACGCCCTGCCCCACGATCATCTATGCTTCAACCAGGAAGAACGTGGACGAGATCGCCGAAAGCTTCAACTGCATGGCGTACCACGCCGGCAAGAGCGACGAGGACAGGACTCTAATCCAGGAAAAGTTCATGACCGCCCCCAGCCCCACGCTTGTAGCCACAAATGCTTTCGGCATGGGCATAGACCGCTCCGACGTAGGGCGCGTAATACATTATAACATGACCGGCTCCCTTGAAGCATATTACCAGGAGGCCGGACGTGCAGGCAGGGACGGCGAACCTGCCGAATGCGTGCTGCTTTTCTCCGAAGCTGACCGTTATGTCCAGGAGTTCTTCATTGATATGGGCAACCCATCGGAAAAGCTGCTGCGTGATCTCTACGCCGTACTTATTAAATCCGCAGATGAGAGCAAAAGCGACATTCTGGAGCAGACGCTGGCAAATCTCCTGCTGCGCGTGCCCGAGGCGAAATCAGAAAACCACCTGGGCGGAGCCATGCGGGCACTGGAGCGGTACGGTTATGTGGAGCGCGGATTTTCCGGGGACAACGCCGGACATTTGAAATTCACCAGCGATTTAAATGCTCTTTCTGGAATCCATCAGGCTCAGTCCACGCAGCGCTCGCGCTTCATAGTCCGCGCGCTCAAGCATTTTGGTGATCAGGCGAAAGGCGGCATCTCATGCTCCTGCGACGAACTTGCGAAGATCGCAGGGCTTGACCACGGACAGATCCAGCGGGTACTGCGCGCCCTCCATGGCGACTGCCTGCAGTGGATCCCTCCGTTTTCGGGCAGGACGACAAGACTTATCCGCAGGGAGAGCCGGGAGCTCGACATTGATTTCACCGAGCTGAAACAGAAGAAGAACTTTGAAATGTCGCGGATGGAGGAGGTTATCAGCTATGCTCGTTCATCCGAATGCAGGCAGAATTTCATCATATCCTATTTTGGCGAGGAGACGGAAGGCTGGAAATGCGAGAACTGCGACATCTGCGGAGCCTCCGACCACAGCTCATTGCGCGTACCCACGGAAAATGAAGCTGTGATCATCAAGGTAATACTTTCCGCGGCAAAGGAGTTCAGCAGGCGTTTCGGACGCGGAAAGATAAGCCAGGTACTGGCAGGCTCAAGCAGCGCCGACATTGTCAGATGCGGACTTAACCGCAAGAGCTGCTTTGGTGCGCTACGGAAACTCAAGCAGAACAATATCCTGGTGTTCATGAAGTCCCTGGAGAACTCCGGATGCATAGGCCGGACGGAAAGGCACGACTACCAGTGCCTCGAAATCACGTTGTTCGGGCTTGAAGTCCTGAACGGGGAGAAGACAGTCAAGCTTGATTTCCCTGAAATCCCGTCTGCTGCCCCGAACATGAAAAAACAAATGGGCCTTCCAGCCGACGCCGTATCCAATACCGAAAAAGGCGATTTGTTCGAAATCCTCAGGCTTTTGCGCAAGGACATCGCCAAAGACACGGATGTGCCGGCATACTGCGTACTTCACGACTCCGCGCTGATGGCGCTTGTGAAAATCCAGCCGACATCTCTTGCCGATGCATCATATATAAAAGGCGTCGGCCCAGCGAAGCTTAAAAGCGTGATGCCTGCGTTCATAGAGGCAATCAGGAAGTGGAAAATGACACAAAACGGATGACCTTATGATTCGCAACCAAAACGTGTCAGAGTATCAACGTGTCAGAGTATCAAAGCGAATTTCTCTGATACGCTGACACAATAATTCTCCGCAGGAGAAGAATGATGACACTTTGACACTCCATGCCTGGCCTGCTTCACTTCCTGCCGGAGTCCTTGTTGTATTTTCCGAGGAAGGCAGAGAGATCATCTTCACCTTTTTTAGCAATGGCGGCAATGAACCGGTATCCGCCGCCGTACGCGTCAGAGGGATTTTCCTGCATCCTCTTGTTCATGAAATCCCGGCCGTATGCGGAATTGACACGGGATGCGACATATTCCGCAAATCCTTCCCTGACCTTCAAATCGCCTATGTTGGGATAATTCACCTGCATCCAATCATGTGCCAGCTCATGCGCGGCGACTTCGACGAGTTTGTCCCTGGTCATTCCATAGAGGAGGAAAACCATGTACTTCCTGGAAATCTTCTCGTCTTCGACTTTGGAGACGGTTCCACCGAGAAGCGTGGTCCTGGTTGAAACAGTTTTCTCATTGGTCACCTCATAACGGAACAGTCCAAGTTCAATCCCCTCCTGTTTTTCAGCAGTGGCTCTTGCGAGCTCATTGACGTCCACAACCCTGAACTCAATGGCATGCTCTGTGCTCATCTTCAGCTTGTCCTTCATCTTCCGTCTGACCTCGTTGGCAACTGAGATGACTTCCTTCTCCTCCATTACCGAGGTTTTGTCGCATTCAGGGCAGATATAACGGCCATCATTGAGTTTTTTGCAGGGGCCCGGCATGTCGCAGCAGAAGCATTTCGGTTTTTCCGCGCAGCTGTTGCAGAAGAACATCCTGCCGGTGGAACCGGTTATCATTACACCTTCCGGAACCTTCTTTCCGCACAATGAACACTGGGGCCAGGTGGTCGACAGGCACTTTTCAGAACAGTAGAGTTTCTTACCGTCCTTACCCTTGTAATATCCCGCTGAAAGTATCTTGCCGCAGACACTGCATACCGGAAGGGATGCCTGAAAGCATTTGTCGGAACAGAAAAACTGTCCGTCGGCAGTCTTGAGGAACCTTTCACCGGGTTTCATCTCCCTTCCGCATTTGGCGCATTTGAGATTTTGCGCAGGCTGCGGTGGTGCGGCATAAAGACCGGGAACAGCAATGCCTGGATATTCGGCATTAAAGAGCATAAATCCAAAAGCCAAAATCGACCATGTTGCAATTTGTAGAGTTTTCTGAAGCATTTTCAAGCGTTTTTCATTCGTTTTATAAAAAAAACAGATTTTTCTTGAGTAATTTACTGGATAAGAAAGCAAAAGCAAAGCATTTTATGAGCCTTTAATTTCAAATAATTGAGATTATATTGGTTTAAACGGAAAATAGGTTAAGAAGATAACGTATATGACTGAAACAAATAAACAGGTATGCAGTATTATTGAGATTAGAAACTCATTGGGGCTGCATGCCCGCCCGGCTTCCCTGTTTGTTCAGATCGCATCCTCCTACAAGTCTGAAATCCTTGTTGAAAAAGACGGTGACGTCGTGAATGGAAAAAGCCTTATGGGACTTCTCATGCTTGCAGCCGGCTGCGGCTCCAAGATAAAGCTGACCATCACTGGTGAAGACGCTGAAACGGCCTTTTCCTCCCTCACCGCCCTTATCGAGAGCAAATTTAACGAGGAATGATTTCTTATGGCGTCTCAGGCCAACGAATCCGTATTCCACGGGATACCTGCATCCCCGGGCATAGCAATCGGTTCAGCACTAGTCCTTGCAAGGAATGAATTTTCGGTCGAACAGAAGAAGATACAGTCCACTGAAATCGAAAATGAAATCGCGCGATTCCGCGAGGGCCTGGAAAAGACCCGCGTCCAGATCCAGGAGCTCCAGCTGAAGATCCAGAAGATACTCTCCGAAAAGGACGCCAGGATATTCGACGCCCACCTCCTCATACTGGATGACAAGACCCTCATGGATGAAGTAGAGGAGACTGTCAAGAAGGACAAGCTGAACATCGACTATGTCTTCAGCAAGACAATACAGCGCTACATCGTCGCCATATCCTCCATCGAGGACAAGTATTTCCGTGAAAGGGCGTCCGACATCAAGGACGTCGCGGAGAGGATATTGAAGAACCTCCACGGGCGGGAGGATGTCTTCCTCGACCATCTGCCCGGCGAAAGGATCATAATAGCCCACGATCTCACGCCTTCAGACACGGCAGGCCTCGACCGGGAAAACGTACTTGCGTTCACAACCGAATCCGGCAGCCGCACATCCCACACCGCCATCATGGCGCGTTCCATGCAGATTCCGGCAGTTGTCGGAATCCAGGACAACATACTCTCCCTCATAAAGAGCGGCGATCTGATAATTGTCGACGGCCATTCCGGAAACCTCATACTAAACCCCACGCAGGCCACGCTTGCGGCATATGCCGAGAAGGAGACAAGGGAACAGAAGTTCTACGAGGAAATGCTCAAGGAGAACAATCTGCGCCCCGAATCGCTGGACGGCTTCAGGATCCAGCTTGCCGCCAACATCGACAAGCCCGATGAGATCAGCAATGCAAAGCTCTACGGTGCGGCAGGGGTCGGACTGTTCAGGACTGAATACCTCCTTATAAACAGTTCGAAGATACCCTCGGAAGACGAACAGTTTTACGTCTATTCAAGCCTCGCCTCGGCGCTTGAGGGGCAGCCGATCATCATCAGGACGTTTGACGTCGGAGGTGACAAGCTCTCGGAGGTGATAACTCCGCACCACGAGGGCAACCCCTTCCTCGGTTGCAGGGCGGTCAGGCTTTTCCGTGACCATTCCGAGATAATAGCCGACCAGATACGTGCGATAATCAGGGCTTCCGCCTTCGGCAAGGTGAAGATGATGTTTCCGATGATAACCACCGTGGAGGAACTCGACGAACTCCTCAAGCTCACAAGGAAGATCAAGGATGAATTCATACTCAGGAAAGTGCCGCATGATGAAAAGATGGAGATCGGCATAATGATAGAAATACCGTCAGCCGCGATACAGGCCGACTACTTCGCCAGGAAGGTCGATTTCTTCAGCATAGGAAGCAACGATCTGGTCCAGTACACGATGGCCGTTGACAGGACGAACGAGAAGGTCGCGTATCTGTACCAGCCTGCGAATCCCGCAATCCTGAAACTCATAAAGAATGTCGTTATCGCCGCACGCAGACACAAGATATGGGTCAGCCTGTGCGGGGAAATGGCCGGAGATCCGCGATACACTCCGCTCCTGCTCGGCATGGGCATCCACGAACTCAGCATGACTCCGGCATCCATCGGCCCGGTAAGACGACTCGTGAGAAGCCTGAAAATGCACGACGCGCAGAAGCTCGTGGACAAATCACTTTCCGCGAATTCCGCAAAGGAAGTGATCCAGATGTCGGAAGAACTCATATCCAGGGCTGCTCCAGACATTATCAACC
>JBAQUG010000020.1:0-1629 GCA_049297395.1 Victivallales bacterium | reverse complement strand
GTTCTTGACTATGTCGACGAAATCGGAGTCGTAGGCTATCGAATTACAATCACATTGACAGACAAGCAGGGGACGAAAGCCAAGACCGCCCAATACATCCTGCCCGAGACCATGGGACAGTGGCAGCGGCTCCGCTATCCGTTCAATTCACGATGGGCGCTCCCCCTCGACAGGACAAAGGTCGTTGGCATGGAAATGGAGCTTTCGGCACTGAAGGATCATCCTGTGGAGTTCGAACTGGCCGGCCTCGGCCTTTACAGGGATCCGGCTTATGCCGGTCCGTCGCTCAAAATTGACATACGGCCAATGCATCTGCTCGTTACACCGGACGAAGCCTTCTGCTTCACCTGCGTTGTCCGCGGGGTTCCGAAAGGAGAACCGTATGAATTGCGTTTCGATGGAAAAGACTTCTTCGGGAATGTTGAGACGAAGACCCGTTCGCTGACCTCGACAAGCAATGAGTTCAACTTTTGCAATGCCAATTTTCCAAATCACGGACAGGGACATCTCACAATCACCGCCACTCTTTCGCAAAATGGCAAAGATCTCTACAGGGTGGAGTGGCTCATGGGTAGCCTGCCCGACCTATCCGGCGAACAACTAGCTCCGAACAGCAAGCTACCATGGGGGTTCTGGCCCGGCGCTGGACCGGACGCGGTGGCTGCTGGAGCGAAGTGGACACGCCTGCGTATCGATCCTCCATGGTTCACCAATCCCGAACAGCATAAGCAGAACGCCTCTCCTGTCGATAATGGAGAATGGCGTTTTATACAAAAGGTTCCGCATGGCCTTCAAGGCATCGTCTGCTGGTTCAGCAGCATTCCAAAGGAATGCGGCAACGACAAGGGAAGAGAGTGGTGGAACGCCAAGATAGACTGGGAGGCCTACGGCAGGCTGGTGGAGAAAATGGTGCGCCACTGCAAGGAGATGGGTGTCAGGCATTTCGAGGTGCTCAATGAACCGAATGCGTGGCCTGGCCCCAAGACCCCGGAACTGGTAAAACTTCACGAGGTCGTCTACAAAGCTGTCAAGAAGGTTGACCCGGACGCCATCGTCATGGGGCCGTCCCCTTATTGCCTCGACATCGACTATGTGGAAAAATTCCTTGAGGCAGGCGGGAAGAACTTCGTCGACGCCGTCTCGATGCACGCCTACAACCGCGAGGATGAGTTGAAATCGAAAATAGCGGAACTCCGCCAGGTCATGACGAAGCATGGATTGGAGGGCCACGACATCTACATAACAGAGATGGGTTGCAATGCCCCGCCGCATTCACTGCAGCAACAGGCGCGCGCCGCAGTTAGAAGCAACATAGTCCTCTTCTCCCAGGGAGTCAAAGCCGTCACCTGGCATGGATTAAGCGAGTGGGGAATGGAGCCCCCTGATGCCAGCGTGAAAAGAGATCTCGCCTTCACCATGATGCAGTTCAACGGCGAGCCGGCGCCCGGCTTCATCGCGTATGGCGTCATGACGCGAACTCTTGGAAATGCCAAATATATCGGTCCTGTAGGCGGTCTGCCGGAGCATTGCGCGGGTGAATCATTCCGTTCCGGCAACAAAACGGTCTCCATCCTCTGGAACCGCCGCTCAAAACCGGAGACTGCCAGCATACCCGTCAACGGAAAAACA
>JBAQUG010000019.1:0-3949 GCA_049297395.1 Victivallales bacterium | reverse complement strand
TTCTACAGGGCGCAGATTAAAGAATTGCTGACAATGTTCGGAAAGATCGATGTACTATGGTTCGACGGCGTGGCACCCGATCCGGTCGACGGAGGAGTGACAGGGAAGATGATCAGGATGCTTCAGCCGGACATCATGCTCAACGAGAGGCTGGGCAGACCATTCGATTTCCGCTGTTCGGAGCAGTGCCTGACACCCAGGGAAGGGCTCTGGGAGTCATGCATCACGGTTGGTACAAACAGCTGGGGATGGACTGCCAACGACGAGTACAAGACATCAAGGCAGTTGGCTGAAAGCCTGGTGAACGCCGCAAAAAACGGAGGGAACTTATTGTTGAACATCGGACCGAAAGCGGATGGGACGATAGATGCCGGAATGTCCAGGCCAGTCATGGAGGTCGGGGACTGGCTCCGGAGGAACCCCGGCTGGCTGTCCAATTCGGAAAGAAGTCCTTTCTCGTGGTTCACCTCCGGTCATCTGACGGTAAAAGGTTCAAGCGTATTTTGCCACCTGTTCAGGCATGCCGACGACGAGTTGTGCCTTGCGGAAATAGGGAACAATGTCAAGGAAGTCCGCCTTCTGGATGGAGGAGGTAAACTTGAGTTTGAACAACGCGGCGGACGCCTTCTCATCAAGGGCCTGGCAGGTCTCCAGGATCCAATCGCGACCGTCCTTGAAATAAAAGTCGAAGGACGGCCACTGCCTTTTATTTAGGGGAAAGGCCGTTTCCGTTCATAAAAAGGTGTTTTTGTGGAATACGAGTCAACGAAAAGGATTTTCAAAATGACGAACCGTGAACGGATGTGCGCTGTTTTGCGTGGGGAGAAAACTGACCGCGTTGTGTTCTGCCAGTATTCGAACAACGCCGGTTCTGACGACGAGATCTGGACTGCGCTAGGGAAGGAGAATGTTCCTGTGATATGTTGGACTTCTCCACTTCGCATCCACAATCCCAAATGTATTTTAGAGAACAAGGAGTCAATCGATCAGGGGATGAGGGTCGTTACGACGAAGATGCGCACGCCGGCAGGAGACCTTGAACAAGTAAGGCAGTTCGAGCCGGTTCTCAATAGCGGGGCAACACGGAGTCATTACATCGAATCTGAGAAAGATTTCGTGCCGTTCCTCTCGTATCTGAAGGGTATCCACATCGAGGATGATCTGGATAATTTCCGCAAGGCAAAAAAATATGTCGGCGACAATGGGGTGCTCTTTGTTGCCGCACCTCGTACCCCGTATCAGGCGATGTGGGTGGAATGGTCTTCTATGGAAACCCTAAGCATGGAGCTTGCCGACGGAAATGCGATCCTCCTCGAATGCATGGACGAACTCCAGAGGATTCAGCTCGAGATTGCACCCCGTCTTGCGGAATTCTGCGCGAAGGAGGACTTGCCGATGGTAGATGTCCCTGACAACATTACCGCGCCGATGATAGGAAGCGAACGCTATAGACGATGGTGTCAGCCCGTATACCGTAAACTTGCCGGAATCCTCCATAGCTCCGGAGTGAAGCTTAGCGTGCATATGGATGGAGATCTCAGGTCACTTTGGAAAGATATCCGGGAAAGCGATGTCGACATAATTGATTCCCTCTCGCCGGCGCCAGCGAATGATACTTCGGTGGCTGACGCGCTGAGGGAGTTTCCAAATACCACCCTCCTGGTGAATTTCCCGAGCCAGGTCTTCATCAGGAGCGAAAAGGAGATCTACGACTATGCCGTCCAACTCCTTTCCGAAAGCGGACATTCTGGAAGGGTATGGATACAGGTGTCGGAGAATCCTCCGCCCGGGACATGGAGGAAGACCTTCCCATTGATCCTTAAGGCCATAAATGAGTTTGGAAAACCATAAACTCCAATGAGAATGGTTTCCTTGGCAGTAGCGCAATTTGTTATGCATTATTTTAGATGAAATTAAATAGATGGAGGATTTTATGAGAATAGGATTTGCCGGGAGTCTTGGAACAGGTGCTGTACTTTTGGGTGGATGCCTTTTGATTTCCACGGGTCTGAACGCCGGAGTGGGCATTGAGTCTCCTGTCCAAACACCTGCGGCTCCGGCTACGCCAATAAATTTCTATGCGGACGGCAAGCCGCAGTTCTCCACCGGCATAACTGGCAAGGCGAAACCCGCGCTCGCTCCCGTCAAGGTCTCCGGCACAGTGGTTGACGATGGCATATCGGTGCGGATGGAAGCAACCGGGTTGCGGGGCGGACATGGTGCCAGGCTCACATGGAAAATCCCGGAAACGGAGCAGGACTGGAGCGGCAAGGAAGGCGTCGAATTCTGGCTTCGTGCTCCGAAAGATAGCGTTCTTGACTATGTCGACGAAATCGGCGTCGTAGGCTATCGAATCAGAATTACCCTGACGGACAAACAGGGGACGAAAGCAACGACTGCCCAATACATCCTGCCCGAGACCATGGGACAATGGCAGCGGCTCCGCTATGTATTCAATTCACGATGGGCGCTTCCCCTCGACAGGACAAAGGTCGTTGGCATGGAAATGGAGCTTTCGGCATTGAAGGATCATCCTGTGGAATTCGAACTGGCCGGCCTCGGCCTTTACAGGGATCCGGCTTATGCCGGTCCGTCGCTCAAAATTGACATACGGCCAATGCATCTGGTCGTTACACCGGATGAAGCTTTCTGCTTCACCTGCGTTGTCCGCGGGGTTCCGAAAGGAGAACCATATGAATTGCGTTTCGAGGGAAAAGACTTCTTCGGAAACGTTGAGACGAAGACCCGTTCGCTGACCTCGACAAGCGATGAGTTCAACTTTTGCAACGCCAATTTTCCAAATCACGGACAGGGACATCTCACAATCACCGCCACTCTTTCGCAAAAGGGCAAGGATCTCTACAGGGTGGAGTGGCTCATGGGGAGCCTGCCCGATCATTCCGGCGAGCAGCTCGCGCCGAACAGCAAGCTGCCATGGGGGTTCTGGCCTGGAGCCGGATCTGATGCCGTAATGGCCGGCGCCAAATGGACGCGGCTGCGCATCAATCCTCCGTGGTTCACGGACACCGAAGAAGCATCTCCATGGTCCGGATCATCTTCTCCGGTGGACAACGGGGAGTGGCGTGTTGTGCAGAAAGTTCCGCATGGGCTCCAAGGCATTGTCTGCTGGTTCAGCAATGTTCCCAAGGAATGCGGCAACGACAAGGGAAGGGAGTGGTGGAACGCCAAGATAGACTGGGAGGCCTACGGCAGGCTGGTGGAGAAAATGGTGCGCCACTGCAAGGAGATGGGGGTCAGGCATTTCGAGGTGCTCAACGAACCGAACACATGGCCCGGCCCCAAGAACCCGGAACTGGTAAAACTTCACGAGGTCGTCTACAAGGCGGTAAAAAAGGTTGATCCGGACGCCATCGTCATGGGGCCGTCCCCTTATTGCCTCGACATCGACTATGTGGACAAATTCCTTGAGGCAGGCGGGAAGAACTTCGTCGACGCCGTCTCGATGCACGCCTACAACCGCGAGGACGAATTGAAACCGAAGATTGCGGAGCTCCGACAGGTCATGGCGAAGCATGGATTGGAGGGACGGGACATTTATATAACCGAAATAGGCTGCAATGTCCCACCGCATTCACTGCAGCAGCAGGCGCGTTTTATCGTCCGCAGCAATATCCTCCTTTACACTCAAAAGGTTAAAGCCATCACGTGGTGCGCATTGAGTGAATGGGGAATCGAGCCCCCTGAAGCCGGGGTGAAAAGAGATCTCGGCTTCACCATGATGCAGTTCAACGGCGAGCCGGCGCCCGGCTTCATCGCCTATGGCGTCATGACGCGAACTCTTGGAAATGCCAAATATATCGCTCCTGTAGGCGGTCTGCCGGAGCATTGCGCGGGTGAATCATTCCGTTCCGGCAACAAAACGGTCTCCATCCTCTGGAACCGCCGCTCAAAACCGGAGACTGCCAGCATACCCGTCAACGGAAAAACA
>JBAQUG010000018.1:0-3469 GCA_049297395.1 Victivallales bacterium | reverse complement strand
TCTTTAATCTGTCCCTTTGCAATCGCTTGTCCATAATCTGATCACTGATCTCGGATTACAGACCATGCGCTCCGTCGTCCATCGTCTGTCGTCCGTCATCTGTTTTCTGTCCTCCGGCCTTCTCCACGAATTCCATGAATGAGTCGACGACCATGTCGAAATCCTCGGATCCTATGTGCCCGAAGCCGTATCTTGCATAGCAGCGTTTGATTTCGGCACGGCGTCCGGCTTCAAGATCGGTATGGTTGTCTCCGATGATCCATGTTTCTTCAGGATGAGCGCCGGTTTCCTTCATCGCGATCAGGATGCTCGAGGGATCCGGTTTCAGCGGATACTTGTGGCTGCCGCCGAGGATCAGGTCGAAAAACGGATCAACCTTGAAGTGCCTGAGGATATCCTCGCATTTGTCGGAAGGCTTGTTGCTGGTAAGCGCGAGCTTCCATCCATGTCCATGGAGCAGATGAAGTCCTTCCTTGACGCCATGATAGAGACTGGTCTTAACAAACATGTTGTCACGGTAATGCTTCTTGAACTTCTCCAGCGCCTCGTCATGTTTGACATCAGTTCCCTGCAAAGCCCTCTCGATAAGCTTTCTTGCGCCATCGCCGACATATTTCGTGACCGTATCGACAGGAAGCGCGGCGAGATCGTATTCAGCGCGCATAAGGTTGACGCCAGTCGCGAGATCATCCCTGGAATCGATCAGGGTTCCGTCGAGGTCGCATAGGAGAAGCCGATGTCCATGTCTGTGCTGCATATGTTTTCCTTTTGTTTTTCCACTGTGTAGCAGTAAATTACCATCAATAATCCAAACATCCATCAACCCAAGGTGGTAAAATGCCAGGGCTTTTCATGGCGATGGCGCAATGCATTTGAAGGAAAAGACCTATGGAACGGCTCCTATGCTTCAGGCGAATAGGCCTGCCTGCGCTTGCATATTCTACTAATTTAGAACATGTTTAGTATAATGTCTTGAAAACAGTTCGACATCTAATTATTTTACGTTTTTCAATCAACCCTGACACCCATAGGATCCTGATGCGAATGAATTTCGGTTTTCTCATATCTGGTGTACGAAAGGCATTCATGCCTGTTCTTATCTTCATGCTTATCCAAGCCCTCTTCCTCGGCAGCATCCATTCCCAGGACTTCGCGTTTCCTGAAAAAATAGTCGTCATCAGGTCCGATAAGGCGGCGGCAAGCGGATTTTTTGCCAGGCAGGGCGGGAAGATCTATATTTTCACCAGCATCTTCGCACTCGCAAAGGGCGGCCTCTTATTCTATACTTCCGGGGGAAAGCAGATCAGGACCGGGCAGTTTGAAATGGCGACAGACAGGGATCTGGTCAGGATATCGGTGGACGGACAGGCACCAGTTTTTTTTGAAATAGACGAGGAAAATGTCATGGGCGAAAAAGCCACAATCCCCTCAGTTGTCCTAAGAGAGGGCAACGGGGGGAAAGGAAGGACGGAAATACAGACGTTTTCCGGGTCCGTTGTCGGTGTCGGACCGGAATTTTTCAGGATCACCAGCCCGGGTGCCGCATCCGATATCGTCGGCTCCCCTGTCGTCTGCGACAATGGGAAGATTGTCGGGTCGATGTCGTATGAAATCCCTTCCATGGACAAACCCAGAACAGGAAGAGGAAGGAAGAACAACAAAGGAGCTTCAACGTATTCCGTCAGATGGGAGAACAACACATGCGCCAGGCTGAACGGTGAAATCAAATGGATCGCGGTCAAACCGCAGGAACTGGCGTCACAGGCTAAGCTTATAACCGATTCAAGGAAATTCGTGGACAACTATATGTCAATCATGCGCCTGTGGTATGCCAGCCCCTTCGATCCAATCGATCCAGCAAGCGCCCCCGTCGAAATGAAGACCTGGGCAGAGGATCACAACAGGAAAATGGCGAACAGCGCAAAATACATAGCGAACATGGAAAGTGACATCAACCATTTCCAGGAACAGGCTAGACAGCTGCAGGATACCGCAAAAACAGATGGGATGAGGCTGGCATCATTCATCGCCACAAAAGCCACGACCATAAAAAACGTCGAAGGAACTCCCTATATAAGACTGTATTATTCAGAAACAATGAACCTGTTAGACTCCATTACACAGATAGTCACATGCAGGAGCAACAATCTCAACTATATTTATCCATTCGATATAATCAAAGAGAATAAATAGGCATCATGAGGAAACATATTTCAATAGCCGCTTTGCTTTTGGTGTCGCTCGTCCACACGGCGTTCGCCGAACAGTTTGAGGGCATAAGGAACTCCATGGTCATCATTGATACTGAAACCGGGAAGAGAAGCGGAATACTCTTCAAGCTTGACGGTATAACATACGTCATGACATCCCAGGACGCAATCACGGGAAATCTTGTCTCGATGAAAACCATATCAGGCACCGTGGTAAAGCCACAGTCGTTCGAAGTCCCGGAAGAACCCGTCGGACTCCTGAGGATAAAAACAGATTTTGCAATAAAGGACGATGTGGCAATCGAAGACAGGAGAGGCGACGTGGAAGTTTACAGGACAGATCCGAAAATGGGGATAATTTCAGAGCAGGCAGTCAACGTCGACGGAAAAAACACGCTTAGATTCCCTGATGAAAAAGGCTCTAAGACTCCCTTCATCGAGGAGGCGATAGGAAGTCCTGTTTTCAGCAAGGGCGGAAAACTCATTGGGATAGCGGGCTGCAGCGGATATGCTGTCCAGAACTGCAGCTGGGCATGGGAAAATCTCAGCAGAGATCTATCCAACAGGAGAAACGAGCTCCAGCCCATCAGGAAGGCGCAGGTGTGGAAGAAGGTCGACCAGATACAGCTTTTCAAGCAAAGCGCCATGATTTACGATGCGGGAAACTTTTTGTTCTCATACAGCTGCATAGTCGACGCCTGGTGCTATAATCCATATGGCACAATAGACCTCAGCCCTGAACAGCCAGACAAGATGAAAGCATGGCTTGAGACACAGAATACAATGGTGAAGGGGATACCTATAATACAGAAAAGAGTCCAGGATGGGAAAAAAACGACAGGCGCCTCGGCGAAAAATGTTGCAGCAGGACAGTTGAGGGACCAGTGCAAGGCGCTTGGAAAAAGGATAACGGACTTCGCGCCGGTCTACCAGAAGACGCTTTCAAGCCCCAGCATCATGTGGGAATCATCCTATTTCAAGAAAAAGGCGGAGGATCTTTCAAGCATCTACAAGAACCTTGCAGAAGGACTCAGGAGAGAAGCTGAAAACTGCGCCAAGACGAATCCGCCGCTTTAAAAGAAGAATCGGAGTGTCGGAGAACAGGATTGATTATAACGGTTTTGAGGCTAGATTTTAACAGGGGGCCGAGACATGCTGTCGCCATCCCCAGTTTCCGACCAGCAAAAGGGGAAATACCCATAATGAGAAGTTATGCAAGGCAAAATGAAATTGAGAGATCTAGGTTTTGACAAGTGGTT
>JBAQUG010000017.1:0-5765 GCA_049297395.1 Victivallales bacterium | reverse complement strand
AGGACAAAGGCCGGTGACACCACGGCAGGGGTCATCCCCGGCGACCTGCGGTTGCTGGTCAGCATGTTTGACGGCAAACCGGTGGCGGTGCTGTACAACTACAAATCCCCCGGAGCGAAAAATCCCGTGGAACTGGACTCTCCGTCGCAGAAGACCCGTGTCGACATCCTGAAGACGCTCGAGGATGCTAAAATCACCATTGACAGGAAGCCGGACTCGTATTCTCTGAGAGTGTCGGTGCCGCTTGAGAAGCTTGGCTTCAAGCCGGAGCCCGGCAAGACATATCTCGGCGACTTCGGAATAATCTACTCGGATCAGGCGGGAATCGTCAACGAGGCGAGGATGAATTGGTCTAACAAGGCCACGAACCTCGTCAGCGACCTAGGGCTCGAAGCGGCCATACATCCCGAGTCATGGGGGAAGTTCAACATCGAGGCGAAATAAATCAATGAATCACATTTCATCTCTTTCGAGCCAATTGCAAAAGTCGAATTTTAACGGAGCGCGGGTTTTCCTACCCGCGATTTCCTATATGTTGGCGGGTATGAAAACCCGCCCTCCGTTGTTTTTGGGTGGATGCCTCATGGCCTTGGCCGTAATGGCTTTCGCCCAGGTGCTCATCGCCGGAGAGCCCTCCTCCTCCGAGCGTTGGCAGGGGCCGGCTTGTGGGAGTGGAGATGGAACGGCGGCGGCGACATCCCGGTGGCTGATCCTCGACACTGGCGGCAGCGGCGGAGGTTTCGGCAAGGGCGACATACGGAAGGCTTTAGGGGATGTGTTTTTCTGGAATGAATCGCTGGGCTGGGCATGCGGCTGGTGTGGCATCTTCAAAACCACCGACGGGGGATTCACCTGGAAACGCATGCTACCTCCCTGTCCAGTGGGGGAGTTGTGGGGAAACATTGAAATGACCGGATCGCGCGAGCTCTGGATCCTGAAATATTTTCATGGCCAGCCAAAAGGTCAGCTGATGCATAGCATTGATGACGGTGCGACGTGGAGAGAGGTGCTCCCCGGCGAATTGAAGAGCGCCACTGATCTCTATTGCCGTCTTGACGAACGCTGGGTGCTATGCGGAGATTTTCCTTCATACCGCAGCGAGGATGGAGGGAAGACTTGGAGAAGGGAGGGGTTCGGCGGAAATTTTAGCGCCATCAGAATCTCCATTCCACCTTCCGCTCCTTATTCACGCCTGTCCACCGTCTATGCGCTTGGAAAGAAAGGGAAAGACTACCATCTGCGCAAGAGCGTAGACGGTGGGAAAAACTGGTTCGCCATCGAATTGCCTGCTTCAGTCCATCCTGAATTGAACTGGAGAATTCCCTGTGTCTTTTTCGCCACGGACAGGGTTGGCTGGATCGGCACGCCGGGAGGCGGAGTCCTTTTCACCGGGGATGGCGGAGGCACATGGGAACGGCGCGACCTCCCGGTCAGAGAAGATCAGGACGTCACTGATTTCTGGTTCGACCAGTTTGGCCGGGGCTTTGCCTCTGTTTTGAATGGTAATATCAGCCGACTTAGCACCACGGTATATGAGTCAGGTGATTATGGAAAGACATGGACGCCCAGTCTTTCCGGTTCGAAACAAGTCAGTAGGTTCTTTTCTCTTGGCCCGGGGTTTCTATGGGCGGTCGGATCGGTTGTCGGATTCGTTCCAAACGACCTAGTGGCGATACTGATAAGACGTTGAGTTGAAAAGCAGGATTATAGGATTAAGGAGGCCGCTTCTTGAAGGTCAAGAACTCGGTACTCTTGAAAAGTACAACAAGGAAAGAAATGACATGAGAACACTGGAAATGGATATGGACAAACTGCTGGAAATAGTAGATCTTGACTATGACAGGATCAAGCTTGCCAAGCAAAGGCAGCGTGCGGTATTCCGTCATGAAAAGCCGGACAGATGGCCAATCCTGATAGTGGACAGATTGACTCCCATCCAGGAAAAGGAACTGCCCAATGATTTGCCGGATCATCAGGTTTATACATTTGAAAACAGGCTCTGCCGCGGACTCAGGCAAATATGCTCAATGGTCAATTCCCGATCAGACTTAGTCCCCTCTGTTTATCCGGATTTCGGGACATATAGATGGACTGAGTGTTTGGGTATGAAGAGTAATTTGACGGAATCCGGCTACTGGGCGCCTGATCCCATGCCAAGAGAGAAAATCAGAGATTTGAACGTTGATGACATAAAACTATCGGGACGCGCCAAAGACAGTGTCGATTTCATCAAGTATGTCAGGGAATGCCTGGGGAATGAGATTAATACTGGTTGTGATAGTGCGCAATCGCCATTCGGCGTTGCCAAAGCAGTAATGGGGAATGACATCCTTACAGAAATCTACGACTCCCCGGACTTGGTTCACCATATTATGGAAATATCCCTTGAATTACTCAAGAGATATGTGACATGGATGAAAGAAGCCGCAGGTGTCCCAATGCATACCAGCGGTATTAGCGGCCTGTATTCTGAAAACTTCGGACTTCAGATAAGCGAGGATCCAGCCGTTCTTTTATCGCCCCAGAGTATTAATGAATTCTCAATGCCCTACTCCCGGCGGCTTGCAAATCAATTTGGAGGCGCATCTGTTCACTACTGTGGACGTCATGATGGCCTTACCAAGGCAATATGGGATGAACCAGCGCTTAAAGGGATTAATTTCGGCATAGTGCCGGGCAAGGTGCATGATCAGCGTTTTGAATGGGTGATGGATGGCTGCCTCAAATCAGGAACCGTCTATTACGGGGAATGGCCAAGGAGAAATGACGAGACCTTCAAAAATTACTTGAGACGCTTGTATCATTGGGCCTCCCAGGGATGCCTTATCCCCGAGATTCATCCATGCCAGTCATGCGTGGACGAAACAATTCTCAAAGATAACCCTCGCCTGATCGGCGATTTATGGGAAGAGCTTCATGTTTGATGGCAAAGCTGAAGAAATCCATCCCTATACGCTGAGGATAAAAAATAATATATCTTTTTGGGCATAGACAATAATCATAGGAGCAAACATGAAACAAATAGCCGGGATTGACCGTTTTTTCCATTGCGACTTCAAGAAGGGGAAGAAGCTAGGGGAATGGCATTTCGAGTCTGGAGTGAATGAGGTTGAAGGTCAGTTCACGCTCGCAAAATCGCAGGAGGTTGTCCTGCTCATCGCCCACAACAGGGAGGCGCAGATCACCGAATATGTCCTGGATGGACAGTCATCGGTTTGCGGATGGACTCATTCAGAGACTTCCTACATGGACGAACGGGGACTGCAAAAGGCGTTCAGGCACCATTTGGAGGCAGGGACGCACCGGGTGCAGATGTCATGTGCGGTTATTGAATTCCTGCCCAAGTATAATGCGGATCTTTACGTTACACTGATATATCCCGAAGAGGTTCCCATCGCCGGAGCTCTGGCGGCGGATCGCATTGTCGCCGGTCCGACGATGCAGAAAAATTCGCCATTGCGCGCCGGAGCATCGCTTGATGGATACCGACAGGGGGTCGGCGGAGGCAATGTTTCCATCGGCCGTTTCGGCTATACCAAGGGGGACGGGCTGCTGGACTGCGCAATGACTACGCTTGGCGGAGTCAACCGCATGCATCTTTTCGGACATCCGCTATACAAGAAGACGACGCGCTGGCAGTATTCACTGCTGCCAAAGGACATCGATCCCGCCGGCAAATACCGCGGCTCGTTCGCCCCGGCCGAAAATGGAATCGAGGGCGACGAGATCTCCATCAACTATTTGGGATCCTCCTGGAAAACCGTTTTTAAGCGTCCCTCCGGCGGCGAGGTGAAGTTCGGTTGCACCTACTCCCTGGCGTCGGCCGGGATAATGGTGGAGACAGATGACGAGAAACTGTCGCTCAGCGAACTGGAATATGCTGGGAACTACACCCGAGTCCTGCTGCCGTTGGAAAAGGGGCTCACTGTCCGCGACATCTCGTCAGGCGACAGCGCGTACGAGCGGATGCGCGACGGTGAGTTCAAGGCCAACTGGTTCCTGCTGTTCGGTACGACCGCCTTCCCGGACATTCCCATCCAGGTAGTCATGACGCGGAAACCCAAAAGCCTCGTTATCACCCGCCGCGGCGACGGTGGGTTGTCAGGTGTTGATGTCGAGACTGACGGACAATTCGGAACCGGTTTTATAGTCTCGCCTTTCGGGATCGAGTCATTTGTCCCGGGGGAGACCTTGACGGATGCATTCATCGCCGATGCCGCTTCCCGCTGCGATTTCTGGTCGCGGGCGGTTCTGGCCTATCCCGTCGATGCCGAAGAGTTCTACAGGATCGACCCCGAGTCTGAGAAGGTGTCGATCATCCAGAGATTCAAACACCGCATCTTCAAGGACGAATGGGGTACTGGACCGTTGAAGACCGCGCCCCTGCCGCCGGCACTTGATCTATCCTTGGATCTTGCGGATTTCGCATCCGACCCGGATGCCATCGACTTCCGTTTCCCAACCAAATATGGATATCTCAAGGGAGTTGTCAACTCGGACAGTTCCGGTTATGTGCTGCCGTTGATCCCGGAGCGGCGCCGGATCAATTTCCGTCCGTCCGGCGATAGCGCAATTGCAGATGAGTTGGCCTGCGGCTTCGATGAATACTGGCAGTTCATGGAACAGTTCGCACCGGATGAGTTCCCGCTGTCGCCGTACTGCGCCAGCTATTTGGAGCGCTATCGTTTCGTCAGCTCCATGCTCAACTATCTGAAAGAACCCTACCGGACAAAGCTGCTGGAGAAACTCCGTGTAAACCTGCCGATGACCGCCGATCCGGATCGCAGCTATCAGCTGCTTTGCGGTGTGCCTTGGGAGAAGCTTACCGTGAGCGGAGTTGACGCGGTGACCTCCACCAGGCTGTTCAAGGACAAGAGCGTGATCCGCAAGACATTTTACAACTGGTACGAACGGCGTGAGCCCTTCACCGGGCAGACCTACAAGCTTACCTATGTCAACTGCAGTGTGGCGCACAGCCTGGAAAGCGGCGCCAAGGACGTGATTGAGCGGCAGCTGTCCGGCCAGCCCATGATCGAAGTGGACTGGGGGACGGGGCTCTCCCTTAACGCCATCGCCCTTTCCGCCTTGAACGTCGACGGCTGGGAATCGCTGCGGGCAAACTGGGACACCCTGAAGGCTGGGTTCAAGTACTTCCATCTCTACCAGGACTGGGCCTGCATGTGCGCATCATATACGGAAAACGGGGAGAGCTGGGTTGAGGGTTCCAGCTACAACGGCTTTGTCGGATTCTGCCGTCTGGCGGCGGCTCTCGGGCATGAGGACGATTTGGCGCTGGGACGTTATCTGGGGGCGAAGCACGGGGCGCTGCGGCTGGCGGTTTTTCGCTCGTCATATAAATACTTTCCGAAGTTTTTCCGCCGCTCCCCATGGTGGATCACTAAGAATTTCCATAATGAGTGTGAGACGCATACCGGGTTCCTGAACGCCCCGGATCCGGGGCCGGAAGGAGAGAGATTCCGGGAACAGGGGTTCTTCAACTTCGCCACCGAGGGGGCTTATCCGGAAATCTACATGCTGTTCCTGAAACATGTCCCGTACGAGTTCATGGATGCCTGGCGCATCTACCGTTCGGAACCGGTAGACTTCAACCTCTCCCCCCATTTCGTTCAAATCGAATGCCACGCCGGGTATCTGCTGTCGCTGGCCTTGAGCGGCCGCGTCACGGAGCGGGAGATGGAAGAGGAGATCGCCTATGCCGACCGTGCCGGGGTCATGGTGCGCGACTGGTTCGGATTGCACTACCC
>JBAQUG010000016.1:0-25936 GCA_049297395.1 Victivallales bacterium | reverse complement strand
CTCTATTCCCGCTCTCCAGTGGATACTGGAAGCCGCACCCCTTCGTTCAAGGATTGTCCTGACGGGAACTTTTCACGAAAATATCTCCTTTAATCCATTCGTCTTCATAGACAGAGAACTGGACATGATCGGCGCGCACCAGCCCAAATGCCCGGACAATTCCAACCTTTTCTATCCGTTCTGTAAAAAATTCAACGCGTCCTTTGTCCTTGAACAGATTAGAAAATGCGCATTGCGCGTGGACAAGCTTTCCGACGGCGCCATCACACCGGAGGAACTTATTCCCTTCTATGATTCCGTGAGGGACGGAAAAACGCATCTGCGACAACCGATAATCAACTGGGGAGGAATCTAAAATTGACTAAGATGAAAGTGGGTTTTGTAGGAACCGGATGGTTTGGAAATGAACATGCCAAGATTGCGCGAAAGCTCGGGTTGGAGGTAAGCGCCTGTTTCAATGTCAACAGCGCAAAGGCTGAAACCTTCGCAAAGACTTTTGGATGTAGAAAATTTGAAAATCCACTGGAAATGATTTCCAGGAAATATATCGATATCCTGTTCATTGCCATTCCTCCGTTCGCCCATGACGGTTCCGTGGAGAAAGCCGCTGTTTTCGCCGGGATACCATTCCTCTGTGAGAAGCCGATAGGGCTTAATCTTGAACTGTGTCGTGATATATCCGATAAAATTCATGGGTGTGGGCTTGTGACAAGCGGTGGATACATGTTGCGGCACGGTGATTCGGTGGCCAAGGTGAAAAATGTTCTGTGCCGCAACATGATATCCATCGCCAGAACCTGCCGGATGGGCGGATTTGTCCCTGTGCATTGGTGGCGAAAAATGTCGGGTTCCGGAGGCATGATGGTTGAGATGGCAACGCACCAGGTTGATTTTATGATATATCTTCTCGGCGATATTTCATCGGTTTCCGCCGTCACATCGTCTGGGATAAACTCAATGAGATTCGAGAATTGCGACGTGTATGACTCAATGGCGGCCCAGGTCGTTTTCAGAAGCCGGGCCATTGGAAGTATAGCCATATCCAACGTCTTGAATAATAAAGATCAGCCTGTGCCGAAATGCAATTCTCTCGAGATATGCGGCCAGGACTTTTTCCTGACCTACAACATGGATAGCGATAAAATCAGTTACAAGGAGGGTAATAGCGAATGGGTGACGATTCCTGTCGAATCCAACGACATGAAACTTGAGCTGGAGCACAGAAACTTTATCAACGCCGTCAAAGAAGAGAATCCGGCGCTTGTTCTCGGGACTTACGCCGATGCTTTGAAAACATTGGAGGTCACGCTGGCTATGAACGAATCAACCGCCAAGGGAGGCGTTCCCGTTAAGATCGGGTTATAAAACAAAATCAATAAGAAGGAAAAGGAGATGGAGATATGGAGAAATGCACGCCAACCGCCCGTCAGATCGAGTTCCATGACTGGGAATTTGGAGTTTTCATTCACTTCGGGATCAGGACGTTCTGTGAAGGCCACGTGGACTGGGATGGAAAGCCAATGGATCCAGTCGACTTTAATCCGACACAATTGAACTGCGATGACTGGGCAAAGGCGGCAGCCGATGCCGGAGCAAAATACATGGTTCTGACTGCCAAGCATCATGACGGGTTCGCGAACTGGCCGTCCAAATACACGGATTTCGGCGTCGCTCATTCGCCCTGGAAGGGCGGGCGTGGCGATGTGCTCAGGGAATTCACCGACGCCTGCCGGAGACATGATTTGAAGGTCGGACTCTATTATTCTCCCGCGGATGTCAAATGTCCTTTATATTCCGACAGCAAGGCGTATGACGATTATTTCATAAGTCAGGTCGGAGAAATACTGACCGGCTATGGACAAGTCGACATGCTGTGGTTTGACGGCTGCGGCTCCGAGGGACACAAATACGACTGGCCGCGAATCATGCGCGAAGTTCGCAAAATGCAGCCTAAGATCCTCATCTTCAACATGGGAGATCCGGATTACCGCTGGGTCGGCAGCGAATCCGGCCTGGCAACCGTACCCATCTGGAACGCCGTTGATACGGTTGATTTTTCTGTCCTGGCGGACGCGAAAAAGAAGCTCAAAACAAAAATGTGGCTGCCCGCGGAATGCGACCTGACGATGCGGGATTACAACTGGTTCTACAGCGACGCGGACGGACATACCGTCAAAAGTCCGGCCGAACTTGCCGGGATCTATTATTATTCTGTAGGTCGTGGATGCAATATGCTGCTGGGCATTGGGCCTGACCGGCGCGGATTGCTTCCGGAAAAGGACAAGGATAATCTATTGCGATTCGGCTCCGAGATAAAACGGCGTTTTTCCGAACCGGTCGTATCATTCAACCAGTTTAAACAGGAAGGGGACTCATGGAGTTACGGAGTTGAAAATCGGGAGTATTTTCATCTGGATCATGTGGTTCTACAGGAGGATTTGAGGTATGGAGAGTCAGTTCAGCGTTTCCGTATTTCAATCATTACGTATATCCATGACGCACTCATTACAGTTTATGAAGGTTACAATATCGGGCATAAGGCCATCTGTCAATTTCCGCTTGTCCGCGCAAAAAAAGTAATTGTCGAGATCCTCAAGGCGGACGAAAAAGTCCATATGCGCAGTATCGAGGCTTTCCAGACGACCAGATGATCATAATCAATGACAATAATGCGAGTCGCTCGCTGCAAAAGTCCGCTTTTGCGGGCAGCATACGGAAGTCAGCCGAAAAACAAAGCGCCAATGAAAGGAGCAGCGCCATGCGCGAAAAGACATGCCGTGTAACGGAGTCAAAGTGGAGGCATTATATGAATACTCGACAGAAGAATCGACCTAATATCCTTTTTTACTGTACGGATCAGCAACGGGCAGATCTTATGGGGTGCATGGGAAATAAAATAATCAAGACTCCGCATTTTGACGCGCTTGCCGAAAGAGGGGCACTCTTTCGTAACTGCCACGTGCAAGGGGACGGTATGCATTCCCGTACATCCATAATGACTGGTCTCTACCCCTCCCGGCATGGAGTGAAGAACAATGGCATTGACCTTTCCCGGAATTTCCCCACTATGGGAGACTACTTTTCCGAAGCGGGTTATCATACCGGCATCGTGGGACGCACCCACATTCAGGCTTCGCTCTCGCATATACATACGCCGCTGCCCCCGAAGGATTATTACGGTTTCCATGACTGTGTCCATTCGCAGTGCTACTGGGATGGACTGGATCCGAAAGGAGAGTATTTGAACTGGATTCGGCGTGAACATCCGGAACTTTACGCATTGGCTGCGACAACTGACCACCCCAAGCGCACAGATGCCTTTTGCGCCAGCTGGACGACTCTGGATGAGTCGCTTACCATGACGTCCTGGGTTACAGATCAGTCTCTAGCCTGGATACGTGAACATCAGAATAAGCAGACTGATCGACCCTTTTTTCTTTGGGCCGGCACGTGGGATCCACATCTGCGATTCATTGTTCCTTCGCCATGGGACCGCATGTATCCGCCTGATGATATTCCATTGCCTGTGCGCAGTGAAGCGGAACTCGACCTCCTCCCCCCCCATTTCACTTGTCTTGCAATGCGTGAATTTGAGGGGAAGAAAGGGGCTGCCCTTGATCGAGTCATCCAAAACTCACTTTCCCTATATTATGGAACAATCTCCCATATAGATGATCAATTCGGACGCCTTCTGCATGGATTGGACGCCTTGGGCGAACTCAACAACACTGTCATCGTCCTTACATCCGACCACGGCGAGATGTTGGCCAATCATTGGCAATGGCAAAAGGGACCATTTTTCTTTGATGACGCATTGCGTGTTCCATGTATTATAGCCGCACCTAAATACTCTTCGAACGCAACCAAGTCTGACGCCCTAGTCGAAACGATAGATTTTTTACCGACCCTCATGGGGTTATGCGATCTGAAGATTCCAGACACTCTCCAGGGAAAGAGCTTCCTGTCTTTGATTGAGGGAACGAGTTCAACCCATCGCGATGATGTTTTCAGTGAACTTCAATATCTAGACGGCGATGGCGAACATATGGTGTCATTACGAACTGCAGACGCCAGGATCACGGTCTACGGCAACCGGGCGTATGGGGAGCTTTATGACCTTGCCAAGATCCGAATGCCCTCGAAAATCGCTGGGATGACCGCCAATACAAATATCTGAGAGAACGTATGTATAGTCGCCTGATGAACCGATTGATAGAAAATTCCAGCATAAACCCAAAACTCCAACTCTGTAAATTTTAAGAAAGCGCTGAAATACGGTATGTAGCGCAAATTTAAACAAAACAGGAATGAAATTTTATGAAAGCCATAATGGTGATGTTTGATTCCCTGAACCGGCATATGCTGCCGCCCTACGGATGCGGACTGAAGGGTGAGAGAAGGAAAAGTCTCGTTCAGACAATCGATATTCCCGCGACGATACTCGAATATTTCGGGATTGCTCTCCCTGATGACATGCAGGGGAAACCGCTGAGAGACACCATTAATTCCGACAAACCTGTGAGAAAGGCAGGGCTTTTCGGAATGCATGGAGGGCATGTGAACTGTACGGACGGAAGATATGTCTATATGCGCGGGGCTGCCGATGAAGACAACTCTCCGCTGTATGAGTACACGCTGATGCCGACTCATATGCACAGGACTTTTGCACCGGAGGAACTGCACGGCATTGAGAAACTTAATGAACCATTCAGCTTCACAAAGGGATGCAAGACCCTTAAAATCAAATCAGGCGCAGGAGGCTGGCCCGGGACCGGAGGCGGTATTGATAAGACCCTGCTCTTTGATACTGACAAAGATCCAACCCAGAAAAGCCCGGTACAGGATCAGGAACTAGAAGGAAGAATGATTGAACTTCTTGTAGGATGCATGAAAGAAAACAATGCACCTGCGGAACAGTTTGAAAGACTTGGTCTTGAGCGAGATGTCTATTTCCCGTAATGCCTGTTCAAACAAAATAAGAGGTTATAATGAAATCAAGTGGAACACCTGCGTATTTAAAAGACCACCATGATATTTGGAACAAAAACCAGAAAGAGGCAAATCTTCAATGGTTCAAAGATGCCGCTTTTGGCATGTTTCTGCACTATGGCCTTTATTCTCAATTAGGAAAAGGGGAATGGGCCATGTATAATATGAATATACCGATCAATGAATATGAAAAAATGTTTGACAGCTTCAATCCTAAACATTTTGATGCCGATTTTATTACAGATCTGGCTCTGGAGGCCGGGATGAAATACGTCAATTTTACAAGTTGCCACCATGAAGGTTTCTGCCTGTGGAATTCAAAAACAGAAGCTTATAACAGTTATTGCGCCTGTAAAAGAGATATTGTCATGGAATTGGCGGAGGAATGCAGTAAAAAGGGATTGGGTTTTTTTCTTTATTACACCCACGTATTGAATTGGCGTCACCCCTATTCTCTCCCCAGGAATATCCTGGAGATAGCGAGACCTGATTATACAGACGAAAAACGTTATGAACTCAAGCTGGCAAATGAATTCAAAAGGTACTGGGAGTATGTCCACGCCTGCCTTGAGGAACTTTTGAGCATAGAGCACCCCTTAGCTGGTATTTGGCTAGATATAATTATGGCTTACTATATGATTCCTGAACTTATTCCAGTGGAGGAGACTTATAGATTGATCAGAGAAAAACGACCTGAAGTGTTAATTTCCTTTAAACAGGGAGCGACAGGAGATGAAGATTTTGCTGCTCCCGAACATTCCTTCAATTCTCTTGCCGATGTACTCCGGCAGAAAGGTTATAAAAAGGGTGCATTGTTGGCCGAAAATGCCTGGCGGAAAAATAAAAATAAACATAATGAAATCTGTTCTACACTTCAACGCCAGGGCTGGGGGTATGTGAGAGACACAGCGCATAAGACTCCGGACGATCTCAGGGGAGAACTGGCATATGCACTGAGCAACAATTGCAATTTACTTGTAAATACAGGCCCCTTGCCAGACGGGTCGATCCATCCTGAAGACATTAAAACTCTCAGGGAAACAGGAAAGAGAATCAGGTTATATGGCCTGCCAGGGAAAAACGAGATATCAACCCCCAGGTCCTGGTCTATAGTGGAAAATAATCTCGGAGCTGGAGGAGTTTGAACTCTCCCGTGATAATAACGCAAGATAAAGAACCATAAAAAGGATAGCCATGACGGAACACATTAAAGACATTGTCGAGCATTTTCTTGAAGTATGCGATTCTGCGGAAAACAGGAGGCGCACAGATTTAATGGCTGAACACAATGATTTGATAGCCACAGAAAAAATTCCCGTCTATTTCTCCGTGCCGTTTGATTGGTCCATATTGAGGCTGAACCTGTGGATGAAACTGTTAAAAGTTCAATTGGATCTGGAAAAAATAATGTCGGTCACGGGGGAATATCCTCATAAACTTGCGGAGAAGGTGATTATATTCCAGTTAAAGCAAAGAATGTTTTATATTGAGCAAATGCCGGGGGATCTTCCTGTAACTCCTGAAATAACAACAAACTTCAACCTGCTCTGGATTAGAAATCAAAATAACCTGAACCCGATCTGGGATAAAGTTGAATACAACCTGGATACAGGGGACTTCCATCTTGAGCCTTTCATAAACAGTGAAGGCGATTTTGACAAGCTAAAGATTCACAGTTATCATTTTGAACCTGAGGTGCACGAGAAACGTATTAATCTGTTTACTGAATTGACAGGGGGCAAGTTGAAAATTCAGGATGATAATATCGGGTTCGGATTCCTGAACAGGATAGGGAGCCCATTCGAAGAAGCATGTCGGACAAGGGGAATGATTAACGTTCTCATGGATATGAAACTAAACCCCGCTCTTCTGCATAGAACAATGTCGTTTTTTGTCAAATCCTCCATCGAGAAGTCTGAAGAAATGAATAAAACATCAGGGCGGAACTGTTTTACTCCATCAATAGGCGGAGATGATATTAACTGTCAAATGTTTTCTCCGGAAGATTACAAGGAGTTTATTTATCCATACGAGCTGGAATGTTCAAAGTACGGAAAAAAATACTATTATCATAGCTGTGGATGTCTTACGCCCATATACCGGGATCTGGCGTCATTGCAAAATCTTCATAAGATACATGTAAGTCCATGGTCGGACATGGGAACAGCTGTCGAGGTGTTTGGGAGGAAGGTGGTGATTCAGAAATTGATGGATACCCAAAAGGATATTGTGAATAAAAACACGGATGAAATGATTTCACAGATAGAGAACATGAAATCCCTTGTCGGCTCCTCCGTCGTAGAGGTGGCATGCCACTGTGAAACGTTTGATGATTTTGAAAAATCCAAAGAGTTCATTAAACTTGCCGGCGAAAGACTGACTAGGTAATATGATGGGATTGAGTATCTCCTGAATCCGTGATGAATCGGAGAACTGAAAATCAAAATACTAAACGCAGGAGGTTTAAGATGAAGGCACGGGAAGTACACGAACATTTCAAACGAATGGGGACATGGGTTGACTGGAATGACACGTGTGACGGGATAAAAGCCGGGGATGGCGAGACCGAGATCAAGGCAATGGCGGTATCATGGAAAAGCACATTTCCACAGTTACGCAAGGCGTGTGAGTTAGGGTGTAATTTCTTTTTGACTCATGAGGCGACTTTTCTGAAGGGTGACCGGGGGTATGAGATTGACGTAGCCATATCCGAAGAGAAGGAAAAAGTAGAATTTATACTGAACAGGAAAATGGTGGTATACCGCTCGCATGATGTATGGGACACTTTTCCCGTGTATGGAATAAAGGACACATGGGCGAGGAATCTGGGATTTACCGGATCGGTGGCAAGAAGCAGCACGTATTATTCTGTCTATGAGATAGAGCCCGCAACCGTTCGGAAACTGGCGATGAAAATACTGGAGCTGATGGGTCCCTTGGGGCAGAAATATGTTGGGGTTGTCGGGAATCCGGAAAAAGTTATTAGCAGGCTGTCGCTTGGGACAGGCGCTGCCACAGATGTATTGCTTGCTCGTTCGCTGGGTGGAGAGGCGGCCACTGTTTCGGACGACTATCTGGCTATATGCCGGATAGGCTCGCTCGCTATTGACGTTGACTTTCCCCTGATAGTTGTCAATCATGCGGCCAGCGAGGAATGGGGCGTTGTGGAACTGGCAAAATATTGCAAAAAGACCTTTGATATTCCTGTTCACTTTCTGCCGCAGGGATGTCAGTACGAAACAATAGGATGAAGGTATCTGTTCGCCGGCTCCCTTCGCCTTCATGTCGGCGATCCTGTGCTCAATGCGGTAGAGGATGTTGATGAGCGTGACGAAAGGATCCGCCTCCTTGACTCCGATCTTGGCAGCCTGGAAATAGCGACGTCTGCAATGCGCCCAGCAGCCAATAGCGGTGATATCGTAAGCGTCCGACGAGCCCACGTTTACAAGGTTGCGTAGTTCCGCTATAATCTTCCTTCATAAACAAAAACATGGAGGTTGGATGTGAATGCCGAGAATTATTCGAGCTGGGAAAATGTCTATGGGGATTTTCTGAAGAGCGGGACTTCGAAGGAGAACTATTGCCTTGGAAAGGGGCTTGCCCTGAAATGGTTCGAGCGGCAGTGCCGCAAGGCGAAGACGTATGAGCGGAGATTTCTTCCGGAGGAGCAGAAGCCGCCGGAGAACTTGAAGGATCTCTTCATAGAGCTGGTGCCGGACAAGGCTGGACAGCAGAAGCCAGAGGCGGCATCGCTGAAGCTGACATACCGTGAGGTCGTGTTTGAGTTGTGTGGCAACTTCGAGGATGTCGCGTTCAAGCGGGCGCTGTGTGCGATAAGGGAGGCATTGTAATGTTCCCCACGCTTGGCGACACGAAGATCTTCCTCTGCCGGGATCCGATCGACATGAGGAATTATGTGGAGTTTCCCGTTATGCAAAGTTAAGATCGAGCCTACTGTGATAAGGCTTTGCCTACAAGGTATTTGAGAAAAGCTTGCAATATCATCCACGCAACATAACTATAGGCTCCTGTTATCCGCACTCATGAAGATTGCGGAACAAAAAAGGAGCATAATGCCATGAACATGTGGAGAGAAAAATGGGCTGTTCAAATTGATCCTGGATGTCTAAGCCGCTACCTGGAAGATTTTGTGGAAGAGCTTACCTTGGCAGGTTATTGCAAATCTACAATCGGCAATTACATAAGGGCGGGAGCACACTTTGGCTTCTGGATCACTCGCAAAAATATCGTTCCTGGGTGTCTTGATGAAGAAGTAATTTCGGACTTTGCAAGTCACTACTGCAGGTGTCCATTCATACCAAATCGGAAAGTATCGCAACAATATATCCATATGATTCGGCGGATTGTCGATTTTCTGGTGCGTCAAGGCGTAGTTCAAGCAACGATAATTCCCTCAGCGGAGGAAGCACCTGTCCTTACTTCTTTTCGCAATTGGCTATCATACCATCGTGGCCTGTCTCCATCCACAGTAGTACGTGTAGTACGCTTGGCTGGCAGTCTATGTTCCGAGCTGGGTTACGAGCCACATAACTACACCACTGAAAAGCTACGCAAGACTGCTTGCGCCTATGCAAAACGCAACAGTCGCCCACAGACAAAATGTTTCATTACGGCAATTCGCACATTCATAAAGTTTCTGGCATCACAGGGACTAATACGGCTGGAAATGGCATCTGCAATACCTCCGATTCCGCAATGGAGGCTCTCCTCGCTGCCGAAGTATCTTCCTGAAACTGATATCTGGCGGATAATTGAATCATGCGACACGAAAATAACTAACGGTGTGCGAGATCGCGCAATCCTGCTGATGCTCTACCGCCTTGCCCTGCGCGCAGGAGACATTGTAGCGATGCGGATTCAGGATATCGACTGGGAAAAAGGGACAATAAAGTTGTCGGGAAAAGGACGATTGGAATGCCATCTGCCGATTCCCCAAGATGTTGGAGATGCGCTTTTATCCTATCTTGAATCGGCAAGGCCTGCAATTCCGATTGAAAGGATTTTCCTCTGTGCAAAAGCTCCTTGGCGTCCCTTGGCAGGACCATCTGTTGTTTCCAGCATTGTTGCTGCTGCGATACGACGGGCCGGAATTAAAAATCCACCGAGCCTGGGAGCCAGCCTCCTGCGCCATTCTGCTGCAACAAGCATGCTTCGCGCCGGCCTTGAGTTGGAAGCTGTTTCGACGATACTTCGTCACCGTTCCTTGGATATGACAGCGTATTATGCCAAAGTGGACGTGAATATGCTGCAGGGAATCGCCCAGCCCTGGCCGGAAGGGGGTTTCTCATGTTAACAGACAGAGTCAATAATTACGTTGAACTGCATCGTTCTCTGGGGTTCAAGTTCAGGACCCAGGCCATACTCTTGCGCAACTTTGCATTATTCGCCGATGAGAGCAACGAAAAACACGTATCAGTCTTCTGCGTTTTGGACTGGGCATCGCAAGCACCTTCTCCGCAGCAACGTCGTAACCGACTGCTCACTGTTCGCCGATTTGCCTTGATGCTCAATGCGGAGGATTCACGCCACCAGATACCTCCGGCAGACGCATTTGGCAACCTGTCATTCAAGCGAATATGCCCGCATATCTATACTGAGTCGGAAATCAGCAGGCTCCTGGCGGCAGCCAGAGCGCTACAGCCGGATGGCTCGATACGTCCGACAACTTACGTTACGCTGATTTCTCTATTGGCCGCAACCGGGATTCGGATCTCGGAAGCTCTGGCTTTCCAAGTAGACGATTTGACCACCGACGGGCTTCTTATCCGCATGACGAAATTCAATAAAAGTCGTCTCGTGCCAGTGCATCAAACAACTCGCGACAGGTTGTGCAATTATCTCGAGATCCGAAAGCGTTGGGGTGCGTTGGACAGTTCCATGTTTGTCTCTTTGCACGGATCCGGCATTAAGTACAGCACTGTAAACACGGTCTTTCGGGAGTTGACTCGTATTGCGAGATTGCGCGGCATACACGGATGCCGTAATCCGCGAATGCATGATTTGAGGCATACTTTTGCGGTACGGTCCCTTGAACAATGCAGTGCAGATCCGAAGGCGGTCAGGCGGCATCTCGTTGCTCTTAGCACTTATCTGGGGCATTCCCATGTAACGGATACGTATTGGTATCTTCAGTCCACACCCTCTCTGATGAAGCAGATCGCGGCCACTGGCGAGGAATTCTACAACGGAGGTGTATCATGAATCCACTTGCCACTCATCTCAGCGCTTTCCTCCGGGAATATCTTCCCCGCGAGCGTCGAACCAGCCCGCATACCACTGAGACATATGCCTACGCTTTTGAACTGCTCGTATGTTACGCAGCTGATAAATTCTCCTGTCTTCCTTCCGAACTAGAGTTGTTTCAACTTGACTCAGTGTTGATCCTCGGATTCCTGGAGCATCTCGAACGAGATCGGGGAAACTCACCGAAAACTCGAAATGCGCGACTGGCCGCAATCAAGGCTTTCTTTCGATTCCTGGAGTTTCGTAGTCCTGTCTGTCTTGATCAATCACGCACCATTCACGCCATCCCAATTAAAAAATGCGATGAAACCTTGGTCGACTACCTCACTGGAGAGGAAATGCAGGCGCTCCTTGACGCTCCTGATCTTCAATCGAAAACTGGCCTAAGAGATAGAGCGATGCTGTATTTGGCTTTCACGGCCGGACTGAGGGTTTCTGAATTGGTCGGACTAAAGACCGGTGATTGCGAGCTTCATCCATACCCAAGTGTCCGTGTTCTAGGAAAAGGCAGACGTGAAAGAACGCTGCCCCTATGGAAGGAAACCGCTATTGCCATTAGAGACTGGCTTGCGGTCAGGGTGGATTCGGCTGACGAATTGTTCCTCAATGCACGTGGTACGTACATGACCAGGGCCGGTTTCGAGTATGTTTTGTCCAAACATGTGAAGACAGCCATAAAGGAAAAACCTTCTCTCGCAAACAAACACGTATCGCCACATGTGCTTCGTCATTCCTGCGCAATGCATATGCTGCAAGCCACTCATGATATCAGAAAGGTCGCCTTGTGGCTGGGACATTCTAAACTCCAAAGCACAGAGGTGTATCTGCGCGCCGATCCAACTGAAAAGCTGGAGTCCCTTATGGCAAGAGTGCCACCTATATTGCAGCCAGGGCTTTTCCGCAGGCCCGACAAGCTTCTGGAGCTGTTGCAGACGGCAAAGAAAGCAAACGGTTATGCAAAGTAACCATTTCAGCCACAACAAGCGGTACGAGGAGAGAGTACCCCCTTGACTTTGCATAACGGGAAACTCCACATAATTCCTCTTATGCGGAGCTCCGCATAAGAGGAAGAGCTATGACACATTGTCTTCCCTGGTCTCATCCCGGCTCGAAGAGGATCCGCTGTCGGGCTCGCTGTTCGTGTTCCTGAACCGGCCGCGCGACCGGATAAAGGTGTTGTATTTCGAGAGGGGCGGATACTGCATATGGATGAAGCGGCTTGAGGCCGGTTCGTTCCCTCTGCCGCAGGGCGAAGGCGGGAAGCAGAAGATAGATTCCGTGATGCTGGCGATGCTGCTGGAAGGGCTGAAGATTGTAAAAATGAAGAGATTTTCGCCGAACCGGGATTGAGTTTTGATCCGCGATCGTTATTATATGCGGCATGTGCGTGCGCCATGAGGTGCATGTAATAGAAACAGGGAAGACCCTGTAGTTCGAGGTGTTATGAACTACCCTAACAACCCTACTTCGGCCCGGCAACGGGATGAGACTTCGAAAGAAGCGGAGGAAAACAGCATGGTTGTAACGCCACTGTGCGGGAATCCGGAGATTCCCAAGAGACAGTGGCAAAGGGAGGAGCATAAGGCGAAAGCTAAACTGCCTGAACCCCAGACTGAAATCGGAGGAACGCACTCACTGCTCACACCGGATAAGGGGCAGAATCCCGATGACGCTCGTTCTCGCACATGTGCGAGCGTAAACATCCAAGGGACGATGCCAGCAATAAGCTGGATAACAGTCGAACGGGGCGCCTAAGTGCTCAAGATCACTCTTACATGCATACCATGGGATCGTCTAAACAGGAAGGGTAATCTCTCCTGCATGACGACAGAGTCTCCATAGTACCCAATGCATCGGGTCAACGCCCGAGGCAGCTGGCAATTCGGCCAGATGCGAAAGACGGACAACTTCCGAGTAATCGGAGGGAAAACCGGCGAGTAGCAGGGAAAGGGAGACAGTCAGAAATCCGAAGAAGAACGTTTGAACGGAGGACAACCAATGTTGACCGACAGAACTTCAAGCGACAATTAGAATTTCCCTTGGCGACAATTAGAAATACCCACGGATTCCACATGTGTTTTTCCCTGTATTCCTCCTTGTGTTTGGTTTTTTTCCCCCGGTTTTTTCTTCTCTTCGTCTTTTTCTTCGGTCTTTGAGCGGAGGGGATTCTATCTGCCGGAGGCAGACCCCTCCGCTCCTCCTTGGATTCCATGTCTTTGTCTTCCTGCTTCCGGGATTCCCGGTTGACCTATTGGAAAACCCCTTCTTTCCTGCGGACCGCCGGTTTTCCCGTCAGTCGTCGTCCTCCTCGGAGAGCGTCTTCCTCTTCCTGGCGTGCATCTCGCGGATGCTGTTGTTGTTGAACTCGAGGATGACCGAATGATGGACCAGCCTGTCTATGGCGGCCATGGTCGTCATGGGATCCTTGAAGATCCTGTTCCATTCGGAGAACACCAGGTTGCTGGAGATCATCACGGACTTCCTCTCGTAGCGTTCAGCGAGGAAGGTGAAGAGAACCTCCATCTCGTCCCGGTTCTGCTGGACATATCCGATGTCGTCGATTATGACCACGTCGAACCTGTTGTACCTCTGGAGCTGCCTGTCCAGTGCCATGCGCTGCCTTGCCGCCAGCAGCTCCTGTACGAGCCTGAACGTCGGGATGAACAGGATCTCGTACTGGTGCCTGAGTATCAGCTCGTGCGCCAGCGCCGCCAAAAAATGCGACTTTCCCCGGCCTGGCAGCCCGAAGGCGAGTATGTTCTCCGCCCTGTCGACGAAGCTTCCGTCGAGGAGGGTCGGCAGCATCCTGCGGCATTTTTCGGGAAGGAGCTTCTCGTCGAGAGACGCCAGCGTCTTGCCTGCGGGAAGCCTCGAACTTGACAGAAGCCGCCTAGTCTTCCTGTCGTGCCGCGCCTGGCATTCGTTCTCGCAGAGGTACTGGAGGAACCTGCGGTATCCCCAGTTCTCCTTCTCCGCGAGGGCCAGCGCATCATCGTAGATCCCCGCCGCCGTCGTGAGGTTGAATGACTTCAGGAGCAGGACAAGCGGATCAGTTGGCATGGCGCAGCCCTCCTTCACGTTTGAGAAGGCCGTCGTATATGAAAAACTCCGGAATTCCGACATTCACTTCCGGAAACTTTGCGGGAATGTCCAGTCCTCTCCTGACCGCGCCCGCGGAGACATCTCCGCATTTCCGTATCAGCGCCCTGAGGATCTCAGAGACCTTCTCCTCGCCGTTGTTCGCGGCAAGGGAGAGTATCTCGATGTACTCCCTGTCCGCAGACGTCCCAGCCAGCCTCCCGGACAATATGCCGTACGTATCCCTGAACACGTCCCCGGGGAACATCTGCTCCCTATAGCGGCAGCCGGCGAACGCGCCGGGCTTGCGCCGCAGGGACTCGACGACGTGCCTGTAGTCGACGCGGTATTCCTGACACGCCCCCTTTTCCATGCTTGCGATCTTCATCCTTCCGGAGAACACGTCTATCCTGTCATCATGGATCCTCACCCTTACACGGCAGCCCCTGAGCCTCGACGGCACGCTGTAGGCCACATTCCCGACGCGGACGGTCCCGACGCTCACTGTCTTCTCCTCCTCGGCGTATTCCGGAAGCCGCGTCTGAGGCAGCGGGCGCATCGCATCCAGCTCCTCCTTCAGCTTCTCCGACCTGTTCCTGTTCGTCTTCACGAGAATCCCCGCAAGGAACAGCCTGTATTCGTCCACGCTGCCAAAATCGCGGCTTCCGCGGAGCGCGAGGTGCTGCCCTATGCGTCGCTTAAGATGCCCGTTCGCGCTCTCTATATCCCCGTTTTCATCAGGACAATTTATATTGATGCTGCGCGGTGCCACTCCAATGCCGTTAACTTAAGAGAAAGACAACCCCGTTTGCCGAGGGAAGCAACTCCGGCTTTTGAGTTTCCAAAGCCTGATATTTTGTCGGCGGTCTTCCAGGGCGCTTTTTCAGGAGCCCCCTTGATTTTCTCCTGTATTCCTGCTTGTCTCTGGGGAAGGATCTGCCCGGCCTGACATCGACAAGGTATCTGCAGCACCTGCGTATCAGCTGGAGATATTCTCCGGAGAAGCTCTCGAAGTGGGCCTTGGAGGTGATTTTCCCGAGGAATATCCTCACCTCGACAAGTATCTTCGAGAAGCTCAGCTCGCATGGCATGCGGTCTTCCCGGCCCGAGGAGGCGGCAGAAGCAAGCCTGACAAGGCAGACGGCGATGAGCTTTGAGAGCAGCTCCTTCTCGAAGGAGTCCGTCTTCTGGCAGTGCCAGACGTTCGCCCTCATGTTGACCTTGAACTCGCGGTAGAACGTCTCGACGGTCCATCGCAGATGGTAGAGGGCGGCTATTTCGGCGGCCGGAAACTTCACGTGGTCGAGGAGCGATGTGACGATGCGCCTTCTCCTGAAGCCACGCCTGTAGACGTATATGACGCGGACGATCATGGTCCGTCTGGTTTTGGAGTCCCTTATTTCGGCCAGATAGTCCCCGGGGCCGATCTGGCTGACGAGCTTCGGCCTGAGCGAAACGGAGGCCGGAATTATGAAATGGGACAGCCTGGCAAGGAGGAGCTCGAATATCCCGAAGGCATAGAATCCATTGTCCAGGAGAAGAACGGTTCCCTTGCGTATGTGTCCGGCAAGACGCGAGAAGAGGCGGTTCTCCGAGGTGCTCGACTTGTCGAACGCGAATGCGAGCGGCGCCCTCGTGAACACGGAGAAGAGACAGCAGAACTCAGCGCCGACCGGCCCGAGGTGCTTCCTGACCTTGTGGCATCCGAACTTCTTCCAGAGCTCCGGACAGTCCGGCAGTGAAAGAGTCGTCTTGTCTGCGCAGACCAGGCGGAACCCCTTCCATCTGGTCCTGTCCCCAGGCAGCAGCCGCTCCAGCCTTGAGACGAGGCTTCCGAAGAGCCTATGCAGATGCCTGAGGGGAAAAGCGCAGCCTGGCCTTGCAGAATCCGGATGGCGACACCGACCAGTCCTCGCCCGAGTCGGCTGAGCACTGCCTGAGTATCTCGCGGAGGCTTTTCCTCTCTGTGTTCAAGGCCACCGACAGGAACAGGAATATCATTCCGGCCGTCCCGAGTTTCCTGTCCCTCCTGCTTTCCCCCGACTTTTTCCTGGCCGAGTCTATTTCCTCCACAAGCCCGGAGCCGATCCACTCGCACATCTTCTCCAGCTTCATTTGCCCTTCCCCTTCCGCATGAGTTCGAACACCCCGTCCCCTTTCATGGCAAAAAGCTCACCGGACTTCGCCTTCTTACCAAGTGAGCTCTGTAGACTGTCGCGCTCGGTGACCCTTCCAAACTTCTTGAGGAGCTCCTCCCTTATCTGTTCAACGTGCATCGGCCCGCCCTCGTCCTCCAGCACACGGACGCTGAGATCGACCAGCGAGTCCTTCCTGAGCCCCCTCTTTATCCTGACCGGCGGAGGAAGCTCCTCCGTCCCTATCATCTGCCGTATCGCCCTCAGCTGCAGCTCCAGATGTGTCTCCAGCGTCTCAAAGACAATCTTCCTGATGTCCGACTCCTTCATGGCCCCTCCTTTTATATAATTATATACTACCATAGCACGGTATTTTATATTTACTTTATCAAAAGTATAAATAATAGCAAGCATGTTGCTACTCTTTGACTATAAAAGGGATGCGCTTAAGTTAACGGCATTGGTGCCACTCCGTAGTGCCCGAGGAATGTCGCGTAGTCGTGGTTGAATTCCCTGCCTTTCCCTTCCTTGCCCGTCTGGTGCGTGGCCGCGCTGCTGTTGTCAGTCTGTAGGATTTCCGGCACCGCCCCGAGACGGAAGACCGCCGACTGGAAACCCTTCTTCAGGGAGGTGAAACTCTCGGAGCTGGCGATCTCCGCCCATTCCCAGTTGGAATATGTCATGACGGCGTGGCACAGCAGATGCGTGAAATGGATTCCGCACACCGTAACCTTCAGCCCGTTCATGCTCGTCCAGTCAAGCTCCATAAGTCTGCCGGGAACATGGACCTGCGGAATGCTCACGACCTTCGAACTCCCGCTCGCCATCCTCCATTCCTTCACCCTCCGCTCCAGCGTCCTCAGCTGCCCGTCGCGGAACTTGCCGGGATACTTGCCCTGCAGATGCATGAAAACGGTCAGCGGCTCCAGGTTGTCCGCGTTCCCGAGCATCTCCTCTATCTCCTCGGCCACATCCGCGAACGGATCCTTCCGTGTGCGCCACAGATGGGGCTTCCTCCTTTCCGAAGGACTCCGGCCCCTTCTCAGATATTTCGATCCGGTCTTCCGGTCTATTCCTGCCTTCATTGAACTCATCGATATTTCCCCTGACTTGTTGAATACCTCTATAAGTTTCCGATACTGCGTTTCCTTGATCATGCACATCCTTCCTGATTGCTGTTGCATGAACAATAGCTTTCAGAGGATGGCTTGAACCGGAATTCCGTGGGTATTTTTAATTGTCGTCAACGGGTAAATATAATTGTCGCGCGAGGCTCTTTGATGTGGGCTCGTCGGACTTATACAAAACAAGTGGGGGAATACAACGGTTCAAAATTGGCGCGCATGGGTCGAAGTTTTCTTCTGCCGCAATGATCGGCTATATTCAAAAAGACGATTTTAATTTATGGATTGGCAGGATAAATAGCTGGATAGACGATAAGAGCGCCACTTCAGATGATAATAATTTATGGAGCGTTGGCGACAAGATCGAAGATATTTCAATCAATGGTAAAACCAGTAAGGCAATCTCGGAAAATAAACGAAAAACAGATGAGAGGCAGAGCTGCATTAGATTGTATCATCTTTGGGTTGACTTGACGTGATTCCTTAGTTTCAATCATATTTAGCTGACCCAGTCCATTCATGATTTCCCCTGCATGATTTGATAATTGATCTGTTCGACCAGCCCCTTCGCATTGTGGATGAAGAACTGGGTGGAAACAGATGTGGTTCCCTTGGAATCGGTCAATGTGACGTGGCCGTAGTTGAACAGCCATCCGAAGAAGCCGTGGCTATAAGAGGCACGGAAAAGCTGGTGGTATGACCAGAAGAACTCCTGTTTTTCCCATGGGAGGATTCCGGACCTGAAAGTCACGCCGTTTTCTCCCATCTGGAAGCTGATGCTTTTCAAAAGAGCGAGCTGATAGATGAAACTTCCAAGGAAATACAGCATCAGCAACCCACATGCCGGGAAAATATAAGAATCAATCTCAATCTTGCGATTCAAACCACTGCTAAGAAAATCATATATGCTATGTCTGAGGCATAGAAAAGCCGCAAGGGCTGCAACCTCAATCATTAATTTGAATGCAGAAAGAAAATAAACAACCCAGCTTTTTCCTGATGTCATAATCCACCTGTCCGGTGCCATATTCCGCTGCTGGGAACGAGCTCATATCCTGTCAGACATGCTGCTGCATGAAGGATGTTTTTCCGGCTTCCCCTGAAGCACCAGGTCTGGCTGGTGTCGTAGATGACCTGGAAACTGTTTGCTGGAACATGGTGGTGCAATTCCACGTGGCTTGCTTCGCCGTCGGAAACACTCCGGCATTGAACCGCATATCCGGGTTTTCCCGTCGATCCGCTGAAGCAGTTCATATATTCTCCGGAAGGATTGACTTGGAAATTCCGGACAACCAGAATCCACTGTCTGCCTTCCTGCCGGACATAGCCAATTCTGCCGGTGGACATTTGCGGTGGAATTGAAATCAGGCAGTCATTTTCTCCGCCCGCCTTGATCTGGATTTTTCCATCGCTGACTTTCAGAAAATCCGTGTTCTTGATTCCGAGGGTGGAACGTACCAAGGAGCTTCTGCCGTAGACTGGAACAACAATTTCGCCTCCTATTGGAAGCTGTAGGATGTTCCATATCGAGAGATTGTTCTTGTTACACGAGAAACTTTCCAGCCTTGTCTTCTGAGAGTAGCCCGCATATGAAAGATCCCTCGTCCGGTCCTCCTCCATATGCCGGAGCGGGTTTTCAGTCCACGAAAGATACCTCTCAAGGGCAAATGTATCTTTCTTCCTGGTCTTGTGCAGGAATATTTTCCCCACATTGCACAGGCGCATATCTCCGCCCTTCCATCTCTCCACGTCATGGTATCCGGGATCAACTCTCCAGGGAATATTGTACCTGCCAGCGGGATTTCCATGAGTGTTTC
Organism: Victivallales bacterium; assembly: GCA_049297395.1. Lineage (GTDB taxonomy): Bacteria > Verrucomicrobiota > Lentisphaeria > Victivallales > GWF2-50-93 > GWF2-50-93. The sequence goes on along the minus strand of JBAQUG010000016.1, from coordinate 6,529 downwards.
CGATTGTGCAGACCGGAGAAAGCCAGCAGCGGTCGCCGCCGGGATTGGGCCATCTCTCTTTCCACACCAACCGTGCATCATCAAAAATGCGCGGATTGTTCCAGAAGAAGCTCTCCTCCGAATCCGGCGCATAGAGTCCGAGAACCCGTCCTCCGTCACGCAAAACCACCATCCTCATCCCGTTCATGCTCCAGACATGAGCCTCATGTCCGGCCTTCTTCAATATTCTCTGCATCCGTCTAATCATTTTTTACAAACAGTCCCTTCGTGTTATTATGTTTGAACTTGCGGATATTTCTCGCTTTTACGTTGGCGGAGCACAGGGGATTTATATCTCCACAGACTAATCTCTCCGCCTCCCTCATGAACCTTTTCCTCTGACTCACGTCCATCCTTGCATATAGCTCGAAAATCCTTGCAAGCTCCACGTCCTTGTTCTTTTCCATATATACATTGATCCGGTCAATATCCTGATCAGCCTCATACTTTGAAATATCAAGTCCTTCGCCCTCGGCCAGCTCCAGCAGTCCAGGGATCATTTTAGCCCTGGGATTTCTGAAGCCGCTGAGCCAGTTCGAGATCGTCTGCTGGCTTACATGCAGCTTCTCCGCCATTTCCGCCTGGGACAGGAATGCCGTCTCCATTATTTCCCTGACCATTGAAGGCCAGTTGAATTTCCGCTGCTCCATCTAAACATTTGCCCTTCTCTTGATGTTGAGCCTGTAATTCCCGCGTATCCCGCATTTTCTTCGGGCTTTCACCCAGCTCCCGCCTCCAAGCTTCTTCATCCCTGCGGCAAGGAGATACTGGTAATTCTTCCTGATGTTCGTATAGGACAGGTCAATTTTTTTCCGGTGAAGCCCGAGTATCTCCCCTTTGATCTGAGGCCTGCTTAACTTCCTCCTGAGCCTTATTTTGCCATAACTGAGTCCAGCCGCCTCTACGGCATTGCCCCAGCTCTTGAACCTCTTGACAGATGCCATATACAGGGACTTGCTGTTTTTCTGGACATGATTTGAATTCAAGGAAGCGCCAGCCTGGCTTTTGGCCTTTATTTCCCTTATGACTCTCTTGTGCGTCCATATCTGGTATTTCCTTATGGTATCATAGCTGATCCCGCACGACTCTATTGCGGATCCCCAGGAACCGAACAGCCGTTCGGCCGCAGCGTACACCGCAGGATAGGTCGCCGCATAGAATGAAGAGTTCAGCGGTTTCCTTCCATGCCTTGCGAGTATGTGGTTTATTATTGACTTCGCGTCCCATTTTTTTCTGAACATAAGGCCTCCATTACGTTTAGAACAACACGCTATTCTTTTCCCCGGCGACGTGTTTTCCCGGTTTGTGCCGAATATTGCCAGCCAGGGGAACATCCGGTTCTCTGGGGAGAAAGTTCCCGGATCCTGTTTTGGGGGACGACAAACTGTTTTTCAAGTCCTTGTCCTTCAAAGAACTTTTCCCCCTGGCCGGCAAAATCCTTGTGTTTATCTTGTGATTTCCAGGTTCATGCTACATGCATTTCCCAGCTGATTTCCCGTTTCGCTTCATAAGCTTCCCTTATCAGGGGCAATATCTCCTCAATGCTGAACGGCTTCCCAATGAACCGCGAAAAATTCTTCTTCCTTGTATCCACATCGGCGGAGGACGCGCTGCCGGACATCGCTATTATTTTTGGTTTCCCGAACTTCTCCGGCTCCAGGGATGTCATCTCCGCAATTTCCCACCCGTCCCCGTCCGGAAGTTCATGATCAAGGAAGATCAGGTCATACTTGATCCCGGCAAGGAGGACAAGTGCCTTTTCGACCGAATGAACCTCGCTTGTCTCCGCGTTCATGTCTGTCTTCCTGACAAGAACGCGGAACAGGGTTACCACCATCGGGTTGTCCTCAACTATCAAAACCTTCAGCATTTGCGCCGCCTCTCATTATTGTTCCTTAAGCACATCTTCCACTGCGGCTGCCAGTTCACTGAAGACAAACGGCTTTTGCAGGAATCCTTTCATCCCGGCATCAAGTAACTCCTGCGCCTTTCCGTCAACGCTGAACCCTGAAATCAGCAGCGACCTGATATCCCCGTTGATCGCCCGCATTTCATAAAATGCGTCTTCCCCGTTCATCACAGGCATCATCATGTCAAGGATTACAAGGTCTGTCTCCTTCCAATGGCTCCGGTAGTGTTCGACCGCCTCCATCCCATCCTTGCACGCGATTACTTCATGGCCGAGGGAACGCAGGAACGAGGAGAGGATATTGCGGACTACCTCCTCGTCATCGGCCAGGAGTATTCTTGATTTTACGCTGGCCGGCACAGGAGCGGTTCCTGCGGCATTCTCCGGTTCCGTCCTTTCCTCAAGAAGAGGGAGGAACAGGGAGCACACCGTGCCTTTCCCAAGACGGCTACCCACATTGATGAATCCATTATGGCTCCTGACTGTCCCATAGACCGCCGCGAGTCCCATCCCGGTTCCCTTGCCCATGGGTTTTGTAGTGAAAAACGGTTCGAACATATGGCTTGCCGTCCATCGTCCATCCCTATCCCGTCGTCTATGACGCATATTTTCAGATAACGCCCTCCTGCCGCCAATCTCTTCTCCTCGTCGCAAGGGACATCTTCGCTGCGAACTATTTCAGTGGTGAAGACGATCTCCCCGCCGTTAGGCAGAGCATCACGTGCATTTATGGCGAGATTGAGCAGCGCGTTTTGGAGCTGGGGCGGATCACCTTTGACAAATGCCGGATCCGCATTGAGCTCCCTCCTGACCTCAATCCTCCTGTCGATGCTGTGCTCAAGGATGGCGGTCACTTCCCCGATGAGCTTGTGGATGTCGACCGATACGGCCAGGTATTTGCCCTTCCATGAGAACGCCAGCAGCTTGCTCGTCAGGTCGGCCGCCCTTTTCGAAGCGCGGATGATATTCTCGACCTCGGTTTTAAGGCCGGCATCATCCAATCGGCCGTACACGAATTCCGCACAGCCCATTATGCCCATCAGCTGGTTGTTGAAGTCATGGGCTATTCCGCCGGCAAGCTGGCCTATGGTGTCCATCTTCTGCGTCTGCCGGACATGGGATTCCATTTTCTCCCGCTCCTCTTCCGCCAGCCTGGATTTTGTAATATCGCAGATGATATGGACCAATCCGGCAATATCACCACCTGCATCCAAAGGAGGATCTACGGTTGCCCTGAGCCAGCGCTCCCCCATCCTTATAACGGCGCTCTCCCTTCTTTTCGTCTCCCTCATGACGATTAGCGGACACCCTGAAACGGGCGCTGATGAAGCCCCGTGGACGACTTCCCAGCAGTATCTGCCTATTATTCCCCCGCCGGGGTCCGTTATGTTGAACATCCTGAGGCATGCCTTGTTGCAGCGCATTATCCTGTAGTCCGGCCCTAATATGAAAATCGTGTCTTCAACTGCATCAATCGCGTGCTGCCATTCCTTCGCGGCCTCCAGCGACACCAAGGAAGAATCATTCACGTATCCGTCCTGTTTCCCGGAATTTATTTTTTCAAGTATCTGCTCCCCCCCGCTCTGGAAGTGTATCGGAACAGGCAGCTTTTTGTCGACATTGACTAATTTCTTCATGCTCTCATCCCGGTTATAAATTTTCAGCGTGCTGAAAATTCATGCGCAATAGACTCCGCCATTTATGTCGATGGCAGCTCCGGTGATGAAACCGTCATATTCGGAGGCGAGGAACAATATCGTCCTTGCTACATCCTCGGGATTTCCGGCCCTGCCAAGAGGAATCCCCTTGATTGTCTCGTCTGCTGACTCCTTCGTCGTGTGCGTGGCGTGGAACCTGGTCCCGAGAATGAGCCCAGGCGCAACAGCGTTTACACGGATCCCCTTCGGAGCAAGCTCGTTCGAAAGAGCGCGTGTCCAGGTGATGACCGCCCCCTTGCAAGTCGAATATACAAGCGAACCGGGATGTCCGCCTTTCCGCCCGGCGAGAGAAGCAAGGTTGATGATGCTTGCGCCTCCGCAGTTCTTTTCAAGATATGGCAGCGATTCGCGCGTTACCAGCATTGCAGATGTAACGTTGATGTCATAGACCCTCTTCCAGAAATCCATGTCCACTTCGTCAAGCCGCTTCCTCTTCACAAGGTCCCCGACATTGTTCACAAGTATATCGATGCCGCCGAGGAATTTCGCCGCAGACGCAACCATCGCCTTCGCATCCTGCTCTTTTGTGAGGTCGGCATGAAAGATATCAGCCCTGACGCCCATGGATTTTGCGAAATCCGCATTTTCAGTGGCCAGTTCCCTGCTTGCGTAATAATGTATCGCCACATCACATCCGTTCTCGGCAAGGATTTTTGCAACGGCCTGTCCTATGCCCTGTTCAGCTCCTGTGACAAGCGCCTTCTTACCTTTTAAACTGCCCATTTTATCTCTCCTGTTATTTATAGTTTCCAAATTTGTGTGCCGTATCGAACACCGCCAGTATTGATTCCGGATCGACATTCGCCTGAATCGCGTGGATCTGGTTGAAGATGAAACCTCCTCCAGGCGAGAAAATACGCAGCCTTTCCTTCACGTGCTCCTCGAGTTCATCCTTTGATTTGAAACCAAGTACGTTCTGCGTGTCGCATCCGCCGCCGCAGAAGACTATCTTCCTGCCATATTTCGCCTTCAGGGACGCCGGCTCCATTCCGGTGGCTGACGTCTGTATCGGGTTGAGGATGTCCACACCCATTCCGACAATGTCGTCCATCAGAGGCATTATCGCGCCGCAGGAATGCAGATAGAGCTTGAGATCCGTGTTGGCATGGAGCCAAGACGAAAATCTCCTATAGTGAGGAACGATCATCTCCCTGAAGAGATCCGGACTCAGCAGAGGTGCGTTCTGCGCGCCGAAATCATCCGCGAAAATCACGCAGAACATATATTTGCCGAACGCCTGGTTCACCCTCCCGATCTTCTCTATCAGCGCATCGCATTTCCTTGCCAGCACCTCGGCCACCTTATCCTGCTCGGTCATCAGGTCCATCAGGAATTCCGGATTTGACTCGAAGAACGAACCGCCGAATTTCCCTGCCAGCGCATATTCAGTCGAGGCATGGATGTCTTTTACCCTTTTCTGCAGTGTCGTAAGATTTTCATCGGTAAGAGGCAGATCCGTGCTGAACCAGTGGCGGCCGTCGGCTGAGTCGAAATACAGCGAGCTGTCGGGCTTGAGATAGAGATTGCCGTCATTGTCCTTCAACATCCATCCATCGGATTCCCTTGCCAGATCGAGTTTGAGAGGAAACAATACCGGCAGATCCTGGAAAAGAGGATATTCGTGCCAGTTTTCCGCGATCAGCGCAGTACTTATCTGCATGACATCGACATGGAGGCGGTCCATGATTTCCGGCTCAATCATCGCGAGCTGCTGCATCGCATCGTTGGAACGGACCGCTCTATGAGGCAGGCCGAGATGCCTCTTGAGGTTCCTGTAGGCGATCACATGGATCCCGGATGCCCCGGTAGTTCCGCCAAGATCTACAGGGACGCGGTCAGGCTCCTCGAACCTTATCGCCTTATATACTCTTTCCCTGCCGGTCATATATGCCTCTTATCGTGAGATTTCTTCCTCCGAGGAAGCGGGATGCTGGTTGCCGCCGCCGTTCCCAATGTCATCAAGCTCATCAGTAGTTTAAGCTTCATAACGTTTCTTCTTATTGATGATTGAAGCCATTCATATCTTGAATTCATTTTTTATCCCAATTCTTACAGGCGGTTACTTTTCAAATCTCAGGACACCTATGGTGAGAAGGATATTTGCAAAGCGCCGTTTGTCGCCGGAAGCAATCACCAGCGAAGTCTGGTGCGACCTTATCGCATCGTAGAACTCCTCCCTCTTCAACATCTGAAATCTGATGTCTTTCCGGAGCATCCGCTTGTATTCCTCGTGGAGCTTCTGCGGTTCCGGAGGGAGCATGACTGCCGCATCTTGGACAGGCATGACTTCCAGAAGGACTTCGAGGATGTCAGTCGTCCTGAGCATTCCCGGCGCAAAATTCAGGAAAACAACTTTCGCCGCTGGATTGGAAACCGTGGCCGTCGGGAAATTGCCATCAGCTATCAGCACCCTGGAGAAATGGCCTGAACTCGCCAGCGCCTCAAGGATCTGCGGATGTATGAGCCTGCCTCGAATCATGGGGACCCTCCTATATTTTTATATTTTTCCCGGAGAAAATTTTATTACTATGCATTCGTAATCTGAAACCCTTAGCTTTTTCAGCAGAATACCGTTCTTTACGTCTGCAAATTTCGCAGGCTTTCCGCCTATCAGGCATCCTGCGGAGACGGCACGGTTTCCTGACGGGATTTTTACAGAAAGGGAAAAGTCAGTTTCAGAGCCGAAGTCCCCCTCGTTTAGAACATGCAGTATCCTCACCCCTCTCTTTTCGGCGATTATGACAGAAAGCGGACGATTTGACTCAATTTCAAAAGGCAATTCCCCCCTTGCGGAATTTTTCAGCAACAGGCCGACAAATCCTTTGAACTCGATTTGACCGTAGTTTGAAAGGATATCTTCGAC
>JBAQUG010000015.1:0-11837 GCA_049297395.1 Victivallales bacterium | reverse complement strand
GATAAAGCCTGTCTTGAACAACAGGCCGCGATTCTTCCAGAAAATAAAGGAAGGACAGGTACAGCTGTTCAGGTTTTCATGGGTCGGCGACTATCCCGACGCGGAAAACTTCCTGCAGCTTTTCTATGGCCCTAATGCCGGCTCATGCAACAGGGTCTGCTTCAACGATCCCGAATTCGACAGGATGTACCAGGAAATCATCTTCATGCCCGACACCCCTGAACGCACGGAGAAATACAGGAAGATGTCGCTGTATCTGACCGAACAGTGCCCGTGGATTTTCGAGAGTTATCCGACTTCGTTCCAGCTTCTGCATTTATGGCTTGAGAACTATCTGCCCCATGATTTCGCCTTCGCACGGTGGAAATATCTTTCCATCGATCCTGAAACAAGGGCAAAAACCAGAAATTCCTTCAAACCCCTTAAGATGTCCGAGCTGCGAAATCCGCAGGTGAAATAAATTTGAGGCAAATTTATTATTTCAATTCCACGTCAGCTTTCTCCATGATGTCCTGCAGCTTACCGACCACTTTATCAGACAATTGATTTTTCGGAGGAGACTGGAGTATCTCATGGACTTTCTCCCTGGCCTTGCTGTAAAGATCGGGACGCCCAAGCTCCTGCCATTGGTCGAAAGTGTTCCTGTCGACAAGCTGCGGCATGTAGAACTCGCCGCTGTGGCAGGCGGCCAGAGTGCTTTCCTCCATCAGGAAATGTCCGCCCGGCCTGGCCCTGGCGACATCCTCGATGAAGTTCTTGGAGTCGCTGACTTCAATTCCGTCCTTCAGTCGTTTGCACATGCAGGCTATCTCGTGGTCGACCACAATCTGCTCCTGGATCAGAAGCTGGCTGGTTTCGAGTTCGCCGATGCCGTTGATCACATCCACTCCTGAAAGCACGAGGGGGACTGTTGACAGCATTTTCTCCATGATCGCCTGAGGTCCCGGCGCCTTCGCATCCGTCAGACATCCCGCCTGTATGCATGGAAGACCGTAGAATCTCGCCATCTCGCCTGTTCCGCTGCTGACAAGGGCCGACTCTGGCGCGCCCTCAAGGAAACCACCGGACTGGAAGTTCATGATTCCTGCGGCATTGCCCAGAATGATTGGAGTTCCGGGACATGCCATCTGGAAGAGCACAAGCGTTGACAGGCCTTCTGCGTTGGCGACTGCAATATTCGAGTAAAGGCTGGCAGGGCCGGTGGAACCGCATGCGGGCATAGGATAAGACAGTATCGGGACATGGAACTTAGCCAGTTCGAGATATGCCTCGCACATGTCCTCGTCATGGGTCAGAGGCGGAATTGTGCAGTAGCAGACTGAAAATATCTTGCGCTCACGGATTGCCTGTTCACTTCCAAGAACTGCTTTTAGGACTTCGATCAGATACGGGACTTCACCGACATGATGCAGTTCGTGCTGGATGTGCTTTGAAGAATTCATCAGCGAGATGCATGTGCTGCGGATGTCGGCCGACCCGATCGGGATATCGCTCAGCATTACATTCGGCCACACTACAGCTCCAAGCTGCATCTCCTCGAAAATACGGAGGCTTGCGATTAGATCCTTCGTCGTGCCATTGCGTCTTTCTCCTGTTTCATAATCAATTGCAAACGTGGCTTCGCCGTCAAGGGTGTAACCGGTCCAAGCAGACGGCACAGTAAAATTGAACTGTGGATTCCTGGCGCCGAGAGTAAATGACTTCGGAGCTGTCTTCAGGGCCTGCTCGACCATTTCACGGGGGATATGCGCAATCTTTTCATCCTTGTCGATCCTTGCGCCGTTTGAAGAAAGAATCTTGAGCGCCTTGGCGCTGGCATAGCGGATCCCGACCTCCCAGAGGATTTTAAGGCTGTCATTGTGAATACGTTCCTTCTCCGCATCAGAGATGAGATTCAGTTGCGTGCGCATGGACAGCCTCCTGGTTATGTTGACTATCAATTGTATTGAGCTGATTGCAAAATACAGGAAACCGTTGTTGCGAGAACATCTCTTGTTGGTGTTCACAACTTTAGTGTGTCTTGGTATTTAAGATGTTGGACACGCTGAAGCCGTGAACACCAACTTAAGCAATCAGCTCAAAAGAGGCAATCTTGAAACTTGCCTCGTATTTAAAGATAGCCGCTGGTTGACAATTAATCAATGCCACGGGCTCAGCTTCATAATCCCGCTTGATTTAAGCCCATTCAAGTCTTTATTATCGTAAATATTCACTTGAATATTTACAAATGGAGATACCAATGAAAAACTGCATATTCTGCAAGATAGTAGCCGGCGAGATACCGTCCGTGAAAATCTACGAGGACGAGCTGATCCTGGCCTTCCTCGACATCGCCCCGATTAACTTCGGGCACATCCTTGTGATTCCAAAGGAACACCACACCAGTTCCGCCACCATACCGGAAAACATCTCCGGAAGGATGATGACTGTCGGTGCCAGGCTAGGTGTCGCCGCAAAGCGCGCATTGAATATCGAGGGGTTCAACCTGCATCTTGCCGATGGCGCATGCGCCGGACAGGTCGTGCCTCACGCGCATCTGCATGTGATTCCACGCGGGGTCGAAGACGGGTTCCACTGGGGTTGGAGACAGAAAAAATACGAGAACGACGCACAGAGGAATGAAATCGCGGGAAAAATTATGGGAAAGCTTAAAATAAGCGTATGAATAAATACACCTCCGACACAAATGAACTAATCGGAAACAGACAACTGGCCCTCATCAGGAAGCTGACAGTTGCCCAAAGATTCAATCTGACCTGCTCTCTCACGCATTCAGTCATTCAACTATCCAGGAAAGCAATTGGGAGATCCTTCCCTAAGCTAGACGAGAAAGGAATAGATCTGAAATTCATTGAGTTAAATTACGGTAAGGAGCTTGCCAAAAAGTTCAATATGTCACTGAAAGCCGAAAAACGATGAACAAGTCAGAGATATTATCCGCGCTTGAACCGCTTGTCGAAGTTTTTGGCAAGATGGGAATAGACTATTATATAGGCGGCTCTATTGCGAGTTCGGCTTTTGGCCTTCCAAGAACCACATTGGATATTGATATTATTGCAGACATCAAGAAAATTCATGCTGAACATCTTGTTAAAGCGCTGGACCATGAATATTACATTGATCAGGACATGATCAGGGATGCGGTTCAAAACCATTCCTCCTTCAATATCATTCATAACTCGACATGCTTTAAGATCGATATATTCATATTAAAAAACAGGCTCTTCGACAAGTTGAGCGTCAAAAGAAAACGAGAAGGTCTTCTTGACGCAGACAACACTGACAAGCTATTTTTCTTCGCATCTCCAGAAGATATCATTATAAGCAAACTCGAATGGTTTAAAATCGGAGGAGCTGTGTCTGAAAGACAAATTAATGACATAAAGGGGATAATAAAAGTTCAGGGAGACAAGCTGGATTTTGACTATCTGAAAAATACAGCCAGCAGTTTAAAACTAACCGACATTCTCAAAAAGGTGCTTAATGACAAGAATTGAAACAAGATTCTCACAATGCCTATCCAATAACCGGGCGGCGTTTGTAGCGTACATCACGGCAGGCGATCCGGATTTTAAAACTTCCCTGGAAATTGCCGATGCTCTGGCGTCCAGCGGAATAGACATCCTCGAACTTGGCGTACCATTTTCGGATCCCCTGGCTGACGGAGAGGCCAACCAGCTCGCCGCCGAACGCGCCATCAGGTCAGGCATGACCGCCCGCAAGGTATTAGATGAAGTATGCGAAATCCGCAAAAAGCATCCCGATCTTCCAATAGTCCTTTTCACCTATATGAACCCGATCGCATATTCAGGGAACTTCAAAGGCTTCTGCAAAAAAGCCGTTGACTCAGGAGTAGATGCAATACTTCCGCTTGACCTGCCGCCAGAAGAAGACGGCTCTCTCCGGAAGACAATTGAGGATTCAGGGCTTTCAACTGTAGGACTCATCGCCCCAAACACGCCAAAGACCAGGATCCCCCTGCTCTGCAAAAATGCCAGTGCGTTCATATATTATGTTTCACGGGAAGGAGTAACCGGAGAGGGAAAGAGCTTTTCTGCGAATTTCGCAGATTCGATTGCTGAGATAAAAAAACACACGGACCTCCCCGTTGTCGTCGGCTTTGGGATATCCACGCCTAAACATGTGAAGGCTGCGGCGTCCACTGGAGTTGACGGAGTTGTCGTTGGCAGCGCGATCGTGCGCAGGATCGAAGACTTGTCAAAAGGTGTGGGATCAATTAGTGCCTTCAAGGCCTTTGTAAGGAAATTGTGCGAGGCGGCAAACAAGTAGGACAGGCATTCCTGCCTGTTCATTTGTTTTGGACTTAACCGGTTTCGCAGAAGCTTTTATGGAACGCCACCAGTCCCGGCACACTTCGTGGCCGGGATCTTGCGACTTGGTGGCATAGTATTCGGTGAGATAAAGCCTGGAAGGAGAAAGATGCCGGCAAGTTGCCAGCGATCCCAACATGCAATTTCTTATAGGATTTAATTATTACGAGGTGAACTTATGAAACAATTGAAACTACTTTTTATCAGCCTGCTGGCCGGAGGAATATGTCAATCTGGCCTCTGCGGTGAAATCAAAGTCGGGGTCAACCTGCCGCTTTCTGGAAATCTCACTTCCTATGGCAGGGCGACTCTTGACGGAATCAAACTCAAGGCCGAAGAGATCAATGCCGCCGGCGGCATCAACGGCAACAAGCTCGTCCTGATCATCGAGGACAACAAAGGGGATCAGTCGGAAACCAGGAACGCCTACAGGAAACTCGCCGGGAGCGACAAGGTTGTTGCCGTCCTCGGACCGATCACCAGCACAAACGCGATCTCCGTCCGCAGGGATGCGGCTGAAATCAAGGTTCCTGTAATCTCCCCCACGGCGACAAACGACAAGGTCACGCAGAAGAATCCCTACATGTTCAAGGCATGCTTCAGTGATTCCTTCCAGGGGAAAATAGCCGCGAATTACGCAATCAAGGACAAAGGGCTGAAAACCGCAGCCATCCTGATCGACATGAACAGCGACTATTCGAAGGGTCTCTGCGAAAGTTTCAAGAAGGCTTTTGAAGCCGCTGGCGGGAAAATCCTGGCGCAGGAAAGCTACCAGCAGAAGGACACCGAGTTCGGGGCACAGCTCAAGAAGATCAAGGAAAGTGGGGCACAGACCTTGTTCGTCCCCGGTTACCCGCCTGAAGTACAGCTTATAATCAAGCAGGCCAAGGTCATCGGTTATGACGCCAGACTCTGCGGTGCGGACGGATGGGACAATGAGGCGGTGATCAATGGCTCAGGCCCGAATGTCGAAGGCTGCTTCATCGTCGGCGCGTTCTCCCGTGAGGACCAGCGTCCTGCGGTCCAGAACTTCGTGTCATCATTCGACAAGATGTACAAATCCAAGCCCGGCACGTTTGAAGCGCTTGGCTACGATGCCGTCTCAATGCTGGTTGAAGCCCTAAAGAAGGGCTCGACTCCGGAAGCGGTGAAGGACGGACTTCACGCCATAAAGGACTTTGAGGCTGTAACAGGCAAGCTTTCAGTAACAGCAGATGGAGATGTCGAGAAGAATGCGGTAATCCTTGAGCTCGGGAAAGACGGCGACAAATATGCCGGCAAATACAAGGCGACTGTAAACCCATAGATGGACAATTTCCTTTTCTTTCTTACAAGCGGCTTATGCATCGGGGCTGTCTACGCGCTGATAGCCCTGGGCTACACGCTCGTCTACGGAATAATAAAGCTCATCAATTTCGCGCACGGCGAATTCTACATGGTCGGCGCATATGCCGGATTCGGGATTTATCTTGTGCTGCCATCCGGGACTCCAACTATTCTTGCAATACCTCTTATCATTCTAATCTCTGGAATTGCCGGGATGATAATCGCGGTGCTGACAGAACAAGTCGCATACAAGCCGATCAGGAAATCCGGACGGCTTGCCGCTTTGCTCACCGCCATAGGCGTATCATTCCTCCTGCAGAACCTCGCATCATTCATCAACAAGGCCAATCCGCTTCAATATCCTTCTGACAAGATAGGATCCATCGGCGAAATCTGCCAGAGATCCGTCTCAATAGGTGGCGGCGGCATAAAAATAATCCAGTTCGTCTATATCCCGGTGACAATAGTCCTTACATTGATATTATGGTACATCGTCATGAGGACAAGCTTCGGCAGGGCGATGCGTGCGGTTAGCCAGGATCCGGATGCTGCGGCGTTAATGGGGATAAACATTGATTCCGTCATCAGGAAGACATTCCTTCTCGGAGGACTGATGGCAGGGATAGCTGGTGCGCTGATTGGATTCCACAGCGTGATCGAGCCGATGATGGGATTCATGCCCGGACTCAAGGCGTTCATAGCGGCGGTGGTCGGAGGCATAGGCTCCATTCCGGGGGCTGTGATCGGCGGTTTCATCATAGGAATTGTTGAAAACATGGTTCTTTTCTGCAATATACCGAGCGGATACAAGGATGTCGCAGCGTTTGTCGTGCTGATCCTGGTGCTGCTTATAAGGCCGCAGGGGATACTTGGCAGGAACACAAGGGAGAAAGTATGAGCTGGTATGAACTACATTCCGTTCTGGGGAACATTGGGATTTTCGCAATCCTGGCCCTCTCCCTGAACGTGATATGCGGGATGACCGGACTTCTCCAGCTCGGACAGGCCGGATTTTTTGCGATTGGCGCATATGCTGCCGGACTGATCTCGATATACATGACGTTTCCGGAACTGGGGGTCCTGAACTTTGCAATAAGCGCATCTGCGGCAATGATGGCTGCGGGAATATTCTCAATAATCCTCGGTATCCCATGCCTGCGTCTGAGAGGTGATTATCTGGCGATAACAACCCTGGGTTTCGGAGAGATCACCAGGCTTGTGCTGATCAATCTACAGTTTCCCGGCGGGAAAATGTATCCCAGCGAGCGGATAGGCGGTGCAACCGGCATAAAATTCACTGAATTCCCAGGCGACCTGTGGCCGGCATCCCCTAATTATTCTGCGGAATTCGCATCTTTGTGGTTCATATGGATACTGGTAATAATAACCTTCATTCTTTTAATCAACATCAAGAAATCCTCATTCGGGCGCGCAATGATGTGCATCAGGGAAGACGAGATCGCCGCACAGGCGATGGGCATAAACACTTCAAAGTATAAGATGATGGCATTCCTGCTGAGCGCCACCATTGCGGGTTTCGCAGGAGCTCTTTTCTTCCATAAGGAACTCGCAGTTGCCCCCGGAAAGTTCAACCTCATCTGCAGCATTGAAATCCTCCTTATGATTGTTCTTGGTGGACTCGGTTCATTCAGCGGCGCCCTGACCGGAGCCGTTGTCCTTGGAATCACGCCTTATGTCCTGAGGCATGTCGAGATATGCGGATACCGTCTCGGTGAATACCAGCAGCTCCTGTATGCTGTCCTTCTGATAATACTGATACGGCTTGCTCCGAACGGGATATTTGGAATGAACGAGATCCCCAGGTGGTGGAAGAAGTCACCGGCCACTGGTCGCCGGTCGTCGGCAGATGGAAACTCGTAACTTGAAATTGGAGATTTGCTGGTAGTTAACGCATTATTGCGTGTTTTCAGCTTTTACAAGCACAGCCAATAATGGCTTGACTACGAGCGAATTACAAACACAATTGGGGACTTGTTTGGATTTTGTGACTTGGAACTTGAAATTCTTGACTGAAGACCGACGACCAACAACAGGTAAAAATGAATGAAACAGCTTGATACAATCGAGAAGGAATTCAGACAGTTTTTCGCCGAGGGAGTAAGCAAGAGCTTCGGCGGGCTCAAGGCTGTCGATAATTTTTCAATGGCGCTCAATACCGGGGAGATTGTCGGGCTGATCGGACCGAATGGGGCCGGCAAGACGACTGTATTCAACCTCATAACCGGAATGGAGACGCCTGATTCGGGAAAATTCTATTTCCAGCGCGACTACATCACCGGCAAACCGCCCCACATTATTTCCGAGCTGGGGATAGCAAGGACTTTCCAGAACATACGCCTGCTGGACTACCTGACAGTAATCGACAATATCAAGATAGCGTATCACAAGCATATCAGCTATAATTTCTTCCACGCATCGCTGAGGCTGCCGAAATTCTTTTCAGTTGAAAAGGAAATAACTGAAAAATCGTTTGGATTCCTTGAACTGTTCGGGATTGAAGACTCGGCATATGAACTTGCATCTTCCCTACCCTACGGCAAGAGGAGGAAGCTCGAAATGGCCAGGGCGCTCGCAACTGAAGCAAGCCTTCTCCTGCTTGATGAACCCGCTGCGGGACTGAATCCGCGCGAGACGGCGGAACTGACTGATCTTATCAGGAAGATCCGGGATGATTTCCATATCTCAATCTTCCTGATCGAACACGATATGAGCCTTGTCATGAACCTCTGCGAGAGAGTGATAGTCTTGAATTTCGGTGAAATAATAGCACATGGAACTCCAAAGGAAGTGCAGAACGATCCGAATGTAATTGAAGCATATCTTGGAACAGGAAAGAAGAAGAAAAATGTTTCTTGAAGTAAAAGAACTCAGCGTGTCATACGGGGCTGTCGAAGCCCTGAAAAATGTCTCACTGCATATCAACGAGGGCGAGATCGTGGCGCTGCTTGGCGCAAACGGCGCGGGCAAGAGCTCGATGCTGGACGCAATCAGCCGCATTGTCCCGGCAAAATCAGGCAGGATAATTTTCAACGGTTCTGAAATCACAAGGGAAAAACCCGAGAATATTGTCAGAAAAGGCATTGCCCACTGCCCTGAGGGAAGGAAGATCTTCTTTGATCTGACCGTACTTGAGAATCTTCAGATCGGGGCATATACGATCAGGGATCCAAATGCCTTAAAGGCAAATCTAGAGAAGATATTCACTTATTTCCCCGTCCTGAAGGACAGGAGAGGGCAGAAAGGCGGAACCCTTTCGGGCGGTGAACAGCAGATGCTTGCGGTCGGGAGGGCGCTCATGAGCTCGCCAAAGCTCCTCCTCCTGGACGAACCCAGCCTTGGACTTGCTCCCAAACTCATTGATCAGATCTTCGACATCATCAGGGAGATCAATCATAAGGAAAAAGTTACGGTCTTCCTTATAGAGCAGAACGCAAACGAAGCCCTGCTTCATGCCGACCGCGCCTATGTGCTCGAAAATGGCAGGATAACAATCAGCGCCGACAACGCGGAAGATCTGCTCAAAAATCCCCATATCATCAAGGCGTATCTGGGCGGATGACGCTGAATCCTGATTTTGAAAGAGATGAAACCAGATGAGATGAATTTTACTGTCGGGTAAAACAAGCAGGGATTCCGCCTACCCCATCACAACCTTTATGGATGCTTCTCTTTTGTTCTTCAACGCAAGAGGATCTATGTAAGGAAGAGTGGATGAGGAAACAGCAACGCCGTCAATGGTAATCGATTTAACGCCCTTCTCGACGCCATGATTTTCAATATTGATGTCAAGCGAGACGTCACGGTAACGGCGCTTCACGCTGAGGGAACGCCAGGTCTTCGGAATGCATGGATCTATGAGAAGGCCACGCAAGGTCGGTCTTACGCCAAGAAGATATTGTGTCGCGGCAATATCCATCCAGGCGGCGGTACCGGTCAGCTGCGTAACATTTGCAAAACCGAACTTCACATTTTCAGGTCCGATGATGTTGCTGGCGTACGCATATGGCTCGGCACCATACCGCTGAACACCTATTTTCCTTATGATGTTATGAGGTAGGATATCCAGGTAGTATTTCCAGGCGCGAGTTGCATTGCCTAGAAGCGCCTCAGCGATGATCGCCCATGTATGTGCGTGGCAGAATATAGCTCCGTTCTCGCCGGTTCCCGGATTATATCCGTTGAATGGCTCGGTCACCTGCGGATAGCTAGGGAAACCCGGATCCAGTTTTTTCAACCCTATTCCGGTGTCGAGATATTGAGACACTGAATCCATAGCGGCCTTGAGACGCGATGGTTCATCGCTTCCGCTCATTACCGCCCAGCTCTGCGGATTGATGAATATCCTGCCCCATGGAGATGCGCTGCTTCCAACTGGATTACCGTCATCATCAAACCCGCGGCGGAACCATCTGCCATCCCACGCATTATTTTCAAGTGCGCTGATTTGCTTTTCCATAAGCGACTGCAAATGGCACTGATTGCCCGTGTCTCCTATCGCCTCAGCCATTTCAACCATGAGCCGCAGGGCATAAACATACTGCTGTGAGGCGAATATTGATTCACCCCTGCCCTTCCGCGCAAAATAACCGATGATGTCGTTCCAGTCGCTCCGCAGTGTAAGCGGAATTCCGTGCGCACCCATATGGTCCTCTGTAAAACGGACCGCCGCCAGAAGATGTTCCCAGGCGCTTGCACTTGCCGACGATATATTTCCACGCTCGTCGATATATGAGGCTTTTTCAGAAAGCATGCTGACATTTCCAGTTTCGGCGACAATTGCATATGCTAGCAGCGGAAGCCAGAGATGATCATCGCTGTGCATGTGCTCCATCTGCGGCGGGCGCTCATTTTCCGCCCAGGAAGTATGCACCGCATGCCCGTCCTCAAATTGCTTTCCAAGCTGGTAGAAGAACATGTTTTTCGCCCATTCAGGCCTGCGATATGCAATAGCCAGCATATCCTGGCAGGTGTCTCGGAACCCGATGCCCCTCTGTCCAACCGCATAGAAACTTGTAGACCGTGAAAGACGTCCATTGTGCACCGACTGGACGGGATTCCAAGTGTTGATTACGCGTTCGGCTTCCTTGTCAGGAATAGAGCATTGATAGGCGCTGAAATGCTCATTCCACCATGCATCAATCTTGGATTCCTGCTTCCCAAGGTTTTCCACGTCACGGAGATTTTCAAGCGTCCTGGCCACTTCCGCCAGTGCCTGGGAGTGTTTTTTGATGCCCCCCGTCTGCGCGCCCAGGAAATAGCGCAGGGACTGTGTTCCACCGGCTGGAATCTTCAATGTGTTTTGGAGGACGCCGCACGCGTCTCCGCCTTCCATGCGCTTGTTATCGCATGTATTATTCTCGACGGCGACAGGATTCCGTTCGCTTCGGTATGGACCGATAAAGGCATCCCGGTCGGTGACATATCCGGCCGGTTTCTGCGATGAGGCAAGATAGACAAGAGGAGTCCGTTCATCCCCATAGTTGCACAGGTAGATCAGCGCATTTAAATCCTTATCATACCACTCCTGAACCTGCCATCTCGCATAGCATCCCCACAGAAGCTCGTTCATAAGGTCGAACTGGGCGAGTTCCACATACGGGAAGACATCTATGTTTTTTCCCTCTTTGCTCAAGTTCGTGAAAACAAGATCCCAGACAAGCGTATCGTAGTCCGGAACAATAAAGAGAGTCAAGCGGACCTGCAATCCATTCTTCTGGGCCGTAAACACGCTTTTCCCAGGCATGTGTTTCGCGCTCCAGGAATCAAGAGGAGTTTCACAGGGACGGAATGTCGGAGACCAGGCGACTCCGTCTTTCTCGCGTATGTAGACATAGAATCCCGGGCTGTCCAGCGGCAGATTATAAAACCTGTAGCGGGTCAACCGGCACGTCAGCGGGCTCTTCCACCATAAGAATCCGCCGCCTGCCTGGGAGACGAATGCATGCAGGCGGCCGTTGGACAAGTAGTTTATCCACGGCGCCGGAAGATCCGGACGTTCAATGCTTATTGAGCGTTCAGGATCATTGAAGGAATAGGCATTTTCATAGCTCATCTCGATTGTCCTTATCTTAAGTGGAAAAATAAAACGGCCTTTGAAATTCGTTTTCAGATTGCCTGCGCTTATTTGGCAATAAGCGTGTCGATGGCCTTGCCAACTTC
>JBAQUG010000014.1:0-1987 GCA_049297395.1 Victivallales bacterium | reverse complement strand
TTTTGAGCTGATTGCTTAAGTTGGTGTTCACGGCTTCAGCGTGTCTAACCTCTTGAATGGCAAGACACACTAAAGCTGTGAACACCAACGGGCGTATTGCCGCTACAAGTGTTTTTCCTGTATTTTGCAATCAGCTCACCATATTTAAAGCCAGGGGTAGAATCATGGTAAGAACTCAGATCCAGCTGCCGGAGCATCTGTACCGGGAGGTTAAAAAAATAGCCTCTGAACGCGAACTGAGCCTAGCAGAGCTTACAAGACGGGGGCTTGAGTACGTTGTCAGCGTATATCTTCCTAAAGAAGGAAGCAAAGCGGAAAAATGGATGTTGCCCGAGGCTATTGACCTCGGAGGGCGTCCCCTTGTTTCCGAAAGTAACTGGAGGGAGCTGGCGAATGAAAGCATGTCTGCTTCTGCAAAAAGGACAGGGAAGGCCAAAAAACAATGACTTCCTGTGACACCAACATACTGTTCTATTCGCTTAACAAGGATTGTCCGGAATATGGGAAAGCGAGGATCTTCCTCGAATCCCAGTCGGAAAATGAGAACTTCTGCATATGCGAGCTGGTGCTTGTTGAGCTTTATGTGCTTTTAAGAAATCCAAAGATGAACAGACATCCTGCATCAGCCCAGCAGGCTGTTGCTGTAATCCAGCAATTCAGATCAAATCCCTCATGGCGTGTAATTGATTATCCCGGGGGGCTGATGAATGACATATGGAACTATGCCGGACACAGGAATTCAGCCTACAGGTCAATCTTCGATGCAAGGCTCGCCTTCACACTTCTTCATCACAATGTGAAGGATTTCGCCACAAGGAACATCAAGGACTTTGAAAGTTTCAAGTTCAGGAAAATCTGGGATCCTGCAGGGGAATAGCTTCACAAATCTCGGGCAGGATTTGTCCTTCATAGGAGGAATGCCCGAGTTACTGGTTCAACTTCTTCAGGAGCCAGGCCATGTTATAAATTTTCGCAGAAAATTTATTTATACTATTACTGTGTTTTTCCTATTGAGCAGCCGGTACTTCCTGGGCGAGCTGCCGTAGATCTTCTTGAAGGTATGGTAGAAGTGGCTGAGGTTGTCGAAGCCGGCGTCGATGGCGATGAAATCAATCTTCTCGTCAGAATTGAGAAGGCACGAAGCAGCATATTTGATCCTGAGTTCGTTGATGAAATCGGTCGGAGTGGTGTTCTGATAAAGCCTGAAAGACCGTGAGGTATGCTCATCGCTCCGGCATGCCAGCTTCCTCAAAGCCAGCAGGCCTTTCTTGAAATTATCCTTCTTCTTCATCTCCGTCAAAATCCTTTCCATCCAGACCGGCAGATTTCCTGCATGGACATCGCCTGTCTTCCTTTTTTTGAACATGCTTAATACTTCAGCTGTCAGAATTTTGAAATAAACTCCAGCCTCGGCGGGATTCTGAAGCAGCCTTTCCCCTCCTTCCGTCATTCTCTCATATAAATATTTCTTTTCAGTAGACCCCAGGCTTTTTATTACAGGCAAATATTCCTTCAAGGCGCTTTCAAGTGAAAACTCAGGCTGGAAAAAAATATTTATCTCTTTAAAGAGGCTGACATTGAAGGCGAGATTGATGAGTTCGCATTCGCTGTCGCGGTACTGCCTGAAGGAATGCGTGTCTTCAGCCCTTATGAAAACAAGATCACCTTCGATAAGCCGCTGTTCCTTTCCGTTTATAAGATGCCTTATGGATCCCTTGGAGATGAGGAATACTTCCATGAAGTCGTGGGTATGGCTCCCTGAACTCACAGAAAAAATGGAGTTTATCTTGTAGTTGACTCCTGATACCGGATCAAGAGTTGTTTCAGCTTTGAGAAGTCTGGCATTGTCCATGATATTCGTTCCGTATAAATTGAACTTAACCGGCTTCGCCGGGGCTTAATAACTTCTTTGACAGGATTTACAGGATTCCAAGGATATTTATAGCCAGTTGCATTCATCAGGGAAGAAACGCGTCAGCAGAGTGAC
>JBAQUG010000013.1:0-13043 GCA_049297395.1 Victivallales bacterium | reverse complement strand
GTTTGCAAACTTGTCGCTGATAGCCGCGGGACTTATGATTTTCATAGTCCCCAAATTCCAAAGAATAATGGTTGAGCTTTACGAGGGGAATACAGGTTATTATCCGACGATGACCAAACTCGTTTTCTGCGTGTCTGATTTCATGCGCGCTTACTCTTCTGAAATATTGTCTTTGCTCATTATAGGCTTATGTGTTGGATTTTTAATATCTACTCTTCCAATCATCAGGAGGATTTTCGAAGAATTCCTGATACGGCTGCCTGTCTTTGGGTGGTACTATAAGGCGGCCGCACAGGTTGAACTCTCCGGCTCCATGTCCGCTTTTATTTCTTCCGGAGACGATGTGATAAAAGCCGCCAAATGGAGCATTGCGTCAAGCCGATATCAGTTTATAAGGGCAAGGCTCGGGCGATTTATAACGTCGGCTGAAAACGGTAGGAACTGGCTTGAAGCCTGGGAGGATATGAAGTTATATGACCCTTTGCATAATATGATAATAAGGAATGCTGTCATGAGGGATAAGTTAAGCGAAGGTTTTGATACATCTCTGAGATGGCTGCGTATTGAAATAAAATCTTCTTCCAAAGGTTTTTTGCAAATACTTGAGATTGTCGCAATTTTAATAAATGTGGTTCTGTTTGGTTCAATAATTATCGGGCTTGCGCTCGGGGTATTCAAGATTACTGATTATTTAAATGTTCATTTGTGAAAAAATGAAAACACAAGAAGACAATGAAGTTCCTGTATTGGTTGACAGGATTCTGTCCGAGGCTCTGAAGCTGAAGGCCAGCGACATCTACTGGCTGCCCATGAAGGACGGTTATAACATCAGGTTCAGGATCAATGGTGTGCAGAAGGATCACGAAAGGATTTCACGGGAGTTCGGAGACCAGTGCGTCAACAGGATAAAGGTGATATCGGGACTCCTGACATATAGGACAAAGATAGCCCAGGACGGAGTCATACGCGGAATTGCGGATTTCGCAGACGCTGAACTTCGTGTCGCAGCGATGCCGACCACAAATGGCGAAAGAATTTCGATTCGCGTCCTTTACAGAAGCGGAATCAACGCCTGCCTCGACGACCTTAATTTCACGGACAATGTTCTTTCCTCTTTGCGGAAGATGCTGGTTCCTGCTTCAGGGCTGATAGTCCTGACAGGCCCCACTGGCTGTGGAAAGACAACGACAATCTATGCGATGATCCGTGAGCTGCTGCGGAATTCGCAGGATCCCGCCTCGATTATTACAGTTGAAGATCCTGTCGAATGCGAAGTTGACGGCATTTCACAGATTTCCCTTACCAGATGCGGGGAGGGGTGGGGGTATCCTGAAGCGTTGAGGGCGGCATTGCGTCAGGATGTTAAAACGCTTGTAATAGGCGAGATGAGGGACAGCAGTGTAGTCAAGGTGGCTCTTGATGCTGCGCTTACCGGACACCGTGTGATCACAACGTTTCATGCAGGGGATATTCCGTCTGTATATGCGCGGATGCTACATCAGGGATTTGAACCGTTTCTTGTAGCTTCGGCTATTACCGGAGTAATAGCGCAGAGGCTTGTCCAGAAGAAAAACGGTGAGGGGCGCATTCCAGTTGCAGCATATCTGAATCCGAATGATGAATGGAAGGATTTCATAATCAGCAATCCTGGGCTCAGGGATCTCCGCAGGAAAATCACGGAATATCCTGATGCCGATGTAAAACAGGCTGCGTCGAAAATGGCTGAGGCAGGAATGATACATGAGAAGGATGTCTATTTGCTATGAAGAATAAATTTACAATGATGGAGCTAGTATTCGCAATGGGGCTTCTGGCCATGGTTGGGGCATTGTTCTCCAGTTCCGTCCATAATCTCAGGATCATGGACAGGAATTTCACGCGTGAGAGCAGGGCCCTCCAGGTCCTCGACAATTCGCTCGAAAGGATATCCTTCGAGAAAAATGCGGATTTCAAGAGGATGAAGGATATTTTTGAAGATGAATTCAGAAGAAGCGTCCTTGAAGGCGATGAAGAAGTCAGGAAATCCTGTGAAATCCGCAATGGCAAGGCTGTTTTGGAAATACAGAGGAAGAATGGGAAAAAGATGGCCAGGATCGAGATTAAAGCAGGGCAGGCGCCTGCTGAATGAAATAAAAATAACAGGCTGGACCACAGTCATGCGACGTGGCAAGAAGCCTGTCCTACTGAGAGAAACATGAGAAAAAAATATTACAGTCTGATTGAGATGCTGGTAGTCATAGCGATAATGCTTGTCATGTTCGAGATTGTATTCCAGTTCTTCTATGACGGTTCCAAGCTCTGTACTCAGGCGGTTGAGAAATCGTTGAGCAATCAGGAATTGTTCATCCTTTCCGGCAAGTTCAGGAATATTGTCCACTTGTCTTCTGACTGGAAAAAGGAAGGGAACTGCCTTGTTTCCGGACAGAAAAAGCTCATGGCCGACAATAGCAGGATATTCCTGGTGGATGAAAATGGCAAAAGGGACCTTGCCCTTCTGCCGAAGGAAATGATGGTCTCCCTGGATGTTGAAGCAAAGGAGAATTCTGAGAACCTCGCAGTCCTGAATGTTGAAGTCAAAGGTAAGAAGCAAATCAAGGATAGAATAAGAATTGTGTCATGCATGTAATAAAAAAAGAGGCGAATATGAAGGACAGAAAAAACCAGGAAGGATTTTCTACAATAATAGTGATTGTGTTCACGGCAATCCTTTTCCTCATGCTTGCTTTTGCCTTGGATTTCAATTACCAGTGGCACAAGAAGAACTTGGACATGGAAAAGAGCCTTCAGAAAAAAGCCGATTCACTGGTAAATATTCACTGAAGGAGATGGTTCAGTGAATATTTACAACCATAGACCGACGACCGGCAACTGGCGACCATCTTTATTTCGGAACGACCTTGTTCAGGAGATCATCAAGGTTCTTATCCTCGTTTCCAGGCTGGATCGGTTCATTGGTCTTGACCTCCACGGGTTTCTGCTTGTAGCCCCATTCGAGGAGTTTGGCCACGAACGCGTCCCTTCCCTTGCGGTCCGGGAATCCGGTCACGCAGGCGGCCATTTTCCTTCCGCCGCGGTCGCAGGTTACAGTGATGCAGAAACCGGAACGCTTGATGAAGCCGGTCTTCATCCCATTCACGCCTGAAACCGCTCCGAGGAGATGGTTGTGGGTGAACAGGGTGAAAGGCTTAGCAGTGTTCTCACGGATGTTGGTGGCCTTTGTCCGTGCGAACTCCGCAGCTTTTGGAATTTCAAGGAGTCTTTCGGCAAGCATTGAGCATCCTTCGGCGCTGCAGGTGTTGTCTTCCGCGGAAGTGTCACCCGGAAGGCCATGGGGGTTGTAGAACTTGGCGCCGGGAAGCTTGAGTTCCGTTGCCTTCTTGTTCATCTTGTCGACGAACGCGTTCACATCCCCGTTCCCGAAATGTTCGGCTACGAGGTAGGCGGCGTCGTTGGCGCTTGAGATCATCACGGCCTTGAGGAGATCTTCAAGCGGGAAACTTTCCTTGGGATCAAGGTAGATCTGGCTTCCACCAATCTTTGCAGCGGCAGGGGTGACCTGGATCTGCGTCTCCAGGGTTACATCCTTCCTCTTCTCAAGCTCCTCGAAGACTATCAGTTCAGTCAGCATCTTGGTCATTGACGCGATCGCCACGGACTTTCTCGGATTCTTTGCCCAGAGCACCTGGCGCGTGCCGAGATCCACGAGGATTCCGGAACCGGCGGTTTTAGAGGCAGGTACTGCAGGCAGATTGCCGATAACGGCGCCCCTGTAGTTGTAAGGCTTGAACACAGGGCCCTTGATTTCAGGAAGAGGTGGCGGGAGCTTGCTTTTGCCGGTCTGGTCGGCTGATTTGGTTTCTTCGGCAACAGGCTGTTTTTTCGCGGGGAAGATGAAATGTCTCAGAAGTATTACATGGGCTCCAATAACAACTGCCACTATCGCGAACGTAATAATAAATTTCTTCATAAACTCCTCAGTTGGAGGCTGCCTTGTTCAACGCGGCGAATACGGCGCGCAGAGCTGCCTGCTCGATGTTTGAATGGATGCCCACTCCGTAGAAAATTTTCCCGTCCGAATTCCGCTTCACTGAGACATAGGCCACTGCGGTGGCATCAGCGGTCTGCCCCATTGACTGTTCGGAGAAATCATTTATGATGAATCCTATCACATCGTTCCGGGTCTTGAGGGCGTGGACGGTCGCGGAGACCGGACCGTTTCCTTCTCCTTCTATCTCGCACTTGGTTCCGTTGATGGTCACGGAAATCTTCGCACGGACGGTCTCACCCCTGTTCCGCTCGGAAATGATATGGAATCCATCAAGGCCGTACGGACCTTTGATGTCGATAAATTCCTTTTTGAACACATCAAGAAGCTCGTCGGAGGTTATCTCCTTCTTCTTCTTGTCGGCATAGGCCTGGACGGCATCTCCAATTTCGGGATGCATTTCCTTTGGCGGACGGAATCCGAAGTCCTGTTCGAGGATGAAGACCGCGCCGCCTTTTCCTGACTGGCTGTTTATCCTGATGAGGCGTTCATATTTCCTGCCGACGTCGGCGGGGTCGATGTGCAGATACGGCACCTTCCATCCGAGATGGAACAGATCCTCGGCCTTCTTCTTCGAATTCAACCCCTTCCTTATGGCATCCTGGTGCGAGCCGGAGAAGGCGGTGAAGACAAGTTCTCCTGCGTAGGGATGCCGCTGGTGGACGGGGATCCCTGACGCCGATTCCACAACCTTGACGATCGAGTTCAGGTCGGAAAAATTGAGATTGGTCCTTATCCCGCGCGAATGGATGTTCAGCGCAAGCGTCACGAGATCGACATTGCCCGTGCGCTCGCCGTGTCCGAAAAGAGTCCCCTCGACGCGGTCGGCGCCGGCGAGCAGGGCCATTTCAGTGGATGCGACGGCGCAGCCCTGGTCGTTGTGGGCGTGCACGCTGATGGTCGTCTCATCCATGTATTTGTATTTGCCGATGAAATATTCAATCATGTCGGCATACTGGTACGGCGGCCTGCGTTCCACGGTTGCAGGAAGATTGAGGATGAAATTATTTTTTTCCGATTTGCCCCAGGCCTCCTTCACGGCTTCGCAGATTTCGATTGCGAAGTCAATGTCGGTGTCCGTGAACTCCTCCGGTGAAAATTCATATGCGATGTTCTTCAGGCCCGCCTTCTCGATGGCCTTGACGATCATCCTCGTCCCTTCCACGGACATCTTCTTGACGTCCTCGCGGTTCTTGTCGAAAACAATGCTTCCGTGGAGGTCCGAAGTCGCCACGTAGCAGTGGATGATGGCCTCTTTTACGCCGGCAAGCGATTCGACCGTCCTGTCGATGAGATGTTTCCTCGCCTGGGTGAGTACGGAGATCCTGACGCCCTTCGGGACATGGTTCTCAGCGATGAGCTTCCTTGTGAAGTCGAAATCATCCTGTGATGCGGAGGGGAATCCGACTTCAATTTCCTTGAACCCGATATCGAAGAGCATCTTGAAATACCTGAGCTTCTTCTCGGGGGTCATCGGAATCGGGAGCGCCTGGTTGCCGTCGCGCAAGTCGACGGAGCACCAGGCCGGCGCCTTCTCCAGCTGGTTGTCCGGCCACTTCCGGTTCTTCACCGGGATAGGTTTCGGATATACATATTTTGGATACTTGTTCATAATAGTTTTTCCGGGTACGTCATGAAAATTTCGCTATAATATGTAATGATATGTGGAATTTGCAATATTTTTTCCGCATTGCGGAAAAAATATATATGTTAAAATCAAATTGAAACCGAGCTGTTTTTATTGTTTTTTTAACTTAAATCATCAAATAGTTAAATCATAAGATCATAAATAAGATATGTCTGAATCAAAATCGACAATACAGATGGAAATAGACTTCCAGAAGCAGAAGCGGGGCAACGTCTTCAGGGAGAAGCTCAACAAAGGAGCCTTCTACGTGCTCATCGAGGCGGCAACGCCTGAAAAAAAGGAGGATTTCGCAATAGCGGCACAGAGACTGAAGGCGGTCGAATCATCCCTGGGGAAATATGACAGCATCGGCACCGGGCTGGCGATCACCGACAAGACGCATGGCTGGAACACCTGGAACGTTGCGGATTTCGCAAACGAGCTCTCAAAGGACGACAGGGATCGCCATGTCCTTTACCTCAGCGGCAGGGGCGGGACGGCAAATGAGGTCGCTGAAACTGTCGCGCGCTGCAGATCCTTTGGATTCCAGAACGTAGTTCCTGTGACAGGGGACGCGTATTTCCCTGAAGGTTACAAGAAGAAGCACAAGCTGGATTTCGTGGACAGCGTCTGCATCCTCAACACGCTGAAGTCAGGGGGCGACAAGGATTTCTTTTTCGCCGGCTGCACGGCAAATCCCTTCAAATACACGCCTTCCGATCTTTTCCCGCAGTATTACAAGGTGGTCAAGAAAATCAAGCAGGGGGCTGAATTCATTGTCACGCAGACCGGATGGGACATGATGAAGCTTCAGGAGTTCCGCTGGTATCTCGAGATGAGGGAGCTGCACTTCCCTTCGATAGCCAGGTTCACGCTTCTGACTACGGAACTTTTCGAGGAGATATTCGCTGGGAAGAAGCCGGGCGTCCATATCTCCGCCGAACTCAGGAAGATCCTCCTCAACGAGGCGAAGTACGGATATGCGCAGTTCGCCGCCGCGCAGTGGAGAAGGCTCCAGATCTACGCGGCGGGCGCGAAATTCCTCGGCTATACCGGAATACAGATTTCAGGAGTTGAAAGACAGGAGCATATCGCCACCGCCTGCGGCAAGGTCGCCGAGGCGATGAGGGAATTCAAGTCATTCGAAGACTGGCGCGACGGATACCTGAGCTATCTGTCACGCGCCGACATGACGCCCTATCCATACCGCCATTTCATGTTCAACAATCTTTTTACAAAGGCATATCCGGAGCTCGCCACGATGAAGAAGATGGATCTTCCGGAGTGCGGGAAATACGAGAAGCTCCACTATAGGATATGCAAGCTTCTTTTTTCGAAGGCCCACAGGCATTCCTCGAACGAGCATCTCCTTTCAAAGAAGATATTCACGGGATGCAGGAAGTGCTCCTCATGCCGCCTTCCTTTCACCCAGTTCGTATGTCCGGAGACATGTCCGAAAGGCCTTGCGAACGGGCCATGCGGAGGGACGCGCGTCGACGGCACATGCGAATTCGGCGGCAGGCAGTGCATCCACGCGAAGATATTCCGCCGCGCCTCCTGGCTGAAGGATCTCGCCTCGCTCGAGGAGAGATACATAAAGCCGGTGGAGAAGATCTGATATTGAGTCGCCATTTGCCAGTTGATGGTCGTCAGTCGGCAAGACAAAGCAATTCTATAACTCTTAGAACTAAACACACAAAAAGATTATTTCTTATGAAGATCATCTGTCTCCCGGCCTTTCTCCTGTCGCTATTCCTTTTAGCCTGCTTTCCGGCGTTCGGCCAGATGCAGGTAAAAAATCAATTGACCGGCACTGCAGCTAAAACATCGGATTCAGCTGATAACAAGGCTGAATTGTCCACGGCTGAAGGCATAAGCCAGCTTAGGCAGAAAGTAGCGGATGCCGAACGTGCCTTCCAGGAATCGCTTGCAGCTTCCTCCGATAATAATATACCTGCCGGGGCAACGCCGGCCGAGGTGGTTGAGCAGCAAACGATGATGCGGTGGATCATACGCGCGTACCAGAACCACATCACGCTCCTGGAGGAAGTGGAGTCCGTCCGGAAAAGGATGGACGATACACGCCGTGAATCCTCATCATGGCCGGGCTTCAATGAAAAACCGCCATATTCGATCCTTCTTGCCGACAGCATACGGGATTCCATCCAGTCGGCCACGTTGAAACTTGAATCTGCGAAGTTATCAGGAGTCCTTGCCGGAAAACTTATTGAAGAAGCGAGGAATGAACTAAAAGGGTTTGAAGCCAAAATCCGCCAGACAAGCGAAAAGATGGAATCGGTCGGCGGCAAAAATTCCTCCTCCCGCCTTTCATGGGAACTTGAATATTTGAAGCTGCAAAGCCGCGTTGCGGCTGCGAGAATCGCCAATTATGAGATAAGACGCAAAATTTCTGAAGAGGAGACTGCTGAACAGCAGCAGAAGTTCAAGTTCCTGGAAAAGCAGCTCTCCCTTGCCACTTCCAGCGCCTGTTTCTCAAAAGACGACCTGGACAGGATCGTCTCGGTTCTGAATATCGAACAGAATCATGTTAAAAATGAAGCCTGTGATGCCGAAGCTGATTATCCGAAACAGCAGAAGGATTTGGAAGAGGCCCGCGAGGAGATTAAGCTCGCTATTCGGAATGCGGCTGATGGGAAAGGTGCTGATGCAAGTAAGAACAAGGAAAAGATCGGGCAGTTGCAGGAATTGGTTGAACTCCACGCAGCCCAGGTCGAAACGAGCGCAAAAAGGCTGGAAGTCCTGAGGATGATTTCCGATGGAATCAATATGGAGCGCGGCATATGGGAAATGCGCTTTTCCAGCTACGGGGTCAAGGATTTCAAAAAACTCCAGGAGTCATACAATAAGTTTGAAGTCTTTTCGGAAAGAATCAGGCTTTTCCAGGATTATTATAAACGCCAGGTGGATATCACTTCAAATCTCGTGACCGAAGACAAGAACCGCATGCAGGGCAATTCCGGAGATGTCGGGAATATTGAGATCCTGAGCGAGAAATTCAAGGCATACAAGGAGAGGGATGAACTGTACCGCCGGACTTTGAACGCTGCGGAAAAAATCCAGAGACTGCTTGTGCGATGGAAGGAATCCCTTGATTTGGACCGCAGGTCCCTCTCATTAGCGGGGCGCATGGAGGATCTTTTAACTGGGATGTCCTCATTTGGCTCGAAGATCTGGAGCTTCGAGATGATTTCCGTGGACGATACCATAATGGTAGACGGACAGCAGGTCATCGGCCGCCGCAGCATAACGACAGGAAAGATAACCAAGGTACTGCTGACTCTTTTCATAGGATATTTCGTCTGCTGTTCCATCGCCTTGATCAGCAGCCGTTTCATCATGAGGCGTTTTTCAGTCGAACTGCAGGTTGCGGAGCTCGCACGCAAATGGATAAAATTTACCCTGATCATGGTTCTTGTCATTTTCGCTCTTTTAGCGGAGAAAATTCCACTGACTGTCTTTGCCTTTGCCGGAGGCGCGCTTGCAATTGGAATCGGATTTGGAATGCAGAATCTGCTGAAGAATTTCATCAGCGGCATCATCCTTCTTATGGAAAGACCCCTGAGGGTCGGGGACGTCGTGGATGTCGGGGGAACTGTCGGCGTTGTAACCAGCATCGGCCTGCGTTCATCCCTGATCCGCAATACGAACGGCATAGAAGTATTCATTCCCAACAGCACATTCCTTGAAAACGAAGTCATTAACTGGACCCATTCCAACAGGCAGGCGCGCTTCAATGTCAAAGTCGGGGTGGCCTACGGATGCTCCACTGGAAAAGTCAGGGAAATACTCCTGGATATTGCAGGGGAGAATGATCTGGTCCTGAAATCGCCGGCGCCACAGGTCCTGCTTGAGGAATTCGGTGACAACGCCCTTGTCTTTGAACTGGACTACTGGATAGAAGTCATTCCTGGAATTGACCGTAAGATTGCGAGCGACATCCGCCTCATGATCGAAAAGAAGCTTGGCGAAGCCGGAATATCCATTTCATTCCCCCAGCGCGATATCCATCTTGACACATTGAAACCCCTGAAGATAGAACTCGTAACCGGAGAAAAACAATGAAGGAGAGGAACATGAAAGAAGTTTCAATCAGATCATTTTTTCTTTTTGGAATGGCAGCGGCTGCGCTGTCGTTCTGCATATCTTGTCAAACACCCGACTGGAAGGATGCCCCGCCGGGCAAGGAGGAGCTTGGGCAGTTCCCCGTAGAAAAGGAGCTTCCCGGCGTGCCTCCAGAGTCAGGAATTAGATACTGGAAAACTCCGTTCAAGGAGATTTATGCTGTCAATGCCTGCTACAACGCGGTCCGGATCACGAAGGACAGCAAGGGCGGAACAGTCTATGAACTCTGGAATAATTCCTGGGAAGGTGATGAAGCCGAAAAACATCAGATCATAGTCAGCCGCGGTCCGTCACTCGACAAGCTTGGTGAGCCGTTGACAGTATGCGACGGCACGATCATAAATGATTTTCCAGACATGAAAAATCCTCCTACGCCTTCACCAAACCGGGGATTTTCGAGGTTTTCCACGATCCTCCATGACAAGGAATATGGATATGTGATCATGTGCTGTGCCTGTGCCGATTATCTTCCTGGTTCGACATCCCTTTTTCCGGTTATTCTTGTTTCAAAGACTGGAGAGCCCGGAACATTCAAGTATCTCGGAAAAATCAAGGGCGAGCCGGCTGAACTCAATGCTGCGAAAAAAATATGGTGCGATGGCGGGACCCTTATGCGGATGGAGAACGGGAAGTGGCGCATGTACCTCAACGGTTTCGGCACAATGCTTTCAGCGATAGAGAGCGACACCCTCGAAGGAAACTGGAAATTTCTCAGGAATGAAAAAGGAGATATAAGGGAGCTCATCTCCGATTTTCCCAGCACTGACAGCCGGAAGGGGTGCTTCCATCAAGTTCTGAAAGTTGCAGACGGCAACTGGCACATGTGGATGACGGACAAATGGCCTCCGCAGACAATCTGGCATTCCTGGTCGGCCGACGGTCTTTCATGGAAGCTATATGGACAGCAGCCGGAGATTACGAGGAAGGCGTTCAACTATCATGGCATAAAATGCATCCGCGTCTTCCTTTCCGAGGACGGGAAGGATCTGATAGGACTTCTTTCAATATACAAGGACGATGTCGGCTGGATTCTGCAGGAAAGCAGAATGCCCTCTGGTCCGCCTCAGCCTTGACCCAGATCGTTGCCGGTCCATGGATTATTTGGTTTTATACCGAGTTGCATTCATTGGAAAAGGAACGCGTCAGCAGAGTGACGCGGCTGCATCCTGGATTTGTTGTAGCCACGTCACTCTGCTGACGTGCTCTCTGATCGCAACTTAGTATTAGTTCAAGAAAAGCCCTTGCTATTTTCCGAACATCGCCAGGATGTTTTCCACTGGCACGTCCTCGGGCAGTGAATGGGCCGGGGCGCAGATGTAGCCGCCTCCATCTCCAAGGATTCTTTTCCTGCGTTCGACTTCCGCTTTTACTTCATCCGGCGTTCCGAATGGCAGCAGATGCTGGAGATCTATTCCACCATGGAAGCAGAGTTTTCCGCGTCCTTTATCCTTGAGCATCTCAGGCTCCATCCCGGTTGCATTGGGCTGGATCGGATTGAGGATGTCGACACCCATTTCAATAATCCCGTCAAGGAGCTTGTAGACCGAGCCGCAGGAATGATGGAACAGAAGGGATTCCGGAGCGGCGGCTTTGACGGCGCCATAATGAGTTTTGAAATAGGGAGATATCAGTTCCTGGAAAATTTCCGGGGACATGAATGGTCCGGTCTGGAGTCCAAAATCATCACCGAAGCAGAATATATCGATATAAGGCGCCAGCGGTTTGACTGTCGTTTCCACCTGATGCATTTTTTCTTCCAGCCAGATGTCGAAAAGAGTCCTGACAATATCCTGTTCGCAGAGCAGATCCATTGCGAACTGGTCATAACCACGAGAAGCGCAACCTTTTTCGAAAAAACCTCCGGACACCCAGTACGTGGTGGCATACCCTGCTGTGCGATACTCTTTCGCCGTTTTTATCATCCAGTCCATGTGACGAGGAGACGTCGGAAGCTCCGGCTTGATTATCTTGATTTCCTCGTAGTTTTTTTCAGCGAGGGGAAAGTTATGGCTGACCGATGTTGTCTTGATGTCTTCAGAGTGTTTTTTCCTGTTTGCCTTGGCCGACAGGGCCTCCTGGTACGCAGTCTGATCTATTTCCTTCAGCACCGCCGTTGGCGGGGCATAAGGGACAAAACGCAAATCCACGCCGAGATATTTCTGGATCTTCTCATCAACCCAGCATCCGTCCGCGTCCCGGTCCGGGGGCAGGGGATATCCAAGTATTCTACGCATCTTCGCCAGGAACTCGGGGTAGCACTGGCTCATGCAAGTTCCCCCGAAATCCATTGGAACACAATCCGGCGTGCTGTGTGAACAGGCCGCCAGAATTCTTTCTCTTGAAGTCATTTCTATTCCTCCATTATAAGTTTGATATTGTCGAACGCGATTGAACTCGGCACTTCGGCGTGTCCGCCGGGCAGCAGTCCATCAAGTCTAAGCGCTGAGTAATTCACGGCTTTGGGTTGCCACCATGGCAACGCGACACTCTTGGACTGATCAGCGTCGATTGTGACTTTTACGGTTTTCTCTGGCACGTTGATCAGACATTCGACATGCAATGGTTTTCCCGCAGCGTAGCGCGCGATTTGCGTACCATTGGCACGCACGGTGCCGTCCTCGTGGAATTCGATGTTGACAAGATCCCAGACCAGCACACCGCCGGAAATGGACACGTTGCCTTTTGCCACATCAAGCGACAAGTTCCATTTCTTCGCCTTCGCTGCCAGTTCCCATGGCACATTGAGCCAGACCTGCGGACCGTAATGCGGCTGGGTATTTTCCGTAAAAGTAAAAAACAATGGCTTATCTTTGAGCCCAGCCGCTTCCTGCATGACCTTTGCCTGTCGTGTGCGTGTCACATATGACAGTTGATTTATGTTCCGCAGCGGCATCCAGGAAAGATCACCCTTCGTGTTGAACTTCTCGATCTGCTCCTTAGAGATACGGCGTGGCGGCGCATCAAGCGTCTCCTCGTTGAAGTTGACGTCCCAGACCACCAGCGGTGTCTTTATCTCGGCGGCAAACGCCGCTGAGAGACAACAGGCCAAAAGACTCATAATCAATCCGATTTGTTTTGTCATGGTCTTCATTGTTCCTCCATTGAAACTTGCTTTGAGTAGCTTGCGACATCCTTGGCGCAATCGGCCTCTTTGTCTTTTGCGCTCGGAGATCGCATAGCCGAGCGAAGCGACGCTTGTCCCGCGCAATGCGGAGACAAAAACTACTT
>JBAQUG010000012.1:0-25826 GCA_049297395.1 Victivallales bacterium | reverse complement strand
TCACAGTATCGGCCGAGGACGAAGGGGCGAAGACCGACAAGCCGGCAGTTGTGCCAGTGAAACAGGACAAGCCTCAGATGCCTCCACGTCCAACTATGGCAAAGCCCGAAATGATCGAGGCTCAGGTGCTCAAGGTATATTCCTCCGAAGATGATGGTGCCAGGTTCAAGGCGTACGTTGTTAAATGGAAGGATGCCGAGGTTGTCGTGACAGATCCGATGGGGACGTCCGCCAAGAAGGAGGGCGACACCATCAAGGTTGCTGTCATGCGCATGGAAATGCCAGGCAGGGGCAAGATGATTAGGTTCATGCTGGCTGAAGGAATGCCGGGAATGAAGAAGTCAGATTCAAAGGAAGTAATACTGAAAACTCCGGAAGCCCCGGCTCCGGCACCCAAACCAGCGACTCCGGCGGAAAAGTCCGCCTCGGCGGATTAAACCCGCCCCCATTAGTGCTCTGACCGATAATTTGAGGCTAAAGTAAAAACGAGGCGAGGCTGGCGGATTCGTTATTTTTGAAAAAAGGTGCGGAGGATTTAAAAAAACAATTTTCCAGCTGATGAAAACCTTTTACCGCTGCTTGACCCCTTGGATTTTGCATCGCATTTTTTTTAAATTAGATGGAAGTTTCACGGTCTGGGCTTAGATTATTGTTCCTGAATATTAAAACCAACACAAGAAAGGCAAATATATGGCCGCACAGAAAGTGGAAATCGCAAACAGCAACGAGCTTATCAAGAACATAGTCGAACTCGCCAAGAATCTCGGACTCGAGACCAAGGAAGAGTACAATGTCGCCAAGAGGATCTGGGGCGCCAACAGGAACATCGACATAATCCTCCGCGATCCGAAGACCTGCAAAGTCCTAGGAATCGAATGCAAGTTCCAGAAAACTCCGGGAACAATTGAAGAGAAGCTTCCCGCCACCATAGAAGACATCAAGGCCTGGCCGATGAACGGCATTGTCGTCTACGGCGGAGAAGGCATCACTGTAAACATGAAGTCCTATCTCGTTTCCACAGGCAAGGCCCTTGAATTCGAGGAACTCGAATCCTGGTTCAGGCTTTATTTCGGACTTCCATTGAACTGAATCCATCCCGCGGAATGGCGGATGGTTGGATAATTGGATGGATGGATTGTTGGGCTGTGTCTTTAAACACCCAATCATCCAGCAGTCCATTCATCCAATAATCCATAGCAGGCATATAGAACTCCAGGAAGCATATGGACTCTGAGAAAAAAAGAGACCTTCTCAAACAGCACCATCATGCTGTGAATACCGCTTCCGAAAACCACGACGCGCCAAAGCCGTTCCTCAAATGGGCCGGAGGCAAGCGCCGCCTGCTCCCGAAATTCCAGGAGCTTTATCCACATGAGCTGAAGAACCATAAAATAAAGAACTACTTCGAGCCTTTCCTCGGAAGCGGAGCAGTATTCTTCCACATCGCGCAGAACTACAAGATCGACAATGCCTATCTCTTCGACATCAACGAGGAGCTGATCCTCGCATATCAGGTCGTACAAAGGGATGTCTTCAAGCTTATACCGGAACTCGAGAAGTATGAGAAGTCGTATCTGAAGCTCAACCGCGGCGAGAGAAGCACATATTTCTACGGCCTGAGATGGAAATTCAACAGGCAGCGCCACTATATTGATTTCGACAACTACTCCGAGAAATGGATCAAGCGCGCTGCGCAGATCATATTCCTCAACAAGACCTGCTACAACGGACTGTACAGGGTGAACTCCTACGGTGATTTCAACACCGCAGCAGGCGATTACAACAACCCGAAGATATGCGATCCCGAAAATCTCGTCAAGGTCTCGAATTACCTTATGATGGCTGAGATAAGGAAATCCTCCTTCGACATACTTGAGAACCATATAAAGCATGACTCGTTCGTCTATTTCGATCCGCCCTACCGGCCGATCAGCAAGTCATCCTTCACGGCATACAGCGCCGCGAGATTCGGCGACAGCGAGCAGATAAAGCTTTCGAATGTCTTCAGCAGGCTCCATGACAGGGACATCAGGATGATGCTCAGCAACTCAGACCCGAAAAACGCCGATCCCGACGATGATTTCTTCGACAACCTCTATTCGGGATTCAATATCCACAGGGTTCCGGTTCCGAGATTCATAAACTCAAAAGCCAGCAAAAGAGGCTGTGTTTCCGAGATCATCATTACAAATTACAAACATACCGCGTGAAACGATGAAGCAACTCATAAAAGTTATTCTGCTAGGAATTCTACTTTATTCTTCCAGTGGATGCGCGCACTGGAGTAAAGACAAGAAAGAGGCAATCTACCAGGTTTCCACGATTGACGCGCTTCTCAACAGCTGCTATGACGGTTCCGTTGACATCCGCACCGTCAGACGGCATGGCGACACCGGTATCGGCACATTCGACCAGCTTGACGGCGAAATGATTGTCCTCGACGGGGACTGCTACAAGATTAAGTCCGACGGGAAAATCGTCCAGGCCGATGATTCAGAGACGACTCCTTTCTGTGCGGTGGCTTTTTTTGAGGATGAAAGATCCGTCGAGCTCCAGCCCGGATCCAGGTTGAACCAGCTCTCCTCATCCATGCTCGGTTCCCGGAACTATTTCTATGCCATTAAAATCACCGGTAAATTCAAGATGCTCAAGGCGCGCAGCGTCCCGAAGCAGTCAAAGCCATATCCGATGCTCATTGAAATCGTGAAGACACAGCCCGTATTCAACTATGAGGACATTGAGGGTACGGCAGTCGGATTCTTCTCTCCATCCTTCGCGAAAGGCCTGAACGTCTCGGGGTTCCACCTGCATTTCATAAGTTCCGACAGGAAATCAGGCGGACATATTCTTGATTTTGAGATTGCCGAGGCGGTAATGCAGGTCGATGAAACCCATGGATTCACTATGATACTGCCGGATGATGAATCCTTCAGGCAGCTGGATCTGACGAAAGACAGGGAAAAAGAATTGAACAAGGTTGAGAAATAAATCTTTACGCAGACGCGGAAGGATTTATAACAATGAACAAGATAGAAAGGGAAAACATGAATGTTAAAAAAATCTCCTTGATCATAGCCGTGCTTTCAATCATAGCCGGATGCATTCCGTCGCTTCACCCCCTGTACACTGAAAAGGATCTTGTCTTTGAAAAAGCACTGGTCGGCAGCTGGCAGGATGAGAACAATGATGATAGCAGGTGGACCTTCTCGCAGGCCGGGGACAGGGAATACAAGCTTGTCTATACTGAAGACGGTAAAACAGGGGAGTTCGTAGTCCATCTTCTGAAGCTAAAGGACAAGATGTTCCTCGACTTCTATCCTGTGGAACAGGAAGCCATCAATGGTTTCTATGCGTCGCACCTGGTTCCAGCCCACAGCTTCATGCTTGTGAAGCAGATTGAGCCGACACTCCAGATGTGCTGCCTGAATCCGGACAAGCTCAAGGAGATCATACGGCAGGATCCCAAGGCTGTTAAACACGAGAAGCTTGGTGAGAACGATGACAAGGATATCTTCACGGCCCCGACGGAAGAGCTCCAGTCGTTCATAATGAAAAACATCGACACCGCCGAGTTCTTCGCCGATCCTTCCAACCTCAAGAAGGTGGTCGCTAAGCCGGCTGTCAAATAATATCAATTTTTATTTTCCAGGACTGGAAAATAAAAATATAAAAGGAGTTGATAAGCATGTCCGACAAAATCAAGATAGTCCTTGATGAAAGTGAAATTCCACGCGAGTGGTACAATATCCAGGCGGATCTTCCCAACCCGATGAGACCGCCCCTGCACCCAGGGACCTTGGAACCAATCCAGGCGAAGGATCTCGAACCTATCTTCCCGATGAACCTGATTGAACAGGAAGTCAGCCGTGAACGCTGGATCAAGATTCCCGAGCCGGTGATGGAGAAGCTTGCCCTCTGGCGCCCCTCCCCCCTTTACAGGGCCGTCAACTTCGAAAAAGCACTGGGCACGAAGAGCAAGATTTACTACAAGAACGAAGGTGTTTCCCCAGCAGGAAGCCACAAGCCAAACTCTGCAATCCCGCAGGCATACTACAATAAGATTGCCGGCGTAGAGAGGCTTACCACCGAGACCGGCGCCGGGCAGTGGGGGAGCGCGCTCAGCATGGCGGCACAGATGTTCGGACTCGAACTTAAGGTCTACATGGTGAGAATAAGCTTCGAACAGAAGCCTTTCCGGAAAATCATGATGGAGACATGGGGCGCGCAATGCGTTCCCAGCCCGAGTACGGATACCGAAGTAGGAAGAACGATCCTCAAGCAGTTCCCCGATACTCCAGGAAGCCTCGGCATTGCGATCAGCGAGGCGATTGAGGATGCTATAAGTTCCAAGAACACAAAATACTCGCTTGGCAGCGTCCTTAACTTCGTCTGTCTGCACCAGACCGTAATTGGCCTGGAGGCGCAGAAACAGATGAAGATAGCCGGTGAATATCCTGACATCGTCATCGGCTGCGTAGGCGGCGGATCCAATTTTGCCGGAATAGCCTTCCCGTACGTCTGCGACAAGATTCACGGGAAAAACGTCAGGATCATCGGTGTCGAACCGACGGCCTGCCCATCCATGACAAAAGGACAGTTCCTGTACGACTTCGGGGACATGTCCAAGAAGACTCCGCTAATGCCGATGCATACTCTCGGGCACGGGTTCATGCCACCTCCCATGCATGCCGGCGGACTCCGATACCATGGTCTTGCGCCGCTGGTCAGCCAGGTTCTCGAAGACAAGCTCATGGAGGCCACATCTGTAAACCAGCTCGACTGCTACAAGCATGGCGTAATGTGGGCAAGGTCCGAAGGCTTCATTCCTGCGCCTGAGACAGCGCATGCCATCGCTGCCGTTGCGCAGGAAGCGAAGAATGCCGATGAAGAAGGCAAGAAGAAGAGCATACTTTTCTGCTGGTCCGGGCACGGTCTCATGGATCTTGCAGGCTATGAGAAGTATTTCGCTGGAAAGCTGACCAACTACCATATGCCCACAGAGGATATAAGGAAATCCCTTGCCGCATTGGAAGGCTATCCGAAGCCGTGAAGACTAGATTGATGGTCGGATTTCTGGATGATTGAAATAATTCCCTGTTTCAACTCTGTGCCTCTGTACCTCTGTAATTTTTCTTACTGGTGTCCGCATGAAAATAGTGATTGCTGTAAATGCCTTCAAAGGAAGCCTGTCATGTATCGAGGCAGCCAAGGCGATCTCAAAGGGGATCCGGAAGGTTCTTCCAGACGCTGAAATAATTTCATGTCCGGTGTCCGACGGCGGTGATGGTCTTTTAGACGTCGTAAAATCATTGCCTTCCGTGAAGACAATCAAGTGCAAGGTTGTCGGTCCGCGCAAAGATAAGATTGATTCCGAATTCTGCTGGCTCCCAAAAGAGAAGACAGCATTCATAGAGATGGCCCTGGCATCGGGTCTCGCCCTGCTCCCCGGGGAAAAGCGCAATCCGATGGAGGCAACTACATATGGGACAGGACAACTCATTTCAAAAGCATTGAAGTTGAATCCTGATAGAATCATCCTGGGAATCGGAGGAAGCGCGACATGCGACGGGGGGGCGGGTGCGGCGGCTGCGCTTGGCGTCGTTTTTTTTGACAAGCTTGGACACGTGATTCCGATTCCATGTGGCCGGGATATGTACAGGATATGCAGAATTGATATGAGCAACGCCAGCAAGCTTGTCAAAAAAAACAACGGAATTGAAATTATATGCGACGTGGAAAATCCTCTTTTAGGATCAAAAGGCTCGGCCGCTGTCTATGCACTCCAGAAAGGAGCTACCCCGTCACAGGTCAGGGAACTTGAACGCGGGCTTGCGATATTTGCGGACAAGGTTCGCAAATATACCAACAAGGATATAAGAAAGATTAAAGGTGGAGGAGCAGCGGGAGGCATCAGCGCCGGATTCTACGGCTTGTTCGGAGCCAACCTCAAGAAGGGGATTGATGTCGTCTTCGACCTTATATCCCTTGAGGAGAAGATAAAGGATGCGGATTTTGTCATAACCGGAGAAGGGAAACTTGACAGTCAGACCGCTTATGGCAAGGCCCCTGCCGGGGTTGCGAAACTCGCAAAGAAGCATAGAGTACCCTGCCTGGCCATCTGCGGATGCGTTGGCAAGAATACTGCTGTGCTGGGGAAGATGGGGATCAATTCAATCTGGCCAATATGCAAAGAAGCGGAAAACGCTGAAGACTCGATGAGGAATGCAGGAAGGTATCTTGAGATTGTCGCAGGGAAGATGATGATCATGCAGGGGAAGGCACATACTGATTGATGTTTTGCAGGCATACGGCCGCAAAGCGAAAACTATGGAGGAGCACGCCAATGAATCTGGTACTGCAGAAAAACATGGAGAAGGTAAGCAGGAGCAAGTCCTTCACAATTATATTATATGTCCTGATTGTACTTTTCATGGGGAGCTTGAATGCGTTCGTCGACAAGTTCCTGCATCCCGAAATCCCGTTTTTCGATTCCGAACACCTGTTGGTTGGGGGTGTCACCGCCATGGTTACAATCGTACTCTACGGCGCCCTTATTTCACACATGTACCACCTGCGCAGGGCAATAAACACCATCAGCTCCATCAGCTCGATTCTTCCGATCTGCGCAAATTGCAAGAAAATCAGAAAGCCACAGGAGGATCCGCGTACAATGAAATCGTGGCAGTCGATAGAGATCTATCTTTCAGAAAAGACAAAGCAGAGTCTTTCCCACGGAATCTGCCCTGAGTGCCTGCAGAAGCTTTATCCCGAATACAGCGACCAGATCATCAACAATGATGATGAAAAGAAGGATTCCGACACTTCAGGAAAAGCTGAATGAAATAACATCGGACAATCGCAGAAAGATTTGAATTATCGCCGGTTCGCCGATACTCCGTTTCACCGGTTCGGCTTGGATACTTATTGGCTACCCCGCAAGGATTTGAACCTTGACTAAATGCGCCAAAGGCACTTGTGCTACCATTACACCACGGGGTATTTTTTTTAGCTGCTGAAATTATAACATATGAACCGTGTTATTTCCAATACATTCAGGCTTGTTCCGGCATATTCCTGTTCCTGGATGATTTCATCACCATGTGATGGATCATCGCATAAGTTCCGATAATGATTGCGATGCCGAGGAAGAGCCAGATATAGTTTTCATGGAGAATCCTGATTCCCCTGTGGACCAGATCACGGTATGTCATATCAGCTGAAAGTGAACCTAGATAGTAACCGATTGCAAGAAGGATGGCGCACCAGATACCCGCACCGAGGACTGTAAAAAACGAAAACCTGAAATGGCTCATGCGGGAAAGTCCCGCAGGCAGCGATATAAGATGCCTTATAGCTGGAATCAGGCGGCAGACAAAGGTGGTGACTTCGCCGTATTCCCTGAAGACCTGCTCGCAGCGCTCAAGATTTTTTGGTGGAAGAAAAAAATACCTGCCAAACTTATAAAGGAATGGGCGTCCAAGCCATAACGCCATGAAATAATTGAAGTATGCGCCGGCAAGTGAGCCTAACGCCCCGCAAATCACTGCTATTGAGCAGTCAATGAGCGGATCGCCAAATGTCAAACCGTTCCTATATGCAAGAAAGCCTGCTGGAATCATGACGACTTCGCTTGGCAGCGGAAAGACCGAACTTTCAATCGCCATAAGAACGAAAATCATCACAAAGCCCCATATGTGGGCGTGCCTGGCGGCCAGCTCTATATACTGAATGAGGAATTCTGTCATAAATACATCCGTTACGGTTATAAAATGAAGTCTGACAAGGTATAGTATCAATCCTGTAAATCAAATAAAACATGTAATTTGAGATTTAAATAATGCATTCAATAGCTATTCATCTCGGTCCGGTAACCATTTACTGGTACGGCATAATGGCGGCGCTGGGTTTTCTCGCTGCCGTTTCCCTGCTCATGCTCAACCGGAAAACCGCCGATATTGATGCCGAGCAGGTAACAGACGTTGCCATGGTCTGCATGATTTCCGGAATAGTTGGAGCAAGGATATTCTATGTCGTGCAGTTCTGGAACCTTTACAAGGACAATCCATTCAACATCATAAGAATCGACCAGGGCGGACTTGTTTTCTTCGGGGGATTCCTCTG
Organism: Victivallales bacterium; assembly: GCA_049297395.1. Taxonomy (GTDB): domain Bacteria; phylum Verrucomicrobiota; class Lentisphaeria; order Victivallales; family GWF2-50-93; genus GWF2-50-93. The sequence continues at coordinate 17,705 of JBAQUG010000012.1, read as the reverse complement.
TGCAATCGCCATGCTTATCTTTTACTGCTGGAAGAAAAGACTCAACATCCTCAAGATACTGGACGTGTTCGGGCCTTCACTCGCGATCGGACATTTTTTCGGGAGGATCGGCTGTTTCATGAACGGTTGCTGCTACGGCAAGCCTTCAGAACTGCCGTGGTCCGTGCAGTTTCCGGCTGGCTCACCCCCCGCAGTGGCTTTTCCAAGTGATCCCCTGCATCCGGAAGCATGTATCAGCCAGCACCTTCATCCGGTGCAGATCTATGAGTCCGTCTTCAATCTAATACTTGCCGCAGTGCTCTGCCATATGCTGAGGAAATTAAAACCCGGACAGACCGCAGCTGTCTACCTGGTATGCTACGGTCTGGGCAGATTTACGATCGAATCCATGCGGGGGGACAATCTCAGGTTCGTCCTGGATAAATTTACCATATCCCAATCCATCGGGCTTATGGTTGCCGCTGTGGGAATACTTCTTTTAACATATACTTTGAAAAACAATCTTGGACGGAAACATAAAAATGCTTGAAATCATTGTCGACGAAAAATACCACGGATGCAGGATAGACCGATTACTGGCCGATTCCTTCAAGGAGTATTCCAGAACTTATCTTCAAAAGCTCCTGAAGGAAGGAAGGGTTACATGCAATGGTAAAACCTGCCTCCAGTCGAAATATCCCGTCGAGACGGGCAACACGATAACCATTGATATCCCGGTGCAGAAGGAGACTGCCCTCTCGGCGCAGGACATTCCGCTCAATGTGATCTACGAAGACAACGACATGATCGTCATCAACAAGGCGCCTGGAATCGTCGTCCATCCTGCCGCAGGAAACCACGAAGGGACGATTGTCAACGCCCTTCTAGGACGGGATGCGGATTTCGCGGAGAAGCTCCAGGACCACTCAAGACCCGGGATCGTGCACCGTCTAGACAAGGACACCTCCGGCTGTTTGCTCGTTGCGAAAAACCCGATATCCATGTATGCCCTTTCAACGGCCTTCCAGTACAGGAAAGTTAAAAAGCATTATGCCGCGATCGTGTATGGGATACCCGAGGAGCCTGAAGAGGAGATCATGACCCAGATTGGGCGACATCGCTTTGACAGGAAGAAATTCTCGGTGATAGAAAAAGGCGGCAAGATCGCCATAAGCAGATACAAGCTGATCAGGTCAGGCGAGATCGATGGCATCCCCGTCTCATTGCTCGATGTTGAAATTGAAACCGGGCGCACACATCAGATAAGGGTTCACCTTGCACACAAAAAGCTTCCTGTCATAGGAGATGAAGTCTATGGGGGGAAACAGAAAATCGAAGCACCAAGGCAGATGCTCCATGCCTGGAAGATTTCCGTTTCACATCCCGTGACAGGGAAAGCAATGGATTTCGAAGCTCCGTTCCCAAAGGACTTTGCGGAATTCGCAGACAGGATAAAATAGCCGCTCAGCCCGCTCCAGAAGCCAGCCCGCCGGCAAAATCGTAATCCGCAGGAACTATATTCATTTCAAGAATGCTCCGCACATCCACCCATAGGTGCTCCTGGTTTTCAGTAGCGGTTATCCTCTGTGAGGCATCTTCAAGGAAAGACCTGTAGAACAATATCTCTACATTTTTCTCAGGATATGAGTGGGACACGCTGGCAACCAGGTCAAGGACTATGATATCGATTGAAAGCTCCTCGCGGATCTCCCTGCGCAGGCATTCGCCGTCGGTTTCGCCCGGATGGACTTTTCCTCCGGGGAATTCCCAGAAGCCCGCAAGATGACGTCCTGGAGGACGCGAACACATGAGCACCTTGTCCCCATTCCTCAGTACCGCTGCGCAGACGCGGATGACTTCCGGATATTTCATAAGGAATCAGCCCTACTTCTCATTGGATATCTCGATTTCGACTTCCGACGGGGAAATGCTGCTGATCTTTATTTCAGGAAGATTTACATAACACTGCACTTTGAGCTTGTATACTCCGGGTTCCTTGGAGGCAGTGGCATCTACAAAAGTGGAAATCTCACTCCCGTTCATTACTTCAAGGGAACTCTTGACACCTCCGGCCGTGACATCCACGTTCGCAGGAGTTATCTTCTTCACGAGCCTGCCGGACGCGGGAACATTCAGGATGCTTACGGGAAGACCTGAAAAGATTCTCGTGTCTATTTTCCTGTATATCTCAACATGCGCGGTGACCTTCTGGGGGGAAAAAACTACTTTGCTCCCAAGGTCGGCTATTTTGGCGATATATTCAAAATCCTCTACGGTTTTCTGATCAAGGAATATCGGCTCGGTATGGACCCTCGCAAATGAATTCAATATGCTTTCAGGTCCGGAGACCCTTATCTTTTCAGGTGTCAGCTTGACTTCTCCGCACGCATAGTCCTCTGAAGTCATGCCTGTGAATCTGGCGTTCACCGTCATGTCCTTTGTGACTTTCCTGTCAAATCTAAGCACGAGGACATCCGGGTTGAACCTTGCAATACTGATTCCGAAAGGCTTGGAGATGGAAGCCGCCTTAAGGATATTGTATGTCAGCGGTTTCCCAGGCATATAGGCGTTGTCGCCTACATGGAGGTCAACCTTGAAATCATTCGGCGAAAGCAGGTTCAGCCTTTTCTGGGATCTGCCCCTGACGGTCACGTCGACATATTTTATATTCTCATCAAGGTTCGCCGTCTTTTCATCGGTTATTATGTTTACGGGGACATTCCTGATGACCTCCTCTATGCCTATCTGCATCGAGACCTTCCACCAGACGAGAAGGGCGAAGCACAAGGCAATCAGCTTGCGCAGGTAGTCATGCCTTATTATTCCGGGAATCCATGCGGCTCTGCCGGTTTTCAGTCCATCACCCATCCTTCTGTCCTCCTGAGAATCCTGACATCTCATCGTTTTCAGCCATGTCCTCGAAGATATCCCTCAGGGTATCGTTCTGCGTAGGAATGAGCAGCGAACGAAGGAAGCGTGACAGCTTCTCCGTTGAAATATTCCTGATAATATTCCCCCTGCATGCGATGCTGATGCTCCCGGTCTCCTCGGAAATAACAACGGCCACTGAATCAGTCTCCTCCGTGACGCCGATAGCCGCGCGGTGCCTTGTCCCAAGGGAATCTGAAAGAGAAACGCTCTGGGTAAGCGGAAAGATTATATGGGCTGCAATGATCTCATTGTCCTCAATGGCTATCGCACCATCATGCAACGGCGTATTGGGATGGAATATTGTCTCTATCAGCTGGTGAGTCACTCTGGCGTTTATCCTGATGCCGCTGCTTATGAGCGCCCGCATGCCTATCTGTCTCTGGAATACGATCAGAGCCCCCCTCTTATGCATGGAAAGGAATTCAACTGCCTGCATGACCTCATTGATCGTCTCCTCCTGCTTCAGCCTTTTCGTGAAAGGCCTGGTGCTGCCGAGCTGGGCGAAGGCCCTTCTTATCTCCGGCTGGAATATGACGATGATGGCGAGCGGGAAGATGACCCACATTCCGTTGAGAAGTTCTGTTATGACCTCGAATTTAAGGAAGTCAGTTGCCAGTGTGAGAAGCAGGAGCGCGATGATTATTCCTGCAAGGACGTTTGCCGCCCTTGTCCCGCGCAGGAAGTAAAGGCCGTAATAGATGATCAATGCAAGGATCAGCACTTCCAGCATGAAGCTGAAGTAAATCCATATGCTATTGAAATAGGGAGAAAATTCTGTCATCGCCGACCTCTGTTTCAGCGGTTAATCTACCTCAACAATGCCGTTTTGGAAATGCATTCAAGCAAAGCATGCTTATTTTTGTATTTCGGAAAGAACGTTGAGCATCTGGAGCATCTCCTTTGCATCGTGGACCCTTACAAAGTCGATTTTTTTCATTGCAAGATAGGCGACGGCTCCGGCCGTGCCCCACGATCTTTCCTCGGGGGGGATTCCGCCCAGGATCTGTCCGATGAATCCTTTTCTTGACGGTCCGACCATGATCGGCCTGCCGTTCTCCCTGAACTTTTCTATATGGGAAAGGATCTGCAAGTTCTGCTCCCTGTTCTTCCCGAAGCCTATTCCGGGGTCGACGGCAATGTTCTCGCTGCTGATCCCCGCGTCTACGGCCCTCCTGATGGAATCGGTGAGGAATGAATTTATTTCACCGATGAGATTCCTGTAATGGAGATGGGACTGCATCGTCTTGGGAGTTCCACGCATGTGCATCAGGAAAACACCGGCGCCATATGCGGCTATGACTTCAGCCATGTTTCGCGAGTTCCGCAGGGCGCTCACATCGTTTATGATATCGGCACCGGCCTTCAGCACCTCTTCCGCCACTTCGCTTTTCATGGTATCGACACTGATGACTGCATCAGGCGCCTTCCTGCGAAGTTCACGTACGACAGGAAGTACTCTTCTTAATTCCTCGACGGCATCCACCGGTCCGGAGCCGGGGCGCGTTGATTCCCCGCCAATATCAATTATGGATGCGCCTGCCGCGATCATTTCGACGGCATGCGCCACTGCCTTGTCCTTGGAATAATATTCTTCGCCATCGCTGAAGGAATCCGGGGTTACGTTTACAATACCGATGACATGTGTCCTGCCGGTACAGGGTATTGAACGTTTTTTGAAGCGGAATTTCATGGCGTCAATCCTTAAGGGAATATTACAGTTGTTCTTTTGTTTGTAGTCAAGGCGATATCGGCTGTCCTAAATTATAGAGACACGCAATATTGCGTTAACTACAAACAAAGAAAAGGCTTGTTCAAGGAAAACTATTCGGTCTTCTCAGGAGCAGGTTCGGCGCCAATCACTTCTGGCTGGGCGGCAGGCTCGTCTGAGATGGCTCCATCGGGATTATCCCCTTCCTTGAGCTCCATGAGCTTTACGACGCCGCTGATCAGGTCGTTCTCGGCGAGATCCATGATCCTGACACCTTTTGAAGCCCTGCCTACAGTACGGATTTCATTGGAAGGAATCCTGGTGGTCTGACCTTTTACGGTCACTATCAGGAGTTCGTCGTTCTGTTTCACTCTCACTGCGGCAACAACTTTTTCCTTTTCGCGGAGCTTGATGTTGAGAACGCCTTTTGCGCCCCTCTTTGTCTTACGGTACTGGCTTACCAGGCTGCGCTTGCCAAGTCCGCCGTCGGATACTACAAGGATTTCAGGACCGCCCTTGGCAAGAGCCTCCTCGTCATTCTCTATTTCCTCGAGCGGCTCGACGGCCTCCATGCCGATTACAAAGTCCTTCTTGAGCTTGAACCTCATTCCTGTGACCCCCTTCGCCATGCGGCCGACTATCCTGATCTGGTCTTCAGTGAATCTGCATGCCATCCCAAGCGAGGTTGAAAGAATAATCTCCTTCTTTCCATCTGTGACAATCGCGCTGATCAGATCATCGTCTTCCTGGAGGGATATCGCCCTGATACCGGCCTTCCTGAGGTTCTTGTATTCTGAAAGCCTGGTCTTTTTCACGAGACCGCACTTCGTCGCCATTATTATGTAGAGGTCGTCGCGTTCGACATCATCTTTCGGCACAGTCAGCATCGCACGGATAAGTTCGCCCGGCTCGATCCTGATCATGTTCACGATCGCCTTCCCCTTCCCTAATCTGGTACCTTCTGGAATCTCATAGACATTGAGCCAGTGCATCTGCCCCTTGTCGGTGAAGAAGAATATGATGTCATGGCTGTGGGCGTTGAATAGGTGTTCGACGAAATCCTCTTCCCTGGTCTCCATCCCCTTGACGCCTTTTCCACCGCGGTGCTGTGAATCAAAGGTGGTGGCGGGAACGCGCTTTATGTATCCGGTATTGGATACTGTGATGACGCATGAATGGCGCGCTATGAGGTCTTCGATGTTGAGGTCGCGCTCGTCCGGAGCTATGTCGGTCTTTCTCGGGCTGGAATACTTCTCCCTGATCTTGAGAAGTTCGTCCTTGATGACCTTGAGCCTCATTTCCCTGCTCGCAAGAAGGGATTTGAGGTATGCGATGAGCTTCAGGAGCTCGTTGTATTCCAATTCAAGATCCTCGATCGCAAGTCCTGTCAGCTGGTGCAGGCGCATCTCAAGTATTGCGTCGGTCTGCTTCTGGCTCAGGTTGAACCTCTTTATCAAAGTCTGTCCGGCGATCTCTTTTGTGCGCGATGCGCGGATTATCTTTACAACTTCATCGATGTTCTTGACTGCAATGAGGAGTCCTTCCAGGATGTGAGCCCTTGCCTCGGCCTTGTCGAGTTCGAACCTCGTCCTCCTGGTAACGACATCCAGGCGGTGGTCGATGTAGGCCTGCAGGAGCTGCCGGAGATCAAGTATCCTTGGACGCTTGTTGTCGACAACCAGGGATATTGATCCGAAAGTGGTCTCAAGCTGCGTGTGGGCGTATAGCTGGTTCATCACGATGGTCGCCATCGCACCGCGCTTGATGTCGACAACGATCCTTATCCCGGAACGCCGGCTTGTCTCATCACGGAGCCCGGATATCCCGGTGATCTTCTTGTCGTTCACAAGTTCGGCGATTTTTAAAACAAGGTTCTCCTTGTTGACGGCATATGGTATTTCAGTTACAATGATCTGCTCCTTGCCGTCCTTGTCAAAGATCTCGGCCTTTGCGCGGATCTTTATGCTCCCCCTGCCCGTCTCATAGTATCTTTTAATTTCAGCAACTCCGCAGATTGTTGCGCCGGTAGGAAAGTCAGGCCCCTTGACAAACTGCAGGAGATCCGCAACACGGCATGACGGATTGTCGAGAAGATGAACTGTCGCATCAATGATTTCCCCGAGGTTGTGCGGAGGCATGTTCGTCGCCATTCCCACGCCGATGCCTGTCGAACCGTTCACGAGGAGGTTCGGATAGGCTGCGGGAAGCACTTCAGGCTCCATGGTCGATTCATCAAATGTCGGCGACATGTTGACAGTATTCTTCTCGATGTCTACAAGGAGCTCTTCGGCAAGACGCTCGAGGCGGCACTCGGTATACCTGTACGCAGCTGGCGGATCACCGTCGATGCTACCGAAGTTACCCTGGCCGTCAATGAGCGTTTCACGCATCGAGAAATCCTGTGCCATGCGGACGAGGGTTTCATAGACCGAAACGTCGCCGTGCGGATGGTAGTTACCGATGACTTCACCGACAACCTTCGCGCACTTGGTATAGGCATGGCCTTTTGTGAGACCCAGCTTGTGCATTGCGTAGAGGATTCGCCGGTTGGCGGGCTTGAGGCCGTCGCGCACGTCCGGTATGGCTCGCCCGACGTTTACGCTCAAGGAATACTGCAGGTACGCAGTATGCATGATATCTTCAATATTTATCGGATAATCTCTTATCGTTATATCGCTCATGTTAAACTATTAAGACTCCATGTTTTCAGGTTCATCATTGTATTCATCCACCTGGATAAAAACGGCGAAGAAGTAATGTATAATTAATTGCAGTTTTAACAAGAGAAAATTTGAGAATTTTCCACTTATATAAATCCATAAAACCTTGACAGGCCTTACGGATTTATATTACTTGTAGAAGTTCCGGACTTCCCCGCAGACATAGTCGATTTCAGCCTTCGTGAGAGAAGGAGAAACCGGCAGCGACAGCACATGTCCGCAGGCGTATTCGGCCTTCGGGAAATGCCCCTTGCCCTGCTTCAACCTTGCGAATGCAGGCAATTCGTTCAACGAATAAGGATAATGTACTCCAGTCTCAACCCCCTTCTCCTTGAGATGTTTTGCAAGAGCTTCGCGGTCAGGAACTACGGTGACATAGAGATGATATACAGGTTCTGTGTCGGCTAGTACTTTCGGAGTCTTTACCTGCGCGATTCCCTTGAGGCCCGCATCATACCAGGCGGCAACCTGCCTGCGTCCGGTATTCCACTCGTCAAGCTTCCTCAGGCATACGCGGAGAAGCGCTGCCTGCATGGCGTCGAGACGGCTGTTGATGCCCTCGAACTCGTGATCGTATTTGCTTTCGCGTCCATGGTTCGAAAACATCTTTGCATAGCGGAACTGTGCAGCATCCTTCATCGTGATTGCGCCACCGTCCCCGAATCCTCCGAGATTCTTCGACGGGAAGAAGCTGAACGTTCCGGCATCTCCCATCGTCCCGACTTTCTTTCCTTTATACTTGGCACCCTGCGCCTGCGCACAGTCCTCAATAAGTTTAAGATTGTGCTTCTTGGCAATTGCGAGGGCCCTGTCCATGTCGACAGGCTGACCATAAAGGTGGACAACGATTATCGCCTTGGTCTTCGAGTTTATCTTCTTCTCAACCTGGTCGAGGTCAAGGTTGAATCCGTCGGCAGTGACATCGCAGAACACAACCTGCGCACCTGTCAGAGTAATGGCTTCAGCAGTGGCGATTGCTGTATGAACGGTGGTGATAACTTCGTCACCATCCTTTATTCCCATGCTCTTTAGGACTGCGAATATCGCACTTGTCCCGCATGCGCAGCCGCAGAGGTTCTGGACACCGAGCCAGGCGGCCATTTCCTTCTCGAACGACTTGAGTTCCTCGCCGCCGATATAGTGGCCGCTGTCAATTACTCTTATAACCGCATCATGAAGTTCCTTCTTGATGGGCTCATGCATCTTTATCAAATCCAGAAAAAGTATCTTGTTCATTTTATTCCCATTGTTTGAAGCAATGTAGCACAGGCATCTTGCCTGTGTGCTTTAATTATCCATGCGTTTATTTTAAAAATAAAAAAGGAATCGTAAGATACAATTCAAGCCGTATTTTTCAAATGTAAAAGTAGGCACATGCTTTAGCTTGTACCATTCTTTTCTCAATACTGGTACAGGCTAAAGCCCGTACCTACTTCTCAGCCTACTGAGCAACCGGTCGGGAAGTCGCCGCCGTCGACGGTAATGAGCTTCAGGGTCTTTCCGTCTTTTGCGGCAAGCAACATTCCACGGGATTCGATTCCGCGGATCTTAGCAGGTTTGAGGTTGGCGACAATTACAATCGTACGTCCGACAACTTCTTCGGGCTTGTAGAATTGTGCAATGCCGGCGATGAGTTGGCGCTTTTCTCCAGCGACATCTATCTGCAGTTTCAGAAGCTTGTCGGCACCTTCGACTTTTTCGGCTTCAAGTACCTTTGCTGTCCGCAATTTTATCTTGCCGAAATCTTCTATCGTTATCACATCTTCGGCAGCAACTGCAACAGTCTCTGTGGATTTCGCAGTTTTTTCAGCTTCAGATTTGACATCTACTCTCGGGAAGAGCGAACCGATATCCACAACCTTAAGTCCAGGCTGGAGCTTGCCCCACATTTTCAGGGTGTTTATGTCAATCTTGTTGTCTGTGATACCGATGGATTTGCGGATTTCGCACATTTTAGCGGGCATGACAGGATAAAGAATCCCGGAGATGATCCTCAGAGATTCCGCCGCGGTATAAAGAACCATGTTCAGCCTGTCCTTGTTCTGTTCCTTCGCGAGTTTCCATGGAGCAGTCTTCTCCATGTAGCGGTTTGCCGCACGGATGGCGTTCATGACCTGTTCGAGTCCGCGGTCAATCTTCATTCCCAGGATGGCAGCTTCCATTTCAGCGACAGCATCAAGAACTGTTTCGCGGAGTTCCTTGTCGTATTCCAGCTCGATTCCTGGAGCAGGAATAACTCCTCCCGCCTCCTTGCCGATCATCTTGACGACACGGCTGAGCAGGTTTCCAAGGTCGTTCGCCAGATTGCTGTTGTAGCGGGTGACGAAAATCTCCTCGGTGAACGAGGCGTCGTTTCCGAGCGACATTTCCGACATCAGGAAATATCTGAATGCGTCTACACCGTATTTTTCAGCCATTCCCATAGGATTGACGACATTGCCAAGCGACTTGCTCATCTTGTCGGCGCCAATGAGCCACCAGCCATGCGCAAAAACAGTCTTCGGTTGTTCAACTCCCATGGCTTTGAGCATTGTCGGCCAGTATACGGTGTGGGTAGTGAGAATATCTTTTCCGATGAGATGGTATGATGCAGGCCACCATTTTGCGAACTTCGCATCATCCTGTCCGTAACCGACGCCGGTAATGTAATTTATGAGTGCGTCAAACCAGACATAGCAGACATAATTGTTGTCGAAGGGGAGTTCGATCCCCCATTCGAGACGTGATTTAGGTCGTGAGATGCAGAGATCCTCGAGAGGTTTCCTGAGGAAGCCCAGGGTTTCGTTGCGTCTGAAATCAGGCTGTATGAATTCCGGATGTGAGTTGATGTAGTCGATCAGCCATTGCTGGTATTTCCCCATCCTGAAGAAATAGTTTGACTCGATAATCTCATCGGTAGAACGCTTGCATTCCGGACAGAGCCCGCCGTCGACAAGATCCTTCTCCTGGAAGAAGCGCTCGCATGGCGTGCAGTAGCGTCCAGTATACTGTGCCTTATAAATCTCGCCCCTGTCATACAGGTCCTGTAGGATTTTCCGGACGACAGTCTTATGGCGATCCTCGGTGGTCCTGATGAAGTCATCGTGCGTGATTTCGAGTTTTTTCCAGAGTTCCTTGAACCTGACCACAGTGGTGTCGCATTGTTCGAGCGGGGTCATCTTGTTGGCGACTGCGGCCTTCTGGACCTTCTGTCCATGCTCATCAGTACCTGTCAGCAAGAAAGTAGGTTCTCCGAGGAGCCTACGGTAGCGCGCCAGGACGTCGGCCAGGATGGTGGTGTACGAATGGCCGATATGCGGCTTGTCGTTCACATAATAGATCGGTGTCGTAATATAAAAAGTATCGTTTCCCATAATAAAATTTGCCTGGTTAATCTATTTATTGACGCCATGCCTGGAGATAAAGCTTGTTTTCATTTTACAGCTTGCCAGTTAGGCGCAAATTTTATTAAAGATAATATGAAAACAAAGATATTCCATCACTGATTTGGATTATTAGCTCGTAGTAGCGCAATTTATTGCGGGCTCTTCAAGTAAGAACGGCCTTTCTGTGTCCGCCGTAGCTTCTTTGCGAAGGAGGAAGGCTGTCCCATTCTAAAAATTAAAGATGGTACATGCTAAAGCACGTACCTGCTTCAATCCCTCACGGGCGTCCAGGTGTCGTCCGGATTGAACTGGATCATGCCCTGTCCGATTTTGGCGGTGTCATTTCCAAGATCCTTTTCAAATACAACTCCATTTTTTGACACCATGAGAGTCTTGATTCCTGATGTTCCATACGATGCAGGATATGCGGCAATGGCGAATCCACCGCACATCTTCCCGTTTACAAGATATGACTTTGCGCCGCCGGGAGCGTCAGCCCCTTGTGAAGTGAGTATCACATAATTATATCCGTGATAGGGCTTCGGCTGATCCAGGGGAGTTTCATGGGAGGCGAGGACTATCCTGGCACCGATAGGACTTTTGCACTTGGCGTCCTCGTCATCCCAATAGAGGCCGTTGTATTTGCCTTTTTCGCTGATGAACCTCAAAGCATATTCCTTCTGGCCGCCAGCTGCGGCCCTGATGCGCGCGAGCTCCTCCTGGGCGGCGACAATTGCCTTGCATACGTTGATCGCGTTCAGTTCATTCCTGCCAATCCTGCGGTTGAGCATTTCATCAAGTCCGGCGGCAGTGTGGAAAAACCATTTTCCGTCACACTGGACGAGTGGAACGGGGAACTGCCATTTGTCTTTACCGAGTTTAAGGAGGAGGGCTTCATCATCCTCGACGAGTTCTGTTTTCTCATCAGCAATTTTCGTGAACCACCCCCTTGATTCAAGATCGAACTTTTCGTCGCCGGAAAAGACAATATCCTTTCCGTTCGGCCCGAATATCTCCATGAGCCGTTGCGTGTCATTCTTTTTAACTGCATCCTTCAGGGAAGCTGTCGCCTCGTCTGCAGAAGTGAACACTGACTGTCCTTCGTCCGGATTTATAATTACGCTGCTGCATCCGGAAACTAAAAGTGAGAAAGCTATCAGAATTATAAAATGTTTAATCATATTATCTTTTCTCCTTGTTGTAAACTTCGTCTGTTCGATTGTCCATCATTCGGCTGTTCACGGCCCCTACCTTCTTCCGCCGCCATGCCCTCCTCCGCCATGATAGCTTCCATGATAGCTGCTGGCAGAGCTGGAAAGCGAACGGCTTTCGTATCCTCTGTTACTATAGAGCTGATCGAGTCCTGCCTCCCTGGATCCGCTGAATGCATGGTCCATGTTCTCGAGAGGGTAATTGCCGCCAATGCCGGCCGCATTACGTTCCGCCTTCTGCGGGCTGTCTCCAGCTACAGTCCTTGCAAGTTCCCCTCCACCCTTGGGAGTTTCATTCAGAGCCTGTCTCAACTGCCTTGAAGCGGCACTGTCCTCGCCCTTGAAGCTTTGAGGAGCTCTCCTCTCGTTTTCAAGCTGCTTTGCGAGCTGCTCAGTGTTCTGGGTCAGCGGTCTTGCGTTAGCCGAATCATGTCTCCATTGCCTAGCCGGATCATTTGGATTTTTCGGATCATAAAGGTTGTGGGAATCATACACCCTGGGATTGATGAAATGGTTATTGTAGAAGTTGTTGTTGTAGCCGATCCATCCATGATTGCCCCAGTAGCAGTTGAACCCTACCGCCCAGCAGCCACCGTAACAACCCCATGGCCAGGCAGGCGCACAGACAACCTCGGGATAGCCCCATACGCCGCCTGAATTCCATGAAGAGCCATATGCAGTCGACGGGGTATAGTTCTGGACATACACGGTATCCGGATTGGCGCTCTGGATCTGGATTGCCCCGTCCTGTGTGTTGTCAACCGTCTGGTTGGAATCGCTCTTGAGAGTTCCAGCATCTTTCGCCTTCGCCCTCATTGCCTGGATAGTGTCCATGACATCCTTCTGCTGCGCCAGAAAGGCGTCGCCGAGATCCTTGGTCCAGTCAAGATTGTCATTTAATTTCGCGAGAAGCTGCGGGAAGAAGGCAAGCCCCTTGACACTGGCATCCCATTTCTTGTTCTGCATTTCGGTCTTGATGTCGTCCTGCGAGAGTTCAGGATTGTGCTTGATCCATCTGGCGGCTTCGACGATGTCCACGGGATATGTCGACGCGGCCAGCACCTGGGCCAGAAGTCCGTCGGGATAGAGGGCGACCGGAGCGACAAGCTGTTCTAGCTGGGCGGGTGTGAATTTCTTCTGGGCCGGAGCCTGGGCTGCTGTATTTGCAGCAGCAGGCTGGTCCTGGGCTATAAGATAAAACGGGAATGCGAAAAACATAACTGCGGCAAGTAGAATCATCATGGGTTTTTTCATATATCACCTCATATTATGGACTCTTAAGGGGGCCTTATGTAATAATATTCCAGACCATGGCAGATCGAGAAGTGTGTCCTGTCAAAATGCCACTGTTTCTTCAATATAATCCCGCAATGCCCAAAAGTGAAGCTGGCCTGCCCATGAATGGATGGAAAAGAATTGATTTGGATTTATTTAAGGAGATCCTGATGTATATTGTAAATCAAAGGGAATCTTTAAGGTTTTGTTTTCCCGACAACGTTCTTACATTTCCTATGACACCATGGAGGTCACATGATCTGCGACAAGTGCAAGACGACGATACCCGACGATTCGAAATTCTGCAAGGAATGCGGAACAAAGCTGGACATTAAGACATTGCCCGAGCAGGTGATTTCCACCCCGGCAGCGAGCGATGACAAGCTGCTGGCCAAGGCAATGCAGGGATCCAAGACAGAACTCTCATTCGGCAGCGGTATAAAGCCCATGCTTAAAATCCACAAATACAAGCTCGTATTCAAATGTGTAAGCGGGGCCCTTGCCGGCAAGAAGTTCAGTGCCGATGAACCCGTGATAATAAACATCGGCAGGGGAAGCGACTGCTTCATCCATATCACCAAGGAGATCGATCCGGAAGTTTCCAGGCACCACTGCAGGCTTGACATCGCCCCGCCCAAGGCTGAGATCACCGATCTTGGAAGCAGCAATGGCACCTGCCTCAACGAGATTCGGATGGATCCCAACAATAAATATGAATTGAAGACAGGTGATTCGTTCAAGGTCGGCGGAAGCGTGTTCTCGGTGGAAATCAAGAACGTATCGGTGTAAATCGCCGCAACCTTACGCCTCTCACCCTCAAAGCAATTCTTCCGGCTTTTGATTGTATTGCCGAAGCCGACGCGGAACTTCGGGATCGGCTTCCAGTGTGTTCACAAGCGTCGTGGAACCAATATTCGTTTCATCCCGGTTTCCTTTCCAAGACATGTCCGTTGTCCTCATACGTCGAGTTTTGCGCCGAGTCCACAAACCGTCTTTCTTATTTCCGCGTAGTCCAGATCGCGTATCGCGCAGTCTTTTTTCACCGCAAGGACCGCTGCGATCCCTGCCGCCTGTCCCATCATGGAACACGTCGTCATGACCCTTGCAGAAGACAACGCCAATTGATCCGCTGACATGCACCGCCCCGCGACCATCAGGTTACGGGCGTTTTTCACCATTAAACAGCGCAATGGGATCTGGTACGGGGGCACCTTCATCTGGTCAAGGGCAAGAATATACGTGCGCTTGTCGTCATCCGGACTGTGTCCGTCCAGGTAGAATACGCCCCTTGCAATCGCATCATCAAACTTCCGCCCGGCCCTGAGATCCTCCACTGTCAACATATATTCCCCGACAACACGGCGGCCTTCCCTTATGCCGATAAGCGGAGACGCATGATCAAGCTTCCATTTCCTCCCTTCGACTTTTTGATAGTACCGCAGTACCGACATCATTTTTCGCCGCGCCCGAATTTCTGATTCCGTAATGCTCTCCGTATTGGTTGAATCGCCAAGAGGTATTTTTATCTTTATCGCGCTTGAACCTTCACCGTTAGGCCAGACGGAGACCATGGGCAGATCGTCACTGTTCTCCATCTTTTCAAATATTCCATCCGGCACCTCTGCCCTTTCATTCATCTTCCGAATATGCCTGACAAAAAACATCATGGACATCGGCAATTGAACTCCATCGTGCGTCCTGCCTTTCATCGTTTCAAATCCTGCGGCATGCGCGAGGACAGCTTCCCCGGAACAATCAATAAACTGCCGGCCCCTTACCGCTTCAATTCCTGAATTGCCGCATATTATGCAGGCATCGATCCTGCCGTTTTCTGTCAGGACAGCATCAACAAATCTTGTATGGAGCAATAGTTTTATTTTGCGATCAAGCAACATTTCCTGGAGGACGACGGCGAGTATCTCGTGATCGAAGATCCTGGCCTCCCTTTCCCCATAGGGCGCGTATGGGGCGATTGCGTTGAATCTCTCAAGGCGAGACACTATTTGATCGAAAACCTCTCCCTGCCCACTGGTTTCTCCGCAAAATGCACCTACTCCGCCGGACGTGGCATTGCCGCCTGTTACCGCCATGCGTTCCATAAGTATTACAGAGGCGCCGGCCATTGCCGCAGAACAGGCTGCGCTTACGCCGGCAATCCCTCCACCGACAACTACGACATCGGCCTCGTACTTGCATGAGACAGCCTTGTGGTAGTTTATGCTGTGGCATCCCTCGGACATGTTATTTTTCGCCTTTCCAATATTATGAGAACCGACTGCCGGTGAACATTCCTACACTATGGGGGTCTTCAGCTCCAGTTCTATTAATACTTTAATGATTTCCTTGCGTTGTTCTTCTCCGAAAGAATGGAAGGGTTCAGCCATGAAATCACTGCAGATGTCAAGGCAATTCAATGCACACTTGATTCCCTTTATGAGGCTGGAGGCATATTGTCCGCATGAATACAGCTTCCTTAAAATAAAGATTTTTCCCTGCAATTTAAGGATTGCGCTTATATCGCCTTCCTTAGACGCGTTGTACATGTCCACATACAATTCCGGAAATATGTTTGCTCCGCCGGGAATGCCGCCATGCCCTCCGAACAAGACCGATTCCGCGAGGAGTTCTTCCGGTCCAATCAGCAGGCTGAAAGCCGGGTTACCCTTCATCGCCAGGATATACTCATGGAATCTTATCATGTTGCAGCTGCTGTCTTTGAAACCTACGATACCATCAATCTCGGACGCCCTGAGCAAGGTCTCGACTCCTATGTCAACCTTGGTCATCGCAGGCATATTGTAGAGCAGCAATGGCAAATGGAGCCTGGGTGTTATGTGCTCAAGATATTCCAGCAGTTCCGCCTGTCCGGAAGGAAAATAATAAGGCGGGGCAAGAACCACGGCGTCCGCACCACAGTCGGCGGCATGTTTGGACAGGCTGATGGATTCGGCAAACGAAGCATCGGTTATTCCCACTAGAACCGGAACTCGTCCGCTGACAATCCTTGTTGATTCTTCAATCATCTTGTATTTCAACTTCAAACTGAGGCTGGGGCCTTCGCCTGTTGTCCCAAGGATAAAGAGGCCGTGAACTCCGCCTTTGAGAACATGCCCTATCAATTTCCCAAGCCCTGGGAAATCCAAATTATATTCATCTGCAAGCGGAGTGACCAACGGCGGTATGACTCCAGCGAATTGTTGTTTTAACGACTGCAGTCTCATAATGCCTGAAACCTCTGTTTTTCTGTAATCAATAATTCCCGTTTTTTACCGCGGGCCTGGAACTCTTAAACTTGCTGCCGAGGTCTTGGGACGTCAGCTTGACAAATGCTATGTTTTCCCTTCCCCAGGTATACGTGATTGCCGCTCCACCGTCAGAAGTGGATATAACTGCCGGATAGGAATATTCGCGCCCGGGCTCTTTCTCCATATCCAACATTGACCCCCAGGTTTCGCCATTGTCTTTTGACAGGACTAGCGTCATAGGGCAGCGCGGCCCCCAGTTTTTGCCGACAGGATTAAAGGCCAGAAGCAACTCCCCGTTCGAGAGCTTTGCAAGATCAATTCCGCTGTTATTGTTCGGCAGGGAGATTTCATATATTTTGCTCCAGCTTCGTCCTCCGTCACCAGAGTCGCTGCGACAAATCTTTCCAGAGCTGCTCCTGAGCAGCATATGCACGCTGCCAGGAGTTGATTCCCAGAGGCTGGGCTGGATTACCTGAAATTGTACTTGCCCGCCATTTTCATCCGTGCTGAGATTTTTTTTATCCATAGGCACAAAACCGCTTCTGCTCCAAGACCTTCCCTTATCCTCACTCCTGTCGACAAAAGCCTGCCACCAGCCTATTTCGCTGGAAGCCGGTGCCAGCCAGATCCCGTCAGACAGTTCCAGGCATTTGTTTTTTACCGGGCCTCTTCCTCCCATATTGCCGGGTATGAGTTTTTTAGGAATAGACCAGTTTTCTCCATCATCCTTTGAAGACATCACCCAGGTCTGCCAATGCCTGCAGTTCTTCCCGATTTTAAAATATAGGAAAAGCTCACTGCCGCTTCCACTGAAGAGGACCGGGTTCCAGTGGGGCTGCGCATTGACTTTTGCAAAAAGTTCCGGTTCCGACCAGGCATTGTTTCTTTTTCTTGAGCCCCAAATAGCCACATCATCCCCTCCTTCCCTGCTACCTCCAAACCAGGCAGCAAGAAAGCCTCCACTGCGTGTTTCTATAACGGTAGAGGCGTGACATGCTTTAAACGGCATATGTTTCCCGAGGATGAATTCTTTTATCACCAGTGCAATCCTTTTGATTATGCTATATCACTACCCCAATATTATAATAAAAGGAAATCTTATTTGCAATATTCAAATTGTTTCATAAACTATTCATTTGTTACCTTCTATCAATAAAACCATCATATCGGTAAGTTATGGCTGCCAGCGGATTGAATGTAGAACATTTGTCAAAAGACTCTTTTATAAATATGGTGCAGCATATTATCTGTGATATTGGCGTAAAAAAAGT
>JBAQUG010000011.1:0-16905 GCA_049297395.1 Victivallales bacterium | reverse complement strand
CATCATATGCTTCCCTTCTACGGCAAATGCCATGTCGGCTATATTCCGAATGGAAGGGTTTTCGGCGTGAGCAAGCTCGCGAGGATTGTCGACTGCTTTGCCAGACGCCTCCAGCTCCAGGAGAGGCTTACACGCCAGATCGCTAACACCATCCTCGAATCCATCACTCCGGAAGGCGTCGGCGTTGTAATGGAGGCGCAGCACATGTGCATGAGGATGCGCGGCGTCGAAAAGCAGGAGTCGCTCATGGTGACTTCCGCCATGCTTGGAAGTTTCAGGAAGGAACAGTCCACCAGGATGGAGTTCCTGAATTTGATAAGAGGTTAAATATTCCTGTGCGAAATTCTTTCGCACGGGAATATTTATATTTGAATAAGAGGTGAAAATGAAAGTGGTCGTTCAAAGAGTATCTTCGGCATCGGTCGAAATTGAAGGCAACATTGCAGGTAGCATTGGAAAAGGATTCCTGATCCTCCTGGGAGTAACTCATGCTGACACGGAAAAGGATGTCGCGTTTCTTGTTGAAAAATGCCTGAATCTCAGGGTTTTTGAAGACAAGGACAAGAAGATGAATCTTTCCATCCAGGATGTCAAAGGTGAAATGCTGCTTATTTCACAGTTCACTTTGTACGGAGATGCAAGCAAGGGCAGAAGACCGAGCTTTACCCAGGCCGCCCATCCGGTGATCGCCGTGCCTCTGTATAACACGTTTATCTGCGAACTTCGCAAATCCGGACTCAAGGTTGAGACCGGCGTGTTCGGGGCGGATATGAATGTATCCCTCTGCAATGATGGGCCGGTCACGATATTGCTGGAAAGTAAATAGGATAATTTTTTTCTTTGGAACAAAGGAAAAATAAAAATATATTAATCAAGGAGAAGTATCCCATGAAGTT
The DNA here is from genome assembly GCA_049297395.1 of Victivallales bacterium. Lineage (GTDB taxonomy): Bacteria > Verrucomicrobiota > Lentisphaeria > Victivallales > GWF2-50-93 > GWF2-50-93. The sequence continues at coordinate 16,009 of JBAQUG010000011.1, read as the reverse complement.
TGAAGCAATGCCTGAAAAGATGATAAGTTCGCGCTACAATGATGCAAAGGAAATCTACTCTTCCCTCGGAGTTGATACTGAAAAGGCAATGAAGGCGCTCTCCGGCGTCAAAGTCTCAATGCACTGCTGGCAGGGCGATGATGTCGGCGGATTCGAAGTCAGTGAAACCGGCCTGACCGGCGGTATAATGGCCACTGGAAACCATCCGGGCAGGGCGCGGAACGCCGATGAACTCAGGAAGGATGCTGAAAAGGCATTCTCCTTGATCCCCGGAAAACAGCGCTTCAACCTCCATGCGATTTATCTCGAAAGCAAAGGTAAGTTCGTCGACAGGGACAATGTGTCAGCCGAACATTTCTCCGGCTGGATTGACTGGGCGAAGGAGCAGGGGGTTGGCCTCGACTTCAATCCCACCTTCTTTTCACATCCGAAATCATCTTCCGGCATGACATTGTCCAATCCTGACAGATCGATCAGGAGATTCTGGATAGAGCACGGGATCAGATCCCGTGAAATAGCCGCTGAGTTTTCAAAGAAACTCAAGAGCGCATGTGTGAACAATGTCTGGGTTCCGGATGGAATGAAGGATGCCCCGGCTGACAGACTCGCCCCACGGCAGAGACTGCGTGAATCCCTGGACGAGATTTTCAAGGCAAAGGTCGGAGGCAATGTCAAGGATGCCGTTGAAGGGAAGCTCTTTGGAATTGGCAGCGAGGAATATGTTGTTGGCAGCCATGAGTTCTATCTCGCATACTCGATAACAAGGAAGAAACTCGTTTGTATGGACATGGGACATTATCATCCGACTGAAACTATAAACGACAAGCTTTCCGCAGTTCTTCCATTTGTTCCGGAACTTCTCATCCATGTCAGCAGGCCAATCAGGTGGGATTCGGATCATGTGGTCATCATGAACGATGACTTACTCAACCTCGCAAAGGAGATTGTCAGGTGCGACGCGCTTGGGAAGGTATATCTTGCAACCGATTTCTTCGATGCCAGCATCAACCGCATAGGCGCATGGGTCATTGGAATGAGAAGCCTGCAGAAGGCGCTCCTCTTTGCTCTCCTTGAGCCAGGCGCAATATTGAAGAAGTTCGAGATTGGCGGCCATAACGCTGAAAAACTGGCACTCTCGGAGGAGCTCAGGACGCTTCCGTTCGGAGATGTCTGGAACTATTACTGTGAATCAAAATCCGTTCCGGTTGGAACTTCCTGGATCGGCGAACTCGAGAAATACGATATGGAAGTCCTTTCGAAGAGGAAATAAGTTTTCCTGCCGGGAATTTATTATCAAGGAGTTAAAATGGTGGAGCTGAGGGGGATCGAACCCCGGACCTATACGTTGCGAACGTATCGCTCTAAGCCAACTGAGCTACAGCCCCATAAGGGTTAAAGGCTTAATAATCAACGTTTTAACTTTGAAAAGTCTTAGCAACCAAAACAGGGCTTATAATGGCTTTTGATTGCTTTTTAAAATCATAAAGCAATCAAAAAGCAATCAAATGTTTTGAGGCTAAAGGCGTTTTCAAGGTTTTCAATGAACATAGATAACAGGTTTTTAAGATATCCTGACAATAAGCTTTTCCAAGTACGGTTAAAAGATTTTCCATAAAGCAATCAAAAAGCAATCATTTTCATAAAATCTTGGAATAAAAAAAAGTATAAAATCTGAATATTATAAGAAATAACTTTTGTCTTCCTTATCCATGTCTTTTAATTTCTTGCTTTCTTCCTCATCCTTTGCCAGTTGTTCGACTAATGAAAGCCTTTCTGGTTCTAACTGCATTTTCTGGCAGCTTCTTGCCAGTTGTCTTTTCCTTTCTGCTGTCCCGTCTTTTTCGTCAAGTTCACTTTGCAAGGTTTTAAAAGTTGTCATACATTCATCCATGATTTTTTCTTGTGCCTTGCGTTTTGCATGAGCAAGATTAAAACCTTGGTCGTTAGCCATCCAAGCACCAAAACAAGTATCTACATCCTGCTTGGCTTTAACAATAGCCTTTTGCGCAGCTTCTAACGCTTGTTTTAAAGGTTTATCCCGTGCTATCATTGTTTCATGTTCAAGCTGGTAATCAGCCTCTATCTTGTCTTGCAAAGCCTTTATCTTGTCCATGTATTCTTTCTTCAAAGTCCCGTCAGCTTCAAAATATTTAGCCATAAATAATTATCTCCGTTTGGTTAGTCTTCTAAATTCAAAAGCTTTTCAATCTTCATTTTCATATCTGCTATGCATTTTTTGCATACATCATTTTTACCCAGTTGGCTTTCAAAAGTCTTGTCTATTGCTTCCATGACTTCACCAACTTCAAAATGACAGTTGTTGTTTTCATCAATTCTAAATTGCTCTTCTTCAAGTTTTAACTTTTTCAGTTTTACATCAAGCCTGATTTTCTCCAGCCGTGCTTGTCTTATCAATTCAAAAGTATCATTATCTTTATTCATATATCAAAACCTCATTTAGTATCTTTTTTTAGGTGAAAAAATATCAAAGTACTATTGTTCAATCTCAAAGCGGTAGCATAGTCCATATGCTTATAGCTGATAGAACCTAATGCCAGGGATAGCCCTGCTTATTTGTTTTTGTCTTGTCTTTCCATTTCCTTTTTGCAAGCTTCCATGATATATCTTTTCATAGATATTTCTTTCTTCTGTGCTGCCTCTTTCAACTTCTTAAAAAAGTCATTCGTATCCCTGACTCTAAAATAATAAGCATTCATTTTACACCTCCAGTTTATTGTTTTGATTGCCATAATATATTATACAATATTTCATACAATATGCAATAGATATTAGTTAAATAGTTATTAGATAGTTAGATTGTTTTAATATCTGGATATTGATTTATGCATGTCTGATTATATGCTTTGCAAACCCTTGACTATCAATCAAGTAGCAAATATAGCAGGTTGGTAGCAATGTGGTAGCAATCTTAAATCATACTTAACAGCTTGATAATGAACATGGTAGCAAAGGTAGCGGTTTTTATCCACACTATAGCCATAATATTTATAGTCATATAATGTATTAATTCTAAGATTATTTATTACTTAAGGTTAGAAAATAATCGCTACTTTTGCTACTTGGTTGATTATCAACGGTTTAAGTCCGCTACTAAACCGCTACTACATTGCTACCTTTGCTACTTGTTTTATTATCATGGACTTACGCCATTATTCAAACCAGAATACATGTTTGTTATATAGACCAATCTTTTTCTGTTTATCAAAATATTTATGTCCATTGAAATCAGCCCATGTCTTCAACCATTTGTTGATAATGTTTTTTGTTACCAACTTTACATCATCATCGGTTGCTTCAATGTATGCAGAATAAAAATCTGGTTTGACATAGATTTCCTTCAGCTTCATTGTCAATTTCCATTCATCCATGAACTTGATAAAAGTAGCGCTGGTTTCCGCCATAAGTTTTTTAATGTCTGTGGTTTTATTATCACCTTCAATCAGTCCATTGGATAAATAATATTGCACGGCTTTGACTGCCCATGTATCAAATTTATTCCACTCTTCTTTTGTCCAATCGTCAAAAAGGTAATGACCAAATTCACCCAATGGCGTTAAAGTCTTGTTGTAGTGCTTATACAGTTCATATTCTGCTTTACGGCGATTGACAGAATGTCCTACTCCTCGAACTGCAAAATTAGTGCTTATTACAACTTTCGGACTTTCTTCAAAAGGAATGCTTATCCTGTCTTTGCCTTTTCCTTCAATCTCAAAATTGCCAGAAATTACATTGAACAAATCACCAAAATCAAAATCCTTGTTTACGTCTTCCAAGTGGACAATATCAGAATCAGGATTTACATCGCCAAACATAAATTGATTTTGTTGTCTGGTTCTCATGTCAAGTTTTTGTACCTGTCTAACTTTGCCAATAGCCTGTAAAATCAATCCCTTGCCTGTTCCGCCCTCCTGGTCTTCCAAGGATTCATCATTGAAGATAACAGACTTGCAAACCGCCTTGCTTTTGAATCTATGAATCATATAGCCAATAGCGGTTATCATCCTGTTATAACGTTCAATGTCATTATTATTGATATTCATAAAAAACTTTTCTAATTCGCCGCTTGCCTTGTCTTCTATGTAATCACGATTAATAACATGTCTTTGCCAAATACATGCATTTATTTCTTCATATTTCTTTAACAGGCAAGTATCTTTTGTTACTTCCAATACACCGTTTTTATAATACAGATAGACCGTGCTTTTATCGTCACGGTGAAACTTGTCTGTATGTTTTTCCAATTTAGTTTCCAATGTCATATTGTTTGTCAGTTTTTGTATGTTTTTAGTCCAATGTGCTTGTAACTGGGGAACATTGATTTTTATCCATTTTTCAATGTCTTGTCTGATTTCACTCGTTGAAATTTTCCTGACAATGTTGCCATCTACTTTTATAAAAATAGATTCTTTTGCGCCGCTATTGTCATTATCATATTCATGCTGTCCATAACCTTGCTTGTTTAACCAATCCATCAGCTTATGCGCTTGGATATTGTAACTGCTTTCTGATTGTGTCCAAAACAAACCAAAGATAGTTGGCTTTGTTGGCTTTTTATCTTTCGGTTTTTCGTCTGTAGTTTTCTTGTCTTCCAACTTCTTGTCTGTAGTATCTGGCTTTTCATCATCTGACATTTCAACTTCCATCAAATCATTTTCATCTGGTATTACTGCAAACATTTCAGTCTGTCGGATTTCAAAAGCTTTGATAATATCATTGTATGAACAACCGCCATCACATCTGAAAGACATAGTGCTATTTTTAGTGACATAGGTTAAAAGCTTTAATTCTTCATTGCCTGTATTTTCTTTCTGGCATACAGGGCAATGCATTTTATAACCTCCCTTAACATTTCCGTCTTCCATAATTTTTTCATATTTTTCATATACACCACCATCAATAAGCGGTATAACTTCGTCAATCGAATTAAACATAATTACCTCATCAGTTTAAATTATTTTATTCCCTTTCGTTTATCGGCTTTCCTAATCTGGCTTTGCCAGATCAGAAAGCCTATTGTTTATAACTGCATAGCTCATCAATGTCTGATTGTTTGTATCTGACTAAATGGACACCTGCAAGCTTTACGGCTTTCAACTTGCCCAAACGTTCCCAGTTAATTAAAGTTTGTAAGCTAACGGACAAACTTTCCATCACTTGTTTTCTGGTTAAAAGCTTGTTTTCAACTGGCTTTCCGTCAATCTTCATTGCTTCAATTTCTTTCATTGCTGATTCTTTAACCAGCCCTGAATTAATAAAAGGCTTTAATGCTTCCTTAATCTGCTTGATATCATTCGTAGTCATATTACCACCTGTAATTATTATTGTTTAACGGCTAATTGTCATGACATAATAATCTTGTGGCAATCTTGTGAAAACCTTGTGGAAATCCTGTAATACGCAGTTAGGCAATCTTTGAGGCTATCTTGTGGCAATCGGTCAATCTTGTTATACGCAGGTAATCTTTAAATAATCGGGCAGTAATCTTTGAAGCAATCTTGTGATAATCGACATATTAATTAAATATGCCTAATACAAGTTTACTACAAACAATTACAAAGTCAATAGGCAAAGGAAAAATATTAGAAAAATATGTCAATAATTATTCTTCTATATTTTCCGTATGATAAAAGGAGGTTGGATAATGAATCACTTGAAAGCAGTTGAAATCATATGTGAATGGATAGGCAATGGAAAGATTGAAATCATTAACAGGCTTTTATCTTTGCAATGGACAAAGCAAAGTAAAGGCAAGATTGAACGTCCTAAACTTCTATGCGAATGGATAAGATAGCATATTTCTGTTTATAGGAATGATTTACCCTTAGCAACCATTTTAAAAGCTTGTTGCAAGGGCTATTCCTTGCGTTTTTCGCATATAGGCAGGGAAAGACATAGGGCAAAGGGCGAAGGGCTTTATATTGGCTTAAAACGGCTTTTTGAAGTGAAAGCCAAAAAAAGGGGGTTAGCTTTTACACTAACCCCGCTTTTCAGCTTAATATTATAAAGACGGCAAAGACATAACCGCTTTCAATTTGTTTTGGTCGCTGGCTTTGACATAATATTTCATCAATGTTCTCTCATCATCGCCTAATATTATTTTCAAACTTGCCATATCTGCGCCATTGTTAGCCGCAATGCTTGCAAAGGTATGTCGAAAACTGTGGAAACTTAATAACCGCCTGTTCTTTCCCCTTTTAGCCGTATGTATATCTTTTAGCCCTACAGATTCCAAATCTAAAATCTTGTGGAAGTCATCAATAATTCCGTCAGGATTTCTTTCATAGCGTAAAACCATTGACGGCATGACATAACCGCCTGTATCATTTTTTGATTCCGCCAAATACAATTGGATTTTCAATTCATTGCGTAACGGTATATGGACAGGTCTTTGTATGCCTTTTGTTTTTATAGGCATAGCGTGAATCATATTGTTTGTAAAATCTATTTGTTTCCATGTCAAATGGACGGCATCTATCAATCTCAATCCCGTGTAAAATCCTATATAGCAAAGCAGTTTCATCCCCTTTTTATCTTGGACAATTAAATTAGGGTCGTCAAAGCTTGCAAAAATCCGTTTAAGTTGTTCCTCTGAAAAGTCGTTACGGTTTATTCTGTCTTCGGGTTTCCTTTCAATTTCAGAAAACGGGGTTTTGTCTGAATTTAATATGACTTTGAAAATCAGTTTCAATGCCTGTAAATGATAATTGAAAGTGACGGCAGTTATACCCCGTATGGCTTTTTTTTGTTCGGCAGTAAGGGGCTTGTGATCTGTGCACGGCTTTGCCGTACACAGATTGTCTTTTGTCTTGCCCGTCTTCTTTGGCTTGTCATCTTTTTTTATCCAAAGGTGTTCGGCGTATTCTATAGCTTCTTTTTCCGTGATTTCATTTATCTTAGTAATCCCTGCATGGTTAGCATTAAGCCATTTGCAAAACATGTTCCAATTTCTTTCATAGTTTCCTAATGTTCCAATGCTTGATTTTTGGGGACGTTTAGGATTTTTTAAGTATTGCTTCCAGACTATTTCCAAAGGATATTTGATATTAGAAAGCAAATCCCTTGTTTCGGCTATATGCCTTGTAACTTTTTCGGAAGTCTTCGCCATTAATGCAGGGGTTAGTATTTCATCAGCGCGCCTTTTAGCTTCAGCAAGATTTGAAGTATGCAATGATACCAGCTTTCTTTTGCCGTTAACATCATACTGCAAATACCAGTTTCCGCACCAATTGCCATTGGCATCTTTTTTTCGTTGCTGTAGGTGTCCGCTTGTCGTTTTCATTTGATACCCCTTATAGCTTGTTAGTGGTTATAATAGACTATAAGGAAAGGTATCACTTTAAAATCATAAAGCAATCAAAAAGCAATCATATTTTATTCTTCATAGGGGAAACTATACGTTGCGAACGTATCGCTCTAAGCCAACTGAGCTACAGCCCCACGGGATGACTTTGTGAGTCATTGCAATTCAATGCTCGAAAGAGCAGATAAAATATCCCTTTTTCCCCTTAATTCAAATCTGATGGAATTATTTTGGATTTCATTTCCAAAATCGGATTTCAGGTTTAACTTAACACTTGGCCTCTCCACATTTTTAAGGTAATCATCATGTTCTCATTTTCAGACAGAATTATGCTCCATAGAGATGGCTCATCGGGTTCTTCTAATGACAAAGAGGACAATGAGCCTGAAATTGGCGTTGAGAACGAAGAGTCGGCGCCAGCCAAAAGACTTGATGACGGGGAGATTGATTCCCTTGATATCTATTTCAGGCAGATGGCTGAAAATCCGCTCCTGACCAGCGAGGAGGAGGTTCATTATGCGAGACTCTACAGCACCGCCATCAATTCCTTCCGTGAAAACCTGTATGGCTTCGGGTTTGTAGCTCTTGACCATCTTCTTATCATTGACAAATGCACGGTTGAAAATCTTGACGGCTATTTCAACATACATCTCTCCGCCGACAACAACCTGAATACTCCTGCCGCATCCGTATTCATGAAATTCCCCGCCTGGAAGGAATCCGTCAGGAAGGATTATGCAAAACTCAAGTCGGCCTTCCAGTCAGACGACAGGAACATCGATACGCTCCGCGAGAAGCTTGTCAAAAACCTCATTCAGTATCATGTCCAGAACGAATATCTCGAGGAATGGTACGATGTCGCAAGGGAATACTTCCGACAGACTGGAATCGGGATGGGTGGGAAATCCATGACGAAGGGCGGGGGCGGCGAACTGAAAGAAATGGTTCAAGAGAAGGTCCTGATGGATGTTGAATCGTTCCATGTGAGGATGGTTAGGCTGAAGGGGTGCAGGGAAGAGGCGGAACTTGCCAGGAAGAAAATGCTCGAGGGGAACCTCAGACTAGTAGTCAGCATCGCCAAGAAATACCGCAACAAGGGACTTCCGCTCACCGATCTCATCCAGGAAGGCAATATCGGACTGATGAAGGCCGTCGACAAGTTCAACCACACGCTCGGGCACCGTTTCAGCACATATGCCACATGGTGGATAAAGCAGTCGGTCTCCAGGTCAATAGCGGACCAGTCCAGGGTGATACGGATTCCCGCCCACATGGTTGCCACCATCAACAAGATGTTCCACGAAGAGCAGAGATACCTCCAGAAAAACGGACGTGAACCGACTCCTGAAGAACTTGCAGCAGTCCTCGAAATGCCGAAGGAGAGGATCAGGGCTCTCAAGAAAATGGCACACCAGACACTTTCACTGCAGGCGCCGGTAGGCGAAGACGGAGAATCATTCCTGCAGGATTTCATAGCCGACTCCGACGGCTGGGATCCCGTGGAGAGCATGGCCTACGAGATGCTCAAGGAGAAATTAAAGGAGACCCTCAACACCCTTTCCGAGCGCGAACAGCAGGTCATAATGATGCGTTTCGGCCTCATGGGGGAGAAGGAGAAGACTCTCGAAGAACTCGGTGTGCATTTCAAGGTCACCCGTGAACGCATCCGCCAGATCGAGATCAAGGCCCTGGAGAAACTGCGCCATCCGGAAAGAAGGAAGCTCCTCGACGGATATTTCAAATGACGATCTCCCATGCCACTCTTTCCGCCGCCGACGGCATTGACATCCCCGTAGAGATAAATGTAAGGCACATCCGCAGCAGATACAGGATAACTGTCTCTGAAAAAGGCGCAAGGCTTGCGATCTCCCCGTCGCTTGCCATGGAATCCGGCAAGATCCTGAGAAAGCATGCCAGTTGGATCGGGAAACATTATCTGAGTCTGAAGGACTCAGTCCTGGATCCCAATCTTTCCGACGGTTCTGAAATCCTCTTCAAGGGTGAACGGATGCGGCTTGGAATTTCAGAAGGCGAGAACTCCGTCAGCTACGACTCTGAGAATGATGTCCTCCAGTTCTGCGTTCCGCGCAATGGACGGGAGGATATAAGGGATCGCCTGCGTCTCTGGTATCTTTCACAGTCTGCGAACTTCGCAAAAATACTCGCAGCGAGATGGTGCGTCTCAGGGAAATTCAAAATAGACAAGCTTGTCCTAAAGGATATGAGCACACGCTGGGGCACCTGCTGCAGCAGGAGGAAGATAATAACCCTCAACTGGCGCCTGATCCTTGCCCCTGACGGGATTTACGAATACGTGCTGCTCCATGAGCTTGCACATCTCAAGGTTCCCGGACACGGAAGGGAATTCTGGAATTACATGGAGACGATATTGCCCGGAGCTTCGATCAAGCGTTCCTGGCTGAACAAAAACGGATATCCAATCCTGCGTTTCCTCTCAGAAAGACGACTTTCGCCAGAGAGGATAATGTGAAGTTCGATTTGAAATATGTATTTTAAATTTTAGTTTATCAGATTATCTGAAAGCAGAGATGAATCATAATATTCAAACACCTTTGGATTTAAAGGAAATTCGCAAGCTCCGTACGGGGGAGACTGTCCTTCTGTCCGGCATCATCTATACCGGACGGGATGCCCTGCATAAATTCCTTTTCGAATACAAGGAGGCAGCCAGCGGGTTGCCTGTTGACCTGAAAGGCTCTGTCATTTATCACTGCGGGCCGATCATGGTCAAGGAAGGCGATGGATGGAGGGTTGCCGCTGCCGGCCCGACGACTTCCTACCGTACATCTCCATATATTCCTGATATTGTCAAACGATATGGAGTGAGGGCTTTTATAGGGAAGGGGGGGCTTTCCACGGAAGCTTCCGAATCTCTAAGGAGATATGGCGCCGTGTATCTGAGCGCCGCAGGCGGATGCGCGCAGGTTCTTGCGGAATCGATCGTGAAGGTCCTTGATGTTTATTATTACAGGGAATTCGGCCCGCCGGAAGCAGTCTGGAAACTTGAGGTCAAGGACTTCCCCCTGCTGGTGACGATTGACGCCCACGGCAAAGACATGCATCGTGAAGTGGCAGGACTATCCGCCTCCAGGCTCGCGAAGACTTTGCAAGCGTCGGGAATAAGGTCGAAGACACGCTAAAGCTGTGAACTCCAACAAGAACAAACATGACGCTATTTTCACAACTGTCGACTGGCAACTGACGACTTCTTTCCCTATACCTTGTAATCGCATCTCAGGCAGCGGCCGGATTCGCGGCATGCGGCTTCCTTCGTAATGGTCTTCTCGACCTCAACACTGATTAGACGCTCGGTGGCGTTGAGCATCGGAAATTCGACAGGCAGAGCTTCCGTGATTTCTTTTTCAGGATCGAAATCTACCGCAGGCAGATCAAACTTCTCCCAGAAATATTCCTTCCTTCCGGGGATGAGTTTTTTGTCAATCGATTTTGCGGCATGCTGCCCCGCGGCGATCGCTTCGATTACTGTCGACGGGCCAACCACGAAATCTCCGCCGGCGAAGAGGTCTTCCACTGGAGTGGTTCCGGTCTTTTCGCTTGCCAATAGAGCGCCGTCCTTGATGGCGTTTTCATAGTCTCCGGAAAGTATTGAGCCCGGATCCGGCTTGTGCCCGATGGCGAGGAGGATGGTGTCGACCTCGCGGTCCTCGTCTGAATTAAGTATTTCCTCAGGTGCGCGGCGTCCGGACTTGTCGAACTCGCCGAGCCTGTATTTCTTCAAGGTGGCGACCAGCCTTCCGTTTGCGGATTTCTTTATCGCAATGAGGTTCTCAAGGAATTCGACCTTGACGCCCTCCACTTCGGCTTCGCGGATTTCGATGGGGTTGGTCGGCATCTCCTTGCGTGTGCGTCGGTATACGATAGTGACATTTTTGGCGCCGAACCGCTGTGCAATTCGCGAGCAGTCGATCGCGGCATCGCCACCGCCGATGACCATGACATCATTCCCGACTTTGATCTGTTCGCCCTTTGCGGCGCGTTCGAGGAACTTTGTGCCCGGAAGTACGCCCGGAAGGTCAATGCCGCCGATCTTCGGTAGAAGCTCCCGTCCCGCGCCGACAGAAACGAAAATTGATTCGAATCCATCCTTGCGGAGGTCGACGAGCGACTTGTCCTTGCCGACTGTGAAGTTCGTCTTTATCTTGACACCGAGTTTCTCCATGTTGTGGATTTCCTTTGCAAGAACTTTTCGGGGAAGACGGTAGTCCGGGATGGCATAGCGCATGAGTCCGCCGGCTTCTGGCTGCTTTTCAAATACGGTCACGTCGTAGCCGAGGAGGACGAGATAATACGCGCAGCTGAGACCGGCAGGGCCGGCGCCGATGACGGCGACTTTCTTGCCGTTGGGTTTTTCCTTGACGGGATAGAGCTCCCTGTAATCTTCCTTGAGATCGCCGATGAAGCGCTTGACAGCTCGGACGGCGAGAGGTCCTTCGAGATCATCGCGGCGGCATTTAACGGTGCACCACTGCGGGCATACTCTTCCACATACGGACGGGAAGGGGTTGTTCCTGAGATGGACGCGGAGAGCATCGTCAAAACGTCCGTATTTCGTATAGCCGAGGTAGGCGGGCACATTGACGTTTGCCGGGCATGCATTCACACAAGGAGCCCACATCATGGTCGAGCATACGCCTGCCGTGCATTTCTTTTCATTTATGTGGTCGAGGTATTCATGGCGGAAATAGCGGAGCGTTGAAAGGACCGGGTTGGGTGCGCTCTGTCCGAGCCCGCACAGTGAAGTCTTGCCAATCGTATTGGCGAGTTGCTCCAGGCGTTCAAGATCATTCATAGTGGCACGGCCGGCACAGATTTTGTTGAGGAGGTCGAGCATGATCCTGGTGCCGACGCGGCATGGCGTGCATTTCCCGCAGGATTCCTCGGCGATGAACTCCATGAAATATCTGGCGAGGTCGACCATGCAGGTGTCCTCGTTCATTACGATGAGTCCGCCGGAACCCATGATGGCTCCGAGTGCAGGGAGCGACTCATAGGTGACAGGCGTGTTGAGCAATTCCTGGGGTATGCAGCCACCGGAAGGTCCGCCGATCTGTACGGCCTTGAATTTCTTGTCCTTCGGAATGCCGCCGCCGAGATCGAATATTATGCTTCCCATTGGAATCCCCATTGGGACTTCGACGAGACCGGTGTTGTTAACATCTCCGGCGAGTGCAAAGACTTTGGTGCCCTTGCTCTTTTCAGTTCCAAGTTTTGCGTATTCCGCACCGCCGTTTACAATTATATACGGTATGTTTGCGAATGTTTCAACATTGTTTAGAACTGTTGGTTTGTCGAAAAGTCCTTTCTGTGCGGGGAAGGGGGGCTTCGGACGCGGCTCGCCGCGTTTGCCTTCTATTGAATGCATGAGTGCGGTTTCCTCGCCGCAGACGAAGGCGCCGGCACCCATTCTTATCTCGATGTCGAAGCTGAATTTAGAGCTGAAAATCTTCTTGCCGAGGAGACCCAGCTTTCTGGCGTCGTTGATGGCGACATTGAGTCGTTCTATTGCCAGTGGATATTCGGCGCGGACATAGACGTAACCCTGGTTGGCTCCTATCGCGAAACCGCAGACGGCCATTCCTTCAACGATGCTGTGGGGATCGCCTTCAAGAAGGCTTCGGTCCATGAATGCCCCCGGATCGCCTTCGTCGGCGTTGCATACGACATATTTCTGTTTTGAAATCTCCTTCGCGCCCGCCTCCCATTTGAGTCCGGTCGGGAATCCTGCACCGCCCCGTCCGCGCAGGCCTGAAGTCTTGACTTCTGCAACGACCTGTTCCGGCTTCATGTCAGTAAGCGCCCTGCCGAGAGCCTCATAGCCGCCGTTCGCGATATACTCATTGATGTTGACAGGATCTATGACACCGCAGTTGCGGAGGGCGATTTTCTTCTGGAGCTTGAAGAAGTCGATTCCATTTATCGCCTGGATGAGCTCGTTTGTAGCTGGTTTCTTGTAGAAAAGTCTCTGGACCACGCGGCCCTTGAGAAGATGCTCCTCGACAATTTCCCTTGCATCGGCGGGTTTGACCTTCTGGTAGAAAATACCTTCAGGATAGATTATAACTGTCGGTCCGACTTCGCACATCCCCATGCAACCCGTCGTGATCAGGTCAATTTCATCAGTGAGATTGTGGTTTGTCAGTTCCTTTTCGAAAGCGCTCTTGACGCTGTCGGTTCCGGATGATATGCAGGCACCGCCTGCGCATAATAGGACTTGAGCTCTGGCTGCCATAATATTTTTTAACCTCTATTCGTATTTTGCGAGAATTCCTGAAATTTTCTTGGGTGTAACACGTCCGTGGACATCATTGTTTATCATGATGACCGGTGCGAGTCCGCAGGCGCCAAAACAGCGCTGGATGGTGATGGAGAAGCGCCTGTCGGCAGTTGTCTCCCCGGTCTTGATCTTGAGTTCGTTGGTCAAGGCTTCCATGACTTTCTTGGAGCCTCTGACATAGCACGCCGTGCCCATGCAGACATTGATGGTGTGACGGCCACGGGGCTGCATTGTGAAATAGTGGTAGAAGGTGACGACGCCGAGGACTTCGCCGGCAGGTATTTCAAGCTTTTTGGCGATGTGCTCCTGGAGGTCTATCGGGAGATATCCGAAGAGCTCCTGTGCCTTGTGCAGGACGGGGATCAGTATTTCCTGCCCTTTTTTCTTCTTCTGGGACTGGATGAACTTGTCCAGTTCCTCGTAAAGTGGATTTGGACATACCTTGGTGCCGCATTCGCAGTTGGACATTATAGTAATTCCTTTCAGGCAAAAACCAGTTCTGTTACGACATTGCCGCCGATGATATGCTGCTTGACGATCTTCTTCACGGCTTCACCGTCAACCTTTGCATAGCGGACGGGCTTCTGTCCCTGTACCTCGACATCCACGACAGGTTCCCTTTCGCAGAATCCGGCACAGCCTGTTGCAGTCACGGCCACGTCTGAAATCTTCTCGGCATCAAGAGTCTCCATGAAAGCCTTCATCGTATCTCTTGCTCCGGCAGCGATCCCGCATGTGCCCATTCCTATTACAACTTTGACGCGCTGTCCGCCCGAACGCATCTCCATGCTCTTCCTGACGTCTTCCTTTATCTTCCTCAGTTCATCAAGGCTTTTCATGACAACTCCTGTTTAAAAATTAACAACAGATGATAAAAAAATATGGAAATCCAGTCGAATCCCTGGAATTCAAAGTCTATGGTTTGCTATTCCGTTTTTCATAAAACCGCTAATCTAACAGCATAATAAGTTTTTACAATGAAGAAAAACGCTAAAAATCCAGGTATGTTTACCGCTTGCGGAGCAGACAGGAATCGCCTCCTGCAGTTTCTTGATTTCAAGATTCTCGCGTTTAAACCTGTCATGCTTATGAGATGATAAGAGGAACCTCGTAAATCAGTTCGGGTTTTCAAGCGCCAGGTTCAGATGGACGGGGTGATCCTATCAACCCAGTCGTTTAGCGGCTTGAAGTCGGCATTTAGCTGTTTAGACAGGAAGTTCCTGATTTCGCGGTTTCCCAGGTCGATCTCACCGAGTTCGCTCCTTATATCTGCGGTGTTGAGTATTTCACCTTCGACACCCAGTTTGACAATCCAATTCATCTGCGGCCAGGCGGCAATGCAGGTTGTCATCAGGTCGGCGAGGTCGCCGATGGGCTTTGAATCTATATGCCCCATGTCGAAGTCCGCTTCGATCTTCACGCCGCCCTTTTCCCCTGTGCCGATTCTCAGCCTGCCTCCCGTTTGTTCTGCGGAATCCTTCAGAAGCGGCAGTCCAAGTCCGACCTTCCTTTCCTTGCGGGTGGTCTTGAAGGGGTCTGCCGGATTATCCTTGATGGAATCCGGAAAACCGGGGCCGTCATCAGAAATGCAGAGGGAAAAGACGGTTCCGTTCCAGCTGAATTCAAGCGTGACAGTCCCGGCTCCGGCCTTTACGGAGTTCTCGACTATGTCCAGAATATGAAGAGATATGTCTTTCATGAAATCCTATAACCACAGAACACACTGGATACACAGAGGAAATATAAACCACGAAATACAGTAATCAGACTAAAAAAAGATGTTCTTATATTCTGAATCCAGAAAATCCTGTTATCCTGTCAAAAACTTTCGTGTAGTTCGTGTGTTTCGTGGTTAATCATGTTTTGAAATTATCTCGAACAGTTCCTTAAGATTATCCGTCGTCTCAGGAATTTCCATATAGAAGCGTCCGACAGATTCAAGAAAATGGGAGTCTGAACCTGAAATGGCTGGATATCCCTCGACTCTCCTTCCAAGCTTGTAGTTCTCATGTATCCACATTGGTGACTGGATCTCAAGCGCATCATAACCAGCGTTCGCATCAATGAATCCAAGCTGGCTTATAATACTGTAGCGTTTCTTGAAGACATGGGCTGGCACGGCGAAACCATTCCTTTTCTTTATCTCGGCTACGAGCCTGTCCAATGGAATATTTATACCTATGTTCCGGATCTTTTCGTCAATGTCGGATATTTCATCGGCATTGTCGAACACAAGCTGGTAGCCTGAGACTTCCGATGAGTTCTCACCTTGTGGAATGGCTGTGTCGATTAGTGCCTGGAAATCGGAAAGGGCGTCGAATGTTTCAAAATATCCAATTAGATGGACTTCTTCCAGGCTCGCGACTTCAATT
>JBAQUG010000010.1:0-38902 GCA_049297395.1 Victivallales bacterium | reverse complement strand
AGAGGCAAGGGCCGCAATCTCCTCTGCTGGCACAAACACCGCAAAGCTCTTGCACGAACCATTCTTGTCGTATCCGAAAGAGCGTAGGCCATAAGCCGGAATCTTGAAGAGCAACCTGCCGGCATCGGCACTCAGAAGCTTCCCTGAAACAGGGCAGAACGCTTCTTTAGCACCCTCAAACTGCGCCTCGATTTCGATTTCATATGGCTCCCTGGTCAAGACAAGAATGGAGGGTCAAACCCTACACTATCAACTGAGACTTGCTCAGTAATTTCTCCACTTCATTCAAGTTTCGTTTAAATTGTTCATTCGATTCGAGTGATTTTTCAAATCTGTCTCTTGCTATCAGCAGACCGCTACGCGAAACCAAAGTTCTGGAAGCAATTTCCGCCAAGCCGGTGGAAGATCTACAGTAGTTGCACAGGCAATACATCAGCAGTCTGCGTCCGGCGGCCTGCCTTGAACTTTTTCTGAGGAGATCCTCGCCTTCTATCCCCAAGACTTTTGAAACGGCGTTAAGAACTTCCTCAAAGGGGAAGCCCCTTTTCAGTCTGCTGAGGGATCTCTGTTCCTTGGCGTCTTCAGGCTTCAATGCTGCCGACAGGAGAGACCTTCGAACCTTTGCAAGAAATGCATCATTACCGAGGACATGCTGTTCCTTAACGTCGCCCCATAATTCTTCGGCATCCTTCCTTAATCCCGCCTCAACGTAATTCCTGTACGCAAGCCTGCGTCTTTTTGCGTCCAAGCCCCAGCTGGACAGCACAGGCTCAAGATCAATCCGGACGGATGCTTCTGCCAATCCTACATATGCTTGATAACTTGACCACCTGAAGTTCTCCAGCAACTCCAGCTTCCTGTCAGCAGGAATCGCAGTCAGACTTCTTATCCTTACCGGGTTCAAATGAATGTAGAGGCTGAGTTTTGAACGGTATAGCTCATCCTGCACAAGATGTGATTTAAACCTTCCCTGGAATATGTGGCCTGACTTTCCCCTCATCCTGTTCATGCTTACGCAAAAGGAAGTAAGGAAAGACTGCATGAAACGGCTCATGTTGGCCTCGGGTGTCTGAAGGTAGAGATGAATGTGATTGGGCATGAGGCAGTAACATCTGACTTTGACATGGAACAGGGTGGAAAACTCTTCAAGTTTCTCAAGGAAAAGTCTGTAATGCCTGTCGGTGAAGAAAACCTGATGCCCCATGTTTCCCCTACAGGCCACATGATAACAGGCTCCTGGATATTCAATTCTCAAGGGTCTCGCCATATTCTCCCCTCGTTTTGAATTGCATGATGCTTTAACGAGACATACGATACATGGTCTTTTCGCTGTGTCATTAGTTGATAGTGTAGGGTTTGACCCCAATTGCTCCCCAATTGCTTCCCGGCGAAATGCATGTAAAAGGCTTGTTTTTACCTTGAAATAGGCTAGGTTAAACCTTTTGCTTTCAATGCGAACGATAACTTTTATTATAAGGCTCTAATCAATGTCTGAAGATAAGAAGAACTACAAGGAAATACTGGAATACCAGGACAAGTATGTGATGCACACATATGCTCCCGAGATCCTGCTTGTCAAAGGCAAAGGAGCATATGTGTGGGACAGCCTGAACAAAAAATATCTCGACTTCAGTACCGGCATCAGCGTCTGCAACCTCGGCCATTGCCATCCGGCCGTCACCAGGGCGATCAAGGAACAGGCCGGAAAGCTTGTCCACGTCTCAAACCTCTATATGAACGAAAAGCAGCCCCAGCTCGCCGCAAAGCTTGTGGAAAAGGGGTTCGACGGATTTGTGTTCTTCGCAAACAGCGGTGCTGAGGCCAATGAAGGGATGATAAAATTTGCCAGAAAATGGGGATCGGCAAAAGGGAAGTTTGAAATAATCGTCATGGAGGACTCATTCCACGGCAGGACTCTTGCGACTCTCGCAGCTACCGGCAGAAGCAAGTACAGGGCCGGATTTTCTCCTGACATGCCCGGATTCGTGCATGTACCGTTCAATGATGTTTCCGCGATTGAAAAAAAGATAAATGACAAGACATGCGCCGTATTGCTCGAACCTGTCCAGGGAGAGGGCGGCATCCTGCCTGCAAAACAGGAGTATCTGAAGGCTGTCAGGGAGCTCTGCAATAAGCACGGACTGTTACTGATGTATGACGAAGTCCAGTGCGGAATGGGACGGACGGGCACCTTCTATGCCTGGCAGGGATATGGCGTCCAGCCGGACGCTCTTTCCATGGCGAAGGCTCTTGGAAACGGTTTCCCGATAGGGGCGTTCATGGTGAAAAGGGAGTTCGGGACAGTACTTGGCCCGGGAACCCATGCCAGCACATTCGGAGGAACTCCTCTCGCATGCGCTGCCGCCTTGGCCGTCGTCGAGGCATTCGACAGCGAAAACATTCTCGACAACTGTGTCAAGCAGGGCGAATTCCTCATGTCCGGCCTTGCGAAACTCGCAAAGAAATACAAGATGATACAGGAAGTAAGGGGCAAGGGGCTCATAATAGGAGTTGTCCTTGATAAGCCTGCGAACGACCTGAAGAAGATAGCCTGCTCTAAAGGGTTGCTGGTACTCACCGCAGGCGAGACTGTCCTGCGGTTGCTTCCTCCCCTCAATGTGTCAAAAAAAGAGGCCGAGGAGGCCCTGCATATTATCGAAGAATCCCTAAAACAACTACAGGAATCTTAAAATGCAAAATGATCTTCTCACTGTTGAAGAGATAACGCTAGGAGAGCTGAAGGAGATTTTCCGCCTTGCGGCTAAGATGAAGAGGGAGCGCAGCAAGTCCAAGGACAGGCCCCTTGCCGGCAAAAGCATTGGCATGATCTTCTCCAAATCCTCGACCAGGACCAGGGTCTCGTTTGAAGTCGGTATAACTGAACTCGGCGGGTTCCCTCTGTTCCTTGATCAGAATGACCTTCAGCTGGGGCGAGGCGAGTCGATCCCGGACACTGCCCGCGTGCTCAGCCGCTATCTCCATGCCGTCGTCATCAGGACCTTCAAGCACGAGGATATCGTTGAATTTGCGAAATACGCGAACATCCCGGTCATAAACGCGCTTACGGACATGTATCATCCCTGCCAGATACTCACTGATCTTTTCACGATGTACGAATACAGCGAGCATCTCGAAGGGATCAAGGTCGCCTTCATGGGAGACTGCGCCTGCAATACGGCCAATTCGCTCATTCTTGCCGCGAAACTCGCAGGAATGA
This sequence comes from Victivallales bacterium, assembly GCA_049297395.1. Classification (GTDB taxonomy): domain Bacteria; phylum Verrucomicrobiota; class Lentisphaeria; order Victivallales; family GWF2-50-93; genus GWF2-50-93. The sequence continues at coordinate 35,685 of JBAQUG010000010.1, read as the reverse complement.
ACCTCGTTCTTTCCTCACCGAAGAAGTACCGTCCGGATCAGGATCTTCTGAACTACGACAGCATCGGCAACGGGACAGTGTCATGGGAGGAGGATCCGTATGCTGCAGTTGAAAATGCAGACTATATCTACACCGACGTATGGGTAAGCATGGGATTCGAGGAGGAGTCAAAACAGCGCATGCAGAAGCTGAAGCCATATGCTGTGACCGCCGACCTCGTTGAAAACGCCTCCAAGGATGTGAGGATAATGCACTGCCTTCCTGCCCACCGAGGCGAGGAGATCACGGACGAAGTAATGGACAGCCATGCGTCGATAGTCTTTGACCAGGCGGAAAACAGGCTGCATGTCCAGAAGGCGATACTGACTATGCTCCTTAGGGACTAGGAATATCCAATATCGAACACGGAATGTCCAATGATGAAGTGTGGATAAGAAACACGGGAACTCAACGTGCGAATTGCGAAATTCGCACATGGAGTGCGGTGATTCCGCCATGTTTCGCGAAATTCATTTCGCGGCATTTGTTGGACGGAATGAATTCCGTCATTAAAGGCGGTGATCAGTCTTCGCCAAAAGTCTACTCCCGACACAGTGAATTACCGCATTCCACGGAGCGTTTGCACGCTCGTAAATGTTCCTGGAAATCAGTTTGTAGCTTGTCCGCCATGGCCTCCCCGCGACGGCGGATTAACGCCGCAAGGCGTGTTGTTGGTCTTGTGTTTGTTTGAATTCTGTGATTTGGAACTTGGAATTCGAAGAAATTTTAAAAGAGGGGAACTAATGCAATTCGGCAATACAATGTTCCTCTGGGGTCTGCTGGCGCTTCCCATACCGCTGGTGATACACCTCTATTTCCGGAGGAACAGGGTCCGTGTAAAATTTTCGACGATCCAGTTTTTCAGGAAGAGGGAGAGGTTCCTCTCCTTCCGTAGGAAACTGAGGGATTTCCTCCTGCTGTTCCTGAGGACACTTGCCGTACTTTTCCTGGTACTTGCGCTTGCACGCCCGTCCATCGGAGGATTCAAATACCTTTCAGGCGGAAGTGCCGACGCGGTGATAATTATCGACGATACGCTTTCGATGTGCAGGAAGAATTCATCAGGCGATACCGCCTATGCATGCGCCCGCAAGAAAGCGCAGGAAATAGCAGACGCCCTCGGCGGAGGGGATTCGGCCGCAGTGATATTCCTGTCAGGGAGGAGAGGTGTCGCACTTACCCAGAGCATAAGGAAGGCCGATGATGCCATCAAGAACAGCATTCCATCAGGCTGCGGAGGATCCTATTCGGCGGGATTCAGGCAGGCCTCGGAATATATAAGGGCGTCCATGAACCCCAACCATGAAATATTCCTGATCTCGGATTTCCAGTCATGCCAGGCACCGTCCCAGCCTTACAGGGATGGAGAGCTGAAGGACTCCAGGATATATTTCGTAGCCGTTTCCGGCACCCAGGAAAATATTTCAGTGACGCGGGTGTCCACCGGATCCAAGCCCAAGACGGTCAACAGGGCCATGAGAGTGGAATATGATGTCGAGAATTTCGGCAAGGCCGAGAGCAGGACAGAACTGAATTTCGAAGTCAACGGCAGGACCATTGAAACCCGGGACCTGGCGCTTCCGGGAGGCGAGAAGAAATCCGGGGAGTTCTCATTTGTCCCAGTTTCCGAAGGAGTAGTCTACGGTTCCGTAGGAGTGAAGGATGAGCCTTACGGCATGGACAACAGAAGATATTTCGCTGTTTCCGTTTCGAAGAACGTCAGGGTCCTGGCCGTATATGAGGATGAATTCGTAAAGACCGATCCATATTTCTTCATCAAGCACGCGCTTGATCCGGACGGCACTGCATCCAACGGCATAAGCATCCAGACCGCGACCGTGAAGGAGCTTACTGCTGAAGCGCTTTCAGGAACCCATGTCGTTATTCTTGCCGACATCGATTCCGTTCCGGAAAAATACGCATCTCTGATCGCGGATTATCTCAAAAAGGGAGGATCCGTGGTTTCATTGCCCGGAAGCAGGACGAAGGCGTCCAGCATGTCCGGAATTGCAGACGCCCTCAAGAAGGATAGCATATCCGTGGCAAATGCGTACGGTGGAAAAGTTGCGTTCAAGAAGAAGGGTATAATGTTCAGCGGGGATCTCGCGATAATGAACGACCTGCTGCAGCTTGATTACCTGGAATGGAAAGACATACAGGAGCTCAGCGCGGATCCTTCAGCGGAAGTACTTGCGACTGCCAGCGGGAAAAATGTAATTCTTGAGCGCAAGGCCGGAAACGGACGCTGGATTGCGTTGGCATGCTCCGCCCGGAACGACTATTGCAACTGGCCGGAGCTGAAATCGTTTCCGGTGATGATGGTCCATCTGGTCGACCATGCCGCAAACGGAATGACCGACATCAAGAGCATGGTCTGCGGAAACAAGATTCCGCTGGTTCCTTCGTCAAATTCCATCGATGTCTCAAAATCCTCCGGATCATTCAAGCTCAGCACCGTGAAGGGCAGGGCGTTTTCCTTCGAGGACACCTGGGTTCCGGGCGTCATCACATTCGACGGCGCCGACATCAGGGCGGCCGTGTTGAATGGCGACTCTGAGGAAAGCAGGCCTGAGATACTGCCGCACGAAAAGATGCTCAAGTCGATACTTGATCATGATGTGAATTTCATCTCTGCTGATTCCACTGTCGCTGAACAGGTCGACTCCAGCAGGAAGGGTAACAGCCTTGCAGGCCTCTTCCTCGTACTGCTGTTCTGCGCTGCGCTCATGGAATTCCTGATCTCCGACAACCATCTGGGATATTTCAATCCTTCGGCTTCCATTGTGAAAGGAGGGAAGACCTGATGCTTTACTTCTTCCCATTGGTCCCCATGTGGGTTGTCTGCGTGATAGCGACCATCTCAGCCGCCGCATTGGTCCTTTCAGTGCGTTCCGGAACCGGGCATTTCCTGACGACAGGGAGAAAAAGGATGCTTGTGATACTGAGGGCGGCCTCATTCCTATGCCTCATAGTCATGCTTCTTTCCCCGGTGCTGAACGAGATGGAGGAGAACATGAAGGCATCCAATATCGTGTTCCTGCTCGATTCCTCCATGTCGATGGGATGCGCGGATGAAAAGGGAGGCAAGACCAGATACGATGCCGCCGTCGGCTTTTTGAAGGGCAGGAAATTTGCGAAGATCGCAGATTATCCGATAAGCTTCTATGCCTTCAGCGATACCGCCGAGAAGAAAGGGATATCGGAACTTGACAGGGTTAAAGTTTCAGGAGGTACGAACTTCGCTGCCGCGGTGAAACAGGTCGACAAGGACATCGGACTTTCCGAGACCGCCGCAATTGTCTTTGTCTCCGATGGAAATGATTATTCAGGATTCAGGGGCGCCGAAATGCAGGTTCCGGTCTTCTGCGTCAGGACTGGCACCGATCTCGCAGGAAGCAAGGATCTCGGTATCGATTCCTTCAAGTGTCCCGACAAGATCCGTGTGAACGAGGAGATCGAGCTGAAGATTCCGGTGTCGATACACGGGTTCGGCAACGTGCGGGCTGTTGAACTGGGCATATCCGAAGACGGAGTGCTGAAGGAGCAGAGGAGCTTGAAATTCAACGAGGGTTCCGCGACTGAGGAGGTGAAGCATGTATTCAAGAGCGAAGGAGTGCACGTCCTGAAGTTCCAGGTGGACAAGCTCCAGGGCGAGATCACGTATCTGAACAATTCACGCGAGATAGCATTCGAAGTCGTCAAGGATGATTCCGAGATAGTCGTCTACTTTCCGGAACTCTCGAACAGTTTCAGGCCGATGATCCGCTTCCTCGAGCAGAACCAGGAGAAGTTCACGGCGTTCTACAAGATTGCAGACGGGAAATATTCGGTCCGTGGCATCGAACCTGATCAGGCGTTCAAGAACGGACTGCCCAGTTCCCCCGACAAGATGTCCCATGTGGGAACATTCATCCTGGGAATTCATAACAGGCCGACCCTGACCGACACGGAGGAGAATGTCCTGGAGAAATATGTCAGCGCAGGCGGAAGGCTGATCCTGCTCGGAGGCAAGGATTCTTTCGGAATTCCTCCGGAAAACTCCCCGCTCAGGAGGCTGTCACCTTTTGTCCATGCCGACAATTCCTTTGTTCCTGGCAACTTCAAGGTTTCGGTGAACGACGCGGAATCGAACAGTTTCTCGGACAGGGTCCGGGAGATAATCGCCAGAAATTCAGCTGATCCCGATTTCGTCCTCAAGTCAGTCAACTCGGTGAAGCTTGTCAAAAGCAGCTCCAAAGTCCTTCTCTGGGCTGAGTCGCCGGGGGCGCGTCTGCCTCTTGTGGCAGTGCAGCATTTTGGAAAAGGCGTTGTCATAGGGGTGCTTTCAAATTCGTTCTCGCTCTGGGGAGGCGCATCTGCGAGGGCCGGGAATTTCAATGATCTCTGGAAACAGCTCCTGAATTATTCACAGGCCGGCAACGAGAGCGACATACTTAAGATATCCGTGAACAAGACGGAGCTTGTTCCGGGGGACAGCCTGGAAGTGGATGCAGTTGTCAGCATACCTGAAGGCATGGATACAGGCTTGAAAGTAAACGCTGATCTCTGCAATACGGCGACTAACGCGGTATATGCGTCTCTTCCCATGGAGAGGAGGGGCGTATTCTACAAGAGCATCTTCAATTCCATCAAGCCCGGCAGGTACATGCTGAAGGTATCGTGCGCCGGCAAGGAGAAGATACTGCGCCAGAGGTTCAAGCTGGTGCTTTGCGGCGAGACAATAAGGGAAAGCCAGGATGTGAAGTCGGAGATGTCCAGGTTCCTTGAATATTCCACTGGAAAGCACATCTATAGTACCGATGAACGCAGCAGGCTGGAGAACGACATCTGCGGGGTCATGTCGAAGAACAAGATCGAGAGGGAGAAACGGCTAGTCTTCGAGACCCCGTGTTTCTTCCTGGCGCTGCTTGCGCTTCTCGTGGCTGAATGGATCCTCAGGAGGAAATTCAATCTGACATGACATAATTTCGAGGTTCCGGGATCGTATTATATGTAATAAGGAAATGCAATGAACCATTTTTTCAAAATATTATTTTGGGATGCATCCCGCAGCTGGATGACAAGGCTTGCGGTGCTGATGTCTTTTCTTTGGGTTTTGTCCGTGTCCGGAATGGACAAGGAGACCGTGAGCGTCGAGGCGATAGTCGCCATGAATGATGGTACTGTCTTTTCCGGCACCTTGACAATGATAGGCGCGAATCCCCTGACAATAACCCCTTTGAAGGAGAGCCGGCAGAAGCAATATCCGCTTGAAGACATTGTGTCCATTGATAATAATGTTGAAACCGCGGACATGAAGAAGCCCTGGGTCTACAAGGAATCGGGCAGCATTGAGAAAGTTTATTATGACGAGAAGGAATATCCGTTCATTAATTTCGTGACGAAAATAACTCTCGTCGACGGTTCGACAGTCACCGGGCATATAATTTCAGCGGCGTTCTACCTGAAAGACAATTCCGGAAAGCGTAAAGTATTCCTCCAGCGCCAGATCAAGGGTCAGAAGGGGCAGGCGCTCAACGATGTCTCGTATCCGGTCTCCTTGCAGTTCCCCGGAAGCAAAGCCGTGGACGCAGTGCCGTTCAAAGGTACCGTCGAAGGGCTTGGCAAGCTGGAGAAGGTTTCTGCGTTCGACATTGAAAGGGAGACTTTGCTGGCCGCGAAAGTTTCAGACGGGAGCAAATTTGATTTCGGGAACCTGCTTCCTGGAACATACGATGTCTATATTCTCACGGACACTTATGTCCTTGCCGGATTCTCCGGGAAAACTCCTTCCAACATAAAGGACAATCCGTTGCAGGACGGCGATCTTGAAGCGATAAGGAAGGTATTCCCCCTCACAGACGACTTTTTCAAGGAGAGATGGATATTGAAGCTGGCAGGCTCCAGGGAATATGCGAAGACCCTGGCATACAAGCAGAGATCGGACTTCCTTGACGATTTGGGCAATCCAGTCCATGGCATCCGCCTCTGGCATCTGGAGTTGATGGTCTGGCATCTGCCTGAAAACGAATGGCAGCTCGACAAGAGGTTCGTGCTGATAAGGCACAAGCAGACGGATTCGGAGAAGGTGAGGAAGTTGTTTGTCCTGCCTTCGCTGGGCGCAGTGAAGCCAGGGACCGAGCTGAAGTTAAACAAGGAGATCGTCGATGGAGACAGGGGATTTATACAAGAGCTTAAATAGGTATGAGCTTGTCGGCAAGGTCCGGCAGGCCATCATCGCAGTTGTTGCCGCGTTGTCGGCCAACCTGCTCCTGCCTTTCTGTCTTTTCTCACTCGACAACATACTGAACTTCAACGCCTGGACCAGGATATTCTTCGTATCAGTGATAGCAGTTTTCAATATCTCGCTGATAGCCTGGCTGGTCTGGCTGTTCGCGTTCAGAAGGGACGGTTCCAGGAAGCTGGCGACAGGGTTTGAAAAGGAGCATGGAATAAGGGACAACAGCATAATAAATGCGGTCTGTTTCAACGAGGATGAAGGAGTTCCAGCTGCCCTGAAAAATCTTTTCATAGGCAATGCTGCCGAGAAATGCAGGAAGATAAGGCTCCGTTTCTCGTCGGTGATGAAGACACGGAACTTCATGCTGGCTGCAAGGACGTTCCTGCTCGCCATCATCGTGTCCGTTATTTATTTCGCGATCTTCCAAAGGCACGCGCAGAACGCGCTGCTCCGCTTCATAAATCCCTGTTCCCAGCTGGCGTCGCTCAACTACACCCAGTTCAATGTCACGCCGGGCGACATCGATATCATAGAGGGCGATTCATGCAGGATCATTTCGACCGCGACCAGGGGAGGTGAGCCGGCGAGGGAGCTTTCGATCGTGGTAAAGAACCAGGACTCGGTCGATTCCTATGAAATGCAGAAAGGCGACAACGGTTTCTCGATGGAGATCAAGAATATAACTTCGCCGGTGGCCTATTCCGTGAGGAACAGGCATGAATCGAGCAGATGGTTCTCTGTCGGAGTAGTCCGGAAACCCCGCTTTGAAAATGTCAGTGTCATGGTGAAGCCTCCCGAGTATCTGGGGGAGAAGGAGTATCCTCTTGCCCAGCTCAAAAGGAACAATGAGATATTGAAGGATTCGCTGGTGAAAGTGTCGACGGCCCTTCCGACCGGGCTCAAGGCAAGCTTCTTTGCGAACGGCAGGCATCTTTCCGATGCCACGGGATTCGAATACAGGGTTTCCTCGCATACCGTCTTCAGCGCAAATGTGAAAAATGAAAGGGGGTTGGAGAACAAGTATGCCTGGACCGCGGAATTCACAGCTGTCGAGGATCGCATTCCTGAAATAAGATTCCTCAATACGAGCACCAACATCGAGATGCTGCCCGGAGAGAAGATTCCCATACAGATCCTCGCAGAAGACGATATCGCCGTCAAGTCCATTGACATATTCATTGAAGCTTCTCCGGACGAGAAGATCCTGAAGACGTTCAAATACGACCAGAACAGGGCGAGTCTGCGGGAAGTCTGGATGCTCACCGCTGACAAGGCGATCTTCGCGACGAACGCCTCGTACAGGATATGGGCCAGGGCTTCCGACAACTTCCCCGGAGGTCATGTCGGCCTGACACAGGTTCCTCTTACGGTGCACATTGCGGACAATTCGAAGATCCTTGCCGAAATAGGGAAGAACGATGCCGAAGGAAAACTCTATTCATTCCTGATCAAGGCGCTTGAAAAACAGAAGGCCATTCAGAACATGCTCGGCGGAAGAATGAAGAACATTAAGATGAAAAATGAATTGTCCGAAATCGACTCAGGCCAGAATGAAGTCCACAAGCTCATAGTGTCCGCCTCTGAAACCGCCGTTGAACTCAGGAAAAGCAACAGGATAGCGGAGCCCATGAAGACAGGAATCGACCAGTTGAAGAACGGCCTGTCCACGGAAATCCTGGGTGAATTCAGGGATGCGTTCGGCGAGAAGAAGGGTGAAGTGAAGATCACTTTGAACAAGATAATCCTCATGCAGGGGCAGCTTATTGCGAAGATAGAGGAGCTGCTCAACCTCATGGCGCTTGAAAAAAAGGGCATGGAAGCCAGGAAGGAGGAGTCCAGGGAGGAACTCCAGGATCTGGCTCTTCTTGACAAGCTCAAGGGGCTGAAGAAGGATTTGGACAAGTTCAAGGAGGAGCAGCGGAATGTCATGGAGAAGACCGAGGAGCTGGACAAGAAGAATCCCGAGGACTGGACGAAGAATGACGAGGCTGTGCTAGGTGATCTTTCCGCTAAGGAACTTGATCTTTCAAAATTTATCAGGGCCGACTTCAACGACCTCTCCAAGCTTGGAAGGCAGGACTTCTCGAATTCCAAGATGGCCGAAGAGCTTGTCTCGATGTACGAGGAGCTGCAGAAGGCCGGTGAAGCACTCAAGAAGAAGGAAACCATCGAGATTGCAACGTTGAACGAGGAAGCGGCGGCGGGTTTGGCGGAGACGGTGGAGCAGAATCTTGAACGCTGGCTTGCTGACACCCCTGACAATATCAAATGGAATGCGGAGCAGGGGGAAGGTTCGCCGGACGTCAAGATGACGGATCTGCCGAATGAGCTTACAGACATAATAGGTGACCTCATCGAATCCGAGGAGGACATGGGCGAGGACACCCAGGACTCGACCAATTCTTCAACCTGGGACAAGGACGAGGGACTGGGCTGGGGCACCGGCGATGGAAACATCAACAGCATGCAGGCCAAGGGAATCACAGGAAACGTCCTTCCGAACAACAACGAAGTGGCAGGCCGTTCCGGAGAAGGCCGTTCCGGTAAATCATCCGGACAGTTTGTCGGGGATTCGGCTGTAGGAAAAGGAGGCAGGACTACTCCGACGCGCCTTACGCAGTCACCTTTCGAGGAAGGCACGATCAAGGACAGTTCCAAGGAGTCTCAGGGTGGTTCGACTGGCGGCGGCAAGCAGTCGGGAATAGGCCATGAGGGCTTACGTGGGAAGACTCCGGACAATAACAGGGATCTTGAGCAGCGTCTCCCGAGCCGGGTAGAAATGAAGCAGAAGGCCGAAGCCCTACTGCGCAGGCTCACCGTCCAGAATCTTCCTACCGGAGATCTCGAGGATGCAATATCTAAAATGGAGCTCCTTTCAAAATATAATGTAAAGGGAAAAGGGATCGAATTCAGGCAGGTGAAGGATGATCTCCTCTCCTCTTTAATAGATGCCAAGACTGCGGTCAACGTGGCGGTGAAGTCCGACGTTGACAAGAACATAGCCAAGAAGAAAAAGGATAATTTCTTCAAGTACAATGGAAATGAGAACACTCCGTCAGGCTACGAGGACACCGTCGAGTCGTATTTCAAATCACTGGCTGAAGGGGAATAAAGAATCTCATGGCGCCATAGGACGCCCAGGGATTCTTTATAACAGGAGAAATAAAAAAATGAAAAGACCATTTTATAAATTTAACATCGGTTCGCATTGTGTGGCGTTTTTTCTTTTCATGTTTTCGGCATTTTCAGCCGAGCATGAAAATCTTTTGAATAATGGATCGTTCGACAGGGGGGAAAAGACTCCGGACAGCTGGGAGCCCGCCAACGGCCTGACTTCTTTCTATGTCAAAGAGGAAGGAAGAGGGCGCATTGTGAAAATGGATTCGAGGGTAGACCGGATGCTGGCTTTGGGCTGGATGAAAAAATTCAAGGAGGATCCGACTGCGACTCCGCCGGAACCCGCATATTCCAAGGATCAATATGCCTGCATTGGAGGAAACGAGGGCGTCTGGCTGGATTCAGAATTGATGAATGTGAAGCCCGGGCAGGACTACAAGCTTACAGTGGATTTCAAGGGGCCGTCATCCCCGATTGTCTGGATCAAGGGATTCCTGTTCCATCCCGTGAGGAAGGATTATGCCGACGCATACCAGACAAGGCTGGTTCCGGATAATCCCGACAAGGATAACTGGAAGACATTTTCAATCGGCTTCAATCCAACTGCGAGATCCCCAAAGGTCGAGAAGATGAAGGTCAGGATATATGCCTACTGGCCGGCAGGGGTATATTATTTTGACAATGTCAAAGTCGAGGAGATCACGCCTGAGGAGATGGCCGAACTGCTGAAGAAGAGGGCTGAAGTGCCGGGAAAAGACAAGAAGAAATGAATCCCCGCCAGGGCCAAGGCGCTGATCAGCCGTCCTACCGGACTCCATGTCTTCGCTCCAGCTCTGAAACGCGTATCTTGCTCTGGGCGGGGACGATGGAACTCCGAGTTTCTATTCCTATGGTTCTGTCAAGTACGCTCGCATGCATTTCCTGCATTGAAAACATGGAAAACAGACAGTATCTTCTGTCAACATATTATATGCCGAGAGAAGAAACATTTAATTTTTAAAACAAGAGGAGGATGTGTCATGGCGGAATTGAAGGGCAGCAAGACGGAGAAGAACCTGATGGCGGCGTTCGCGGGTGAGTCACAGGCGAGGAACAAGTACACCTATTTCGCCTGTGTCGCCAAGAAGGAAGGCTATGAGCAGATCGCGGCGTTCTTCCTTGAAACTGCGGAACAGGAAAAGGAACATGCCAAGCTGCATTTCCAGAACCTGGGCGGGATAGGAGACACGATTGCGAACCTCAAAGCCGCCGCTGCCGGTGAAGGACACGAATGGACTGACATGTATCCCTCGATGGCCAAGGACGCTCGCGCCGAGGGTTTCGAAGAGATCGCACGTGTCCTTGAAGGTATCGGCAAGATTGAAAAAGGACATCAGGAACGATATGCGGCCCTATTGAAAAATGTTGAAGGCGGCACCGTGTTCCAGAAGTATCAGAAGGTCAAGTGGCGTTGCCGCAACTGCGGTTTCATGCACGAAGGTGAGAAATCCGTGGAGAAATGCCCGATCTGCCAGCATCCGAAGGCCTACTTCGAGATTGTTCCCAGCAACTATTGAATGCTTGTCCGGAAGATAATACATGTTGACATGGATGCTTTCTACGCCTCCATTGAGCAGCGCGACAATCCTAGCCTGAGCGGGAAGCCGGTGATCGTGGGCGGTATGCCTGGGACTCGGGGCGTGGTTGCTACAGCATCGTATGAGGCCAGGAAGTTCGGAGTCCATTCGGCTATGCCCGCAGGCACTGCGCAGAAGCTGTGTCCGCAGGGCATATTCCTGCCGGTCCGCATGGACGTCTATTGCGCCGAATCCGAACGCATAAGAAAAATCTTTCTGGAATATACGGACTTGGTAGAACCGCTGTCCTTGGACGAAGCCTACCTTGACGTCACCCACAACAAGAAGAACATCCCTTCGGCTACGTGGGTTGCAAAGGAAATCCAGAAGCGCATCCATTCTGAGACGGGACTTACGGCATCGGCCGGAGTGTCATCCAACATGTTTCTTGCGAAGATCGCATCCGGCCTTCACAAGCCATCTGGTCTCACCGTGATTACCCCGGATCAGGCCGATGATTTCATCTGCAAGCTGGCGATAGATGATTTCTGGGGCGTTGGAAAAGTCACCGCCGACAAGTTCCGCGGAATTGGCGTTCAGAATGGAAGCGACTTGAAAAAACTTTCTCTGGCTGATTTGGTGGGAGCTTTCGGCAAATCTGGAATCTATTACTACAACATCGTCCGCGGCATCGATGAAAGAATGGTGACACCCGATCTTCCCCGGAAGTCCCTGGGCCGGGAAGTTACGCTCCAGCAGGACACGGACAACTTGGATGAAATGACCAAGATACTGTATGATCTGTCAATGGAGGTGGAGGAAATGCTGCATGAGGAAAAACTTTCCGGACGGACAGTGACGCTGAAGCTGAAGTATGACGATTTTACATCGATTACACGTCAGCAGTCAAAGGGGTGCTTCGTTGACTCAGGAAAGATTATTTTCAGAGCTGCGTCCGTGCTTATGAAAAAGACAGAGGCAGGGAAACGGAAAGTCCGTCTGTTAGGCGTCTCGGTTTCAGGATTTCCACCATTGCCGGAAAACGACAACGGACCAGTTCAGCTCAGTTTCCCTTTTTGAATTATCGCGCCACTCAAGATTCCGAATTTGCGAGTAGTTAATTCTCAGAAAACCTTTGCAAGCTGGTTGATTCCGCCGCAGATGATTATCAGGGCGATTATCCGTTTGATCCAGACATCGGGAAGTTTCGTCGCGCCGATCCAGCCACCCGCCAATGCTCCTAAAAGCACGGCGATCCAGAGCCATTCAAGGCGCGCATCTACTGGAAGTGTTCCTAGGCGCATCAGTCTTGCGAATATGCCGGCAAGAGAGTTCACAAGTATGAAGAGAGCGCACAATGCAGCTATCTCCTTGGCCTTCCCTATCCTCTTGAAGCTGAGGAGAGGGGCGAGGAATATTCCTCCTCCTATGCCCACTACACCGGATAAAAGTCCTATTCCGGCTCCGGCAAGTCCGCCGAACTTCCAGGAGATCTCAAGAGGCATGGACTCATCTTCCCTGTGAAACTTGATAAGCATCAGGATTCCGGCGGTCACCAGGCTCATTCCGAGAAGTAGAGCGAAAACCGTTGCACTTGTCTTGAGCATCCCCCCGACAAATGCTGCTGGCACCGATGCGATTATCAGCGGCCACGCAGATTTCCAGCGCAGATATCCAGCTTTCATATAGGTGCAGTGACTCGACAGGACTGCGACAACGTTGCAGATCATCGCTGAAACCGCAAGGCTGTCATGATTTGTGCTTCCAAAGGAAAGCAGCGTCAGATAAAGGGATGCCCCTCCGAAACCGACGCTGGCATAAATCATTGCGCCCAAGAAAAATGAAGGGAACAATATCATATGGGCTTCCTTCCGTTAAGTCCCAAAAACAATGCTTTTAATTCGAGTGCGCTCAAGCCGTTCTTGTATAAATGCGCAGTCGTTCTAACCTTTGCGAGCAGATCTTTAAGCTGGGCTTCCGATGGTGTTATATTAAAGCGCGTAAGAGCAGAACGCAGCACTGAACGTCCAGACTGCTGGCTGATAAGATACTTTGTCTTCCGGCCAAGTTTCTCAGCTTCCACCGGCTGATATGAAAGGGGGTCGCGTTCCATCGCCGCGCAATGGATCCCGCTTGTATGTGAGAAGGTATCAGCTCCTGTAATTGGGCGGAATCTATTCCCAGGAACACCCGTTTCATAATCGAGAAGATCGCTGAGGGATTTTAGATTATCAAGTTTCACCCCCGTCTTCCTTCCGAGGAGGAAACGTGTGCCAGCAACAACCTCGGCCAAGGGGGCGTTTCCAGCACGTTCTCCCAGTCCGTTGATCGTCGTGTCAACACTTGTTGCTCCAGCCTCGATCGCAGCAAACGTGTTCGCCGTTGCCAGTCCAAAATCATTGTGGGCGTGGAAGCCCAGTTCCGCCGTGCCTATCCTAGGAATAATTTTACCGATCAGCCTGGATGTTCCGTTGACAGTCATGATCCCGACAGAATCAGACAGCCTTATCCTGTGTGCACCTTTGGATGCGGCAAGTTCAGAAATATCGGCGAGGAAGGATTCGTCTGCGCGTCCGGCATCCTGAAATCCAACCGATACGAAATCAAAATGATTTACAGCGTATGGAACTACGTCCTCCATCGTTTTGAAAAGCCATCTGCGATCCTTCAGGAACGCTTCAAGAAGCCTTTTGGAAGCAGGAAAGGAAATGTGGACTGCGCCAGTCCTGCATCTGAGTGCGGCTTCAACATCCTCGCGTTTCGCACGGCACCAGCATGTCAGACGCGCTGCCAGGCCAAGAGAGGCAAGACCTTTGATGTCCTTGATTGCGTCCTTGCCCATCGCCGGTATTCCGGCCTCTATTTCGGGAACTCCTGCGTCATCCAGTGCGACGGCGAGCCTCTTCTTAGATTCAAAGGACAGCCGTACGCCCGGCGCCTGCAGGCCGTCCCTCAAAGTCGTGTCGACTATCCAGATTGTTTTCATAGGAATTCCCCTTCGATGAAACTTTTTCCCGCATTTGACTGCGGGAAAAAGTTATACTGAATCATACGAACAAATCCTCGACGGGTTCCCCTTTCTCCATCGCGTCAAGGATCATGTCCACCTTCACCTCGTCAAGTTCGCCGTACCACCAGCCCTGCGGATATACGACCATCACCGGACCCTTTCCGCAGACCTTCAGGCAGCCTGTGCTTGTGACCATCGCGTTGATTCCGCGATCCGATATCTCCGTCTCCAGGTGCTGGAGCAGGGCGGGCGCACCCTTCTTGTTGCACGTCCCCTGCGGTTCGCCTGTGAGGCGGAAGCTGTTGCAGACCAGAATGTGATAATCAGGCTTTTCCATTTTTTCTCTCCTTGGTTAATTTTTTATTTGTTATAAATATTTTCCGCATTTATGCGGAAAATATTTATTGGCATCCCTGTCCGCTTCCACTGCAGGCGGCTCCGCAACCCATGAAGCGCCGGCGCATCACGGCCGGGATTTCTCTTCCGTCGAATACGGACTTCAGTCCCTCTTCGATAAGTCCCTCCATTTCGGTTACTTCCAAACCCTTTTCAAGCAGTATCTTCCTGGGCGAGGGGCCTATTCCGCTAACAAGTACGGTTCTGCAGTCGCTTAACATGTCAGCTAGATCCAGCCATCTTTTCACTCCTGTTCCAGTTGGCGGGGTGTTCCTGACAGATTCAATTTCAAAGCCGTTTTCACCGCGTCTGAATATCAAAAGCTTTTCAGCTTCGCCAAGATGCTGGTTCACCAGGATTCCTTCCCTTGTCCCGACTGCCACATATGGTCTATTTTCCCCGGGGCGCAACGGCATCTTTGCGAAATCCGCAATAGTGAGTTTGTCTTCAATCCGTTCCGGTGCGCCGATCAGCCCGCATGCATCCGCCCTGCACTGCGCGCAGTGCGCCATCTGCGGTAGAATTTCTCCGGCTGTAGCACGTATGTCGTGAATTATCTTTGCAGAGGGCTGTTCGCGGTTCTCAAATTCGGAATCCTTCGCCGGAATCATTGGAGTGCAGTTCATGATGTGCGCGCCTATTCCCTTTACTGCCTTTGCCACGTCCAGTACATGCCCATCGTTGATTCCGGGCATTATTATGCAATTGACCTTGAGTGTGATTCCTGCCGCTACAAGCTTTTTCATGCCTTCCTTCTGACGCTCCCAGATCAGAGCCGCCCCTTCAACACCCCTGAACGGTTTCTTGTCAGGGCGTATCCATGCGTAGACCTTCGCGCCGATCTCGGGATCAACGGCATTGACCGTGACAGTTACATGGCTTACCCTGAGCTCTGAAAGCCTTTCGACATTCTGGGCGAGGGCGAGGCCGTTTGTCGCGACGCACAGCAGGATGTTCGGAAATTCCCGCCTGACAAGTTTCAAGGTCTCAAAAGTATTTTCCGCGTCGGCCATCGGATCTCCTGGGCCCGCGATTCCGACAACCGTGATGTCTGGGTTCTTTGCATGTGCATATTTCAGGTATGCAATCGCCTGCTGCGGGGAAAGGACGGCGCTTGTAACTCCGGGCCTGGTCTCGTTGGCGCAGTCGTATCGGCGGTTGCAGAACCTGCACTGGACATTGCATGCCGGAGCGACCGGCAGATGGATCCGCGCGTATTTCTTTCTTACCTCCGGGTTGAAGCAAGGATGATTTTTAATTTCTATGTCTTTCATATTATTCCCTTCCTCCTTATATCTTTTTCCCAATGGGAAAAAGATTCACATGTACGAATAGCCTATTTCAGAAGCAGCCTGGCGTTTCTCCAGGACTGCGTTGACGATCCTGTCAAACAGTTCCATCGCCCCGCGATAGCCTAGGATCAGGTTCCGCGGTGCTCCGAAGCGATCGTGTATCGGGAACCCGATTCTTATGAGGGGGATTCCGAGTTCGCGCGCCGTTGAAGATCCCTTGCTGTGTCCGATCATGATATCGGGTTTGGCCTTCCGGGCGGCGTCTGCGATATTCGCAAAATCCGCTCCCTCGAGGATTTCAGTTCCGTCGGAAATTCCGGCGGCCGCGTTTTCGAGCCATTCGGCGAAGTGTCCGCTTTTAGATCCTGTCGCGCACAGTACCGGCTTAACTCCGATTTCCGCAAGGAACCCGCAGACAGCAACCACGAGATCCTCTTCTCCATAAACTGCGGCCTTGAGTCCGAAAGTATATTTGTGTCCGTCAGCCATTGCATCAAGAAGGCGTCCTCTTTCATCCTTCAACTCTGTTGCTGCGCTTTTTCCGGTGACGGATTCAATGGATTTGACGAATTCATCGGTTGCGCGCAATCCCAGAGGCCAGCCGATCCTGAAGACCCTGTTGCCATGTCTTTCTTCCAGGATATCTGCTGCGCAAATGCGTGATGCGGCGCTTGGGCCGAGCTGCATGACGGCGGCGAATTCAGAAATGCGACGGATATCTGCAATGGGAGTTCCACCTTTTGTAAGAGGGGCGCAGCTATCGGAGAGAGGTGCGTCCAAGGTCTCGGAATAATCCGGGAGGAGCGTCGGTTTCGCACCGCAGAGGACCGCCATCTCGCGCAAATGCCTGAGATCGGCAGGAGAGACTATGCCAGGTAGGATAAGCAGGCGGTCTTTTTCGATCATGAAAGGAGGTTCCGTCGCAAGGACGTCAACAATGGCCCTGACAGCTGAATGGAAACCTTCGGCGTGCGTATCCTTGTAGCTAGGAGTCGCGACGTTGACGAGTGCGGGCAGCTTTTCGTTGGCATGCGCCGCAATATATCCTTTTATCAGCATTCCTACATTCTCTCCGATGGTCTCCGACAGGCATGTGGTTGCGACGCCTATCAGTGCCGGATCATATTTCATCCGTACATTGTCTATGCCTTTGCCGAAATTATTTGCTCCGCCGAAAATGGTGTCGGCTTCGGCCAGACTGCTGGATGCAATGTCGAACGGTTCCCTGAAATGGCTTATGACATATCTGCGGATATAGGTTGCGCAACCCTGTGAGCCGTGCAGGAACGGCATTCCCCTTTCGACTCCGCGGAATGCCAGGGAGGCCCCCAGCGGAGCGCAAAGCTTGCAGGAATTGCGGGAAGTATGTTTTGAATCATACGTTGAAGATTCCGGAGTTCCATCGGCAGCTTCGTTGAGCGGATTTCTCCAGGCTCTCGGTGCTTCCATACTTTTTTTCCTGGCTAGATTTTCAAGATATTCCGATGACTTCGTTCCAGGCATCGGCACGCACACAGTTTCTTTTCCCCTGATTGCATTCCAGACGGGGCTTGTGACGGAGGCGTGGACTTCGCGTGCGAAATTGAACATTCCCTCGAAGCCTGCCAGTGGAATCTTCCTCTCATGGTTGTGGTCGCAGAATCCGATTCCAAGCTTGTACGCGATCGGCCTCTCTTTTACGCCGCCGATAAAAAGATCTACGTTCATCTCCCTGAGAAAAGAGGAGAGCTCAAGTGGGTTTGAGTCGTCAACGATGATCGTGCCCTTGTCGCATATCTCCTTGAGCTGCCTGTAATCTTCAGAATTTCCGGTCTGTGAGCCGACCACTGCGGTTCTCATTCCCAGAGAACGCAGAGCGCGGACAAGTGAAAAAGCCTTGAAAGCTCCGCCTACATAAATGGCTGCCCGGCGGCCTTTGAGCCGTTCCTTGAATTCTCCGAGCGCCGGCAGAAGCCTTGTAATTTCATCCTTTACGAGTTCACTCGTGCGCAAGCTCATGCCTGCATCGCCGAAGAAGTCGGCTATGTCATACAGCGCTGCAGACATATCCTCTATTCCGAAGTAGGAGACGCGTTTGAACGGGATTCCGTATTCGGACTCCATCTTCTTGGCGAGAGGAGTCATGGAACCGGAACACTGGACGACGTTGAGTTTTGCGCCATGCGCGCGCCTGATGTCGTCAATTCTGCCGTCTCCGGTGATCGCTGCTACGACATGAACGCCCATCTTCTCCAGATATTTCCTTATGATCCATGTTTCGCCGGCGAGATTGAACTCCCCTAGCAGGTTAATGCCGAAGTCAGGAATTCCTTTGATATCGCCGGTGCCGACGAGTTTCAGCAATGCATCACATGCTGCGGAGTATCCGTCCTTCTTCGTTCCCTTGAACCCTTCTGAATGGACGGGGATGACAGTGATTCTCTTTTCCGCTGCAACCTTGCGGCACACTGCTTCGACATCATCGCCTATTACTCCGACAATGCAGGTGGAATAGACGAATGCTGCCTTCGGCTTGTAGCGGTCTATGAGCTCGATCAGACAGGAATAAAGTTTCTTCTCGCCGCCGCGTATGACTTCCTGCTCCTGGAGGTCGGTTGAAAAGCTGTTGCGGTGCAGCTGAGGACCTGAAGAGACGGATCCGCGTATATCCCAGGTGTAGGCGGCGCAGCCGATCGGCCCGTGTACGAGATGCACGGCGTCCGCAATCGGATAGAGGACCACGCGTGAACCGCAGAACACGCATGCCCTCTGGCTGACCGAACCGGCGGCGCTTGGCTTGGAACAGGCTATCTCGCCGGTCCCTTCGCCGCTGCGTCCGATCTGGTTCTTCCGCTCTGTCAATATTTCGATCATAGTTATAAATCCTTAAACGCATCTTGCGTATAAGGATTTATTTAGCAACGCCCGTGCCAAGAGGTGCAGACGGCATACAAGGCAGTCTGTCTTGCCGCCTTGTAAGTGCCAGCTCAGTAAGGAGATGAAAATAAGGGTGTTTTTGTGAGAAGCGCTTGTCAGGTGACTGGGGAAGTGATTTTATGCGACCGCCAGGAAGTATTTATTTCACGAATCCCACCGTTTGGTAGGAATGCACAAGTTCATGCCATACCCGCATCCGAGTATCTTTCAGGACGATTGGAGATGGTGGGATTAATGTTAGGAGTAGTTTATATTACCTTTTTCGTTGGACCTAGGAATTTATCTCCATTGAAATGGATCATGTGTTCGGGAAAATCAGAAATCCATACTTCTGTCTCCCAGGAAATATCGTTTGTATGCCTTTTAAATTCTGCAAAGTCAGGAAATGCACTTACAAAAACTATTTCGCATTCGCTTGCTCTAAACATTGTCTGAAGCTCAAAGACCCTCTTGGGATTCATTGGGCCATGAGAAGTGACTGCCTCGATTAAGAAAAGCCAGTTCCTGGAAGAGTCAAAAAGCACTATGTCGGGAAGTTTGTCATGATCGGATACGTTTACATTCAACTTCTCGAAAGACGGATAGTCAATGACAAGCCCTTTCTTTGCTGTATCGCCGAAGTATAGAACTTTTGGTGATTTTAAAAACCGGGACGCAAAATTCTTGATAATTGCCGCCTGAAGTTCGTTGTGTTTCCCAGGGGAAAGCTTGAATTCTTTACCGGACGGAAGTATTACCGGAACAGCCTGAATTTCACGGGACTTCAGATAGATTTCGGCAAGTGAGCCTTGGGATTTTGAAAATATATCAACCTTTGCCTGATAATCAGGTAACCCAAAAGAGCAAATGACATTCAGAGCAGCTGTGCTTACCGCATAATGTGCAGGAGGACTGTTGGTTGGCAGATCAGGCTCGTCTGGATTATAATCGACAATCCGGCCTTGAACGAATTGATGCAATACCTGACGGCGAAATGTCTCCCTAGTGTTTGGGGCATAATCCCTGCCGTAGTTATTCTTTATAAATGTCATTTTGCTGTGCTTTTGGCATTCCAAGGTCTGCAAGTATGGATTGAGCCTGCTTAAGTTTCTTCAAGAAGCCTCCTTTATGATGCATGTTTCGAGGTCAAATATTCATCTACGTCTACGTTCTTTCCAGATTCAATAATCTCGCCTATTTCTTTAATAATTTTCATATCAGGCATAGGTATGTCCCGGATTTCAGTTGCACTCACCTGTGTATTTCCGTTTGAAACCCTGAAATATGTGTCCAAGGTCGCCGAGTTAAGAATTGCTGAGACGCCGATAGCTTCGGTTTTTGAAAGTTTGCCATGTGGACGGTGAATATAGTTCACGTGATTCTCAAAAGCCACATAATCGCATGACAGCTTATCCTTGAGAAGAGGCGATGAATTTAATCTGCGATGTTCTTCTTTTGCGCTGAAACGGCGAAGCAGAACATAGTTTCCATTTGGATTCAGGAGGGGCATGGTTTCATCTGATATATGTATGTACTGGGGTTTGCTTCTTCTGTCAAAAGGCCATTCAACATCAAAATTCCGGATGCTGTTCATCCAAATAAGAGGAGCTTCTCCCTTTGAGATATCGCCATGGTCCGAAAGGTGTTCAGTCGCCCGGAATGGGACGACTTTGCCGGTAGAAATATCCATTTCATAGTCATGGAGACCGCCTTTCCATGAATTGACTGAGGAAATGATCCTGTCATCGTTTCCATTTATAGGAAGAAAGAGCACTTTATTTACACTGGAGAGGTCAACAATTCGGTTAAAAGGAAGTTTCCTGTGTTTTGGCGATTCGAGGTCGCGGGAGCCATTGCTGAAGGAAATAATAACTTCAGCATCATCGTGCTTTTTCCCATTACGTTTCGCATGCAATATGACATTTTCCTGTAAAACATCATCCCGGTCAAAGGCTTCGGTACGAGAACCGAACAGATGAAATTGAACGGGGGTTATTTCTGAAAAAAAGAATTCCCTGAAAGAACGGAAGTATGGTCCTGACGCATAACTTCGAGGTGTAATGAAAATTAATTCGCCATGGTTTTTCAGCAGTCTTGCGGAAATGGCCATGAACAAGGCATAAATATTGGGCTGTCCATACACGACGCGGGAAGCTGCACGCGCACGAGGATCGTCCTTCGATATTTTAAAATATGGGGGATTGGAGATTATTATGTCAAAATGTTCTTCCTCCTGGTCAGAAGTCAGTGTTCTGAAAAGAGAAGGTCCATCATCAAGAGCACACGCCTTATCCAGGACAAAGTCCTTAAACCTGATTTCGAAGGAAAACACCACGCCCTTTTTCATCAGCCATTCTTTCAGGTATTCAAGGGATTCCCGGCTGATTGGCAGGAGTCCGGAGTCAGTTTCGTATCCGACAAGGCTGATAGATGCAATTCCCTTGCAACTTTCCGTAATGTGTTCTATAAGAGACACAGACAGTATTCCAGAACCAATCCCTGGATCAAGAATATCAAGATGCTTGGCGTGTCTCAAGGCAGGAAGCCGGGCCATAAAATCAGCGACTTCTATTGGGGTCAGGTACTGTCCAAAAACTTTCTTGTGCCCATCGTCGGATTTCTTTGAATAGTTTGCCCCCAGCCGGTCTGCAATCACAGTTGGACGGTCATTGCTTATAGTCATGATCATTCTACTTTGCACCTTTGGGTTCCAGACTTAAAAATTCGAACTGGATAAATGCCATATGTCTGTTATATAAGTATAATGCTTCCATCTCATGAGTTATTCAAATACATGCGAGATTTTTCCCGTTAAAGGGAATTATGTATGAGTTTATTACTTCAACCGTTGTTCGTCATGGTCGTTGCAACACGCAGTGCGTGTTGAATCTTGTAATGCCTTGTCGGAAAGCAGGATGCTAAATCGGCACGCGCTGTGGAAAGATGAATGAGGTGGATCATTGGATTTTTGGTTTCGCTGGTGTCGACGTCTCTGGCGAGGAGATAATCAGTTCTTATTACCTTCTGCCGGTATAATTCTCCCCAGCCGCTTTGTCATGAAAGCCTGCAATTTGGACGAGGTCGGCTTGAACTCGGAAAACATCGCCCGGCCGCATATCTCTAGGCCTTTAAGTATCTTAAGGGCTTTTTGTGGGGTAACTACGGCCAGCAGATGTTCCAAGAGGTTGAGCATGTCACTTTCGTTTATCCGACCATCGGCGACTGATGCTTGGACATCCGCCAGGTAGGCGGGCATCAGCCGTGCGAGAATGCGGACATGGTGTTTGTCCTGCCGACCTGTCTGGACCAGATCTGCAACATTGGCGATTTTGGCTTGTAGCAAGGCAATGGGTCCTGGAACATGCACCCGCGCTCCGTTGTCACCGATGCAGACAGTGTACTGGGGATGATGGAGGTCTTCGTTGCTGATTCCGTGCAGATGGCTCAATACTTCGACCGGCAGCGGTTGACCGTCGGTACTTCTGGCAATGATGGTCCCAACCTCGTTTGTGGGCGGGCGCATGGAGAAAAAGTGTGGTTTTACTCCCGCTATTCTGGCAATCATTGAGACTGTCTCCCGATTACCAAGCACATCAACATCCCTTGAAACAAACGGTGACAGGTCGACGGTGCGTTCATGGTAATAAAGTGCCCAAAGATTTACTGCCTGACCACCCACCAGAAATAGCGGTTCATCGGCTTTCAAGACAGCTGCGAAATCTCCTGGCGGACGTGCGGCAAAGTCAGATGTTTTACGTTTTGACATGGCTTCATTCCAGCTCTAAAATGCGTATCGTGCTCTGGACAGGGGCGATGGACTTCCGGGTTTCTATTCCATCCGGGCTGGCCAAATGCAAATCAAGAAGAACCTGGTCAAACTCGCGCTGGCTGCGTTTGAAGCGTGACAGTTGTGCAGGCGTGACAAATCGTTCCGGCGGTTTGGGGGCGAATTGCATTACAAAGGGAAGCAGCCATTTCAACTGCGAAGAATCATCGGCTCTTTTTTTAACCGTATCACGTACAGCTTGACGCATGAGCGCCATTGTCGTCACGCCCTCATGTCGAGCGATTTCTTCCAAGGCTCCCAGGATCGCCTCATGTTCTGTCATGCTCTTGCGACTTTTTGTGCTTGAAAGTTGATTCGGCATTGAAATTCTCCAAATAGGTTGATTCAACCTTTTTACACTACTGCCTGCCTATGGAGTTTTCAAGCAACCTACGTATGATAAATCCTTTTTCCGCGGATGGCCGCGGAAAAAGGTTTATTTCTACAGCACTAGTTCAAAGCTCTCTTCCAGAGAAGTGCGATCCTTGTTGTCCAGCATCGCATCTAGTATCTTTTCGAGAAGCCTCAGTCCTCCGACGTATCCGACCGATGGGAAATATGAATGGCCTATTCTGTCAAGTATCGGAAATCCGTGCCTTACAAAAGGAGTGTTCTCGTCGCGGGCGATGTATTTCCCGTAAGTGTTTCCAATGAGGAGGTCCACAGGTTCCTCCTTTATCCACTGGTGCATGAGGAACATGTCTGAACACGGCCCCTGACGCACTTTCGCATTCGGAACGCGTCCTTTCATGGCCTTCGCGATCCGCGCCTCGAAGGTCGGATCCGGAGTTCCTGTCACGATGTAGACGGGCTTCATGTCGAGGTCGCAGAGGAACCCCGTAAGAGACACGAGCTGATCCGGATCGCCCCAGAGGGCGACGCGCTTCTGATAGAAGTACTGATGCATGTCCGACATCACGTCAACAAGTCTACCGCGCTCCTCTTCTATGGTCTTAGGAATCTCAACCATTCCGATTCTGCGCAGCGTTTCGACGAATGTGTCGGTCGCCCCGAGGCCTATCGGAAGCTCGATTGTTTCGCTGGGGATCTTGCATTTGGAATCAAGCTCCTGCGCGGCCAGGGTCGATGTTGTCGGGCCCAGCGCCAGGGTGTAACAGTTAGCGCCGGTCTTTGCCATCTGCGCGACGGTGACTCCGCCTTCAGGGAACATTTCGAACTTACCGGACTGCGGGCTGTCCAGGATCCCGGAGGTGTCTGGAAACATGGTGGCTTCGATCTTCATGACGCCGAGAATGCGTTTGAGTTCACGCATGTCGGACGGTTCCACCCAGCCGGGAATCAGATTGATCTTTCTCAGCCTTATGTCGGATGGTTCCGCCAGCAGCTTCACCATTGCCTTTACCATGTTTGAAAATCCCGTGACGTGGGATCCAACATAGCTTGGGGTGCTCGCGTGGATCACCCGTTTCCCCTTGGGAATTTTGCCTTCCTCCTTGGCCTTGCCGATGATCTGGACCAGATCGTCGCCTATGGTCTCGGAAAGGCATGTGGTGTGGACCGCAATGATTTCCGGATCATAGGTTGTGAATATGGTTTCAATCGCCTGCAGGAGATTTGACTGTCCGCCGAAAACCGCGGATCCCTCGGTGAACGCGCTTGTGGAAGCCATTACCGGTTCCTTGTAGTGCCTCGTCAGCGTACTCCTGTGGTAGGAGCAGCATCCCTGCGATCCGTGACTGTGCGGCAGGCAGCCGTGTATTCCGAGAGCTGCGTACATCGCGCCGATTGGCTGGCATGTCTTGGCGGGATTTATCGTGAGAGCTTCCCTCTCCGTCATATTCGCCTTTGTATGTCTTAAAAGAGCCATGTCAATTCTCCTTGCTTATGTTTTTACGTAATCCGCTTCAAGCTCAGGCATGTCATTCCTGCGCCATGGAGGGCTTATCATCTTCCATACCGATGCGTTGACCATCCGGTCTATCTCTCGATAGAAGTTGATCGCGCCCTTGAATCCGGCGTATGGTCCGCCGTAGTCGTAATTGTGGAGCTGCTTGCAGGGGATGCCGTTCTTCTGTATCCCGTACTTCTCCTTTATGCCTGCGCAGAATATGTCCGGCTTGTATATGCGGAGAAGCTCCTCGGTCTCGTGCTCGCTTATGTCGTCCACGATCAGGGTCTTCTCCTCCATCTCCGGCATCATCCCATCGTAATCCCTGTGCGGGACGCCGCGGGAGGCCATCTGCTCCGGCGTGGCGCGCTGGCGGTACTTTTCCGGATGTGGTTTGACGTCGAGTTCCTCGATGTTCCTGCTGTCGGCGTCGACCTTGATCTTCGGAAGGACATTACGTCCCTCGTAGTCGTCGCGGTGTGCGAACTCGTAACCAGCCGCCAGGGTCTTCATCCCGATCTCGGCGAAAAGCTCCTGGTAATGATGCGCCCTGGAACCTCCGACGAAGAGCATTGCGGTCTTGCCTTCGCATCGCGTCCTGACATCCGCCGCAACCTTTTCAACTTCCACCATTTCCTCGGCTATCAGCTTCTCGATTTTTTCCTTTAGTCCTGCGTCCTCGAAATAATCCGCGATCTTGCGCAGTGACTTCGCGCTCGCCTTGGCACCGATGAAGTTGACCTTGAACCATGGCACTCCGTATTTCTTTTCTATCATGTCTGCTATGTAGTTGATTGAACGGTGGCACATGACGCAGTTCAGATCCGCCGTGTGCGCCCTCTCAAACTGTCCAATGGTCGAGTTGCCGCTCAGCGTCGCCACAAGCGTCAGGCCGCATTTTTCGAACATCTCCTCCAGCACGAATGAATCCCCTCCGATGTTGTATTCGCCCAGGAGGGTGACTTTGAACTTGCCTTCCGGAGGCTGGTCGTTCAAACCGATCACATGCTTGAACAGCTGGTTGTTGGCGATGTGGTGTCCGGCGGACTGGGAGACGCCCTTGTAGCCTTCGCAGCTGAACCCGAATACGTTGCAGTCCCCGAACTTCTCCTTCATCTCCTTTGCAACCGAATGGACGTCGTCGCCTATCAACCCTACAGGACATGTCGCGAAGACGCCGATCGCCTTGGGATGGAAGAGATCATATGCCTCCTGTATGGCCTTGCGGAGCTTCTTCTCTCCGCCGAAGACTATGTTCTCATCCTTCAAATCCGTGGAAAAACAGTATGTCATGTAGTTCTCGGATTCGGGACCTTCCGGGCGGGTCTGGTTGCGCCTGGTCAGCCAGGCGTAGAAGCTGCATCCGATCGGGCCGTGGACGATATTTATGATGTCGCGTGTCGGTCCGAGCACAACTCCCTTGCAGCCGGCATAGCAGCATCCGCGCTGTGAGATTATGCCGGGGATGGATCTGGAGTTTGCCTTGATCTCAGGCGCCAGTCCGGCTTCATCTTTTGTATTTACGACAATCTGGCCGAGGCGCTTCTTAGCCACCTTTGCGGGATAACTCTTCACCAGTTCATCGCGGACTTTTTCAGTTGTAGGATAAGTCTTCATTTTCACCTCTGTTGTTTTCAAACCTGTTCGTCAATCGCGGTGTCGCCATCTTCTCCGGTCCGGACCCTGATGGCGTCAAGCACCGGCATCACGAATATTCTGCCGTCGCCCGGCTTGCCGGTCTGATTCGATTTGATCAGCGCTTCCACCGCCTTGTCCTTGCGCGAGTCCGGGACGACTATTACCAGCATTCTCTTCGGCATGAGCTTGGGACCCTTCTCCGAGGGATTGCTGCTTTCCTCAAGCTCATCGGTGTCGATGTTGGCCCGTATCAGGTATTCGACATTTCCCTTTCCGCGTCCGACGCACTTCTTTGCGGTGACCGACGGAAATCCGGCATCGGCGAGGGCGCGCTTTGTCTCGTTTATCTTATCAATCCTGATGATTGCACATATTTCCTTCATTGCTTTTCTCCTTGTTACAGGTCAGTTTCCTTGATGCCGGAACTGATTGTGTATGACTCCTCGACAGGCGACACGAAGATCTTTCCGTCGCCGAACGCGCCTTTTGACCCGGTCCTGGCCGCCTTGATGACGGTCTCTACGACGAATTGCCTGTCCTTGTCCGGCACCACCAGGAGCAGCAGCTCCTTTGAAAGCTCGTCGTAGGTTATGTCGCCGATTTTTATGCCACGCTGTTTTCCGCGTCCGAAGACATCCATCTTCGTCACCGCAGGAAATCCAGCATACATCAACGCAGACATGACATCCATTACTTTTTCCGGTCTTACAATTGCCCTGATCATAATCATTTTAATTTCTCCTTTTTATATTTTTCTTCGAATCCATATTCGCAGCTTAGCTGCTTATGCAGATCCGGCCTGTGGCCGGAGATGCATCAGTTCAAAAATCCGTATTCGAGAAGGAGTTTTTCCAGTTCCTCCATCTTCAGCGGTTTCGGTATCACAAGCTTGGTGTTTGAATCTATCGCCCTGGCGAGCTTCCTGTACTCCTCAGCCTGCGGAACCGTTCCATTCCATTCGATCACCGTCTTGCGATTGATCTCCGCCCTCTGCACGTCGTTGTCGCGCGGGACGAAATGTATGAGTTGCGTACCGAGCTTGTCGGCCAGCGCGAGGACAAGCTCCAGTTCGTTGTCAACCTTCCTGCTGTTGCAGATGAGGCCTCCGAGACGGACGGTTCCGGCTTCGGCGAACTTGACTATGCCCTTGCATATGTTGTTCGCGGCATACATCGCCATCATCTCGCCTGAGACGACTATGTATATCTCATCGGCCTTCCCGTCGCGGATCGGCATTGCAAAACCTCCGCACACGACGTCGCCGAGCACGTCATAGAATACATAATCGAGCTTTTCATTTTCCGCATACGCTCCGAGCTGTTCAAGCATGTTGATAGATGTGATGATGCCGCGTCCCGCGCATCCGACTCCAGGTTCAGGCCCGCCGGATTCTACGCAGAGGGTATTGCCGAAACCGCCCCGGCGTATCTTGTCAAGTTCAATGTCCTCTCCATCGTCCCTGAGAGTGTCGAGCACCGTCCTCTGGGCCAGGCCTCCTAGCAGCAGGCGGGTGGAGTCGGCTTTTGGATCGCATCCGACGACCATTATCTTCTTGCCCATCTCGGCAAGGGCGGCCACGGTATTCTGCGTGGTGGTCGACTTCCCGATTCCGCCTTTTCCGTAAATTGCAACTTTTCTCATTTTCATTTCCTCTTTTTACTTTTCGTTCGACGCTTCTGAAACTGGCAACCCCTTTAGCAATGCCCATGCCAAGAGGAGTTGAAGGCCATGGTCAAGGCGCGATTTGGCGTGCTGCAACAGCTTTATGGATAATGATATATAAATAAGGTTGTTTTTGTGGAAGACGCTCGTCCGGCAAAAAATATGACGATGAATTACAACCGCCAGGAAGTATTTATTTCCCGAATCCCACCGTTTGGTAGGAATAGGTCGGTCCTCCACTTCTCGGATCCTGTGAATATTTTTTTCCGCAATTTGTTGCGGAAAAAAGGATAAATAGTCCACGCTTAAGGCCAGGGTATCATATCAATTAGCGGCGCAAGGCGTTATGACGATACATCGCTGCAATGGCACAGGAACTGCTGTTTTTTGATGCCAAGGTGAACTATGTCAAAGAATCATATTGAATGCAGAATCAGGGTCGCAGTCCATTCGGACATTGAGCCCATGGTTTCGCTGTTGAAGGAGCTGTTTGAAATAGAAGGTGATTTTTCCCCGGATGCAGAAGCGCAGAGGCGCGGCTTGAAAATGATTTTGGACAATTCTGCGGATGCAGGTATATTTGTTGCCGAGGACAATGGCGAGATTGTCGGCATGTGCGCGCTCCACAGGAGGATTTCGACGTTTTACGGGGCTGAAGCAGGAGTAGTCGAGGATCTTGTCGTCAAAAAGGAATTCAGAGGACGCGGATTGGGAAGCCTACTTTTACATGCCATTGAAAGGCATGCCCAGGGAAAAGGGTTTAGGCATCTGCAGCTTCTCATGGACAAGGAAAACAGATCTGCGGAAATGTTCTACTCCGGGCATGGATGGAAAAAGACCGGGCTTGTCTGCATGAGGAAAAATCTTGGGCATGACTGATGGAAAACCGGTAAGCCTGTAAATTACAATAAAGTGAAAATGGATGAAAAATAATTCAAAAATGTCGTCCGGATTAAAACCGGGTGAGAATACAGACCTCCAGAGGGAGCTGAAGAAGCTCCAGCTCATGCTCGACATATCCCAGTCGCTCCAGCAGGGGCTTGATCTGAAACAGGCCGTCCTCCCCGTCCTGGAGAAAATGTCCAGCCATATGGGCATGCTTAGAGGCACTATCACAATATTGAACAGGGAGACCGGACAGGTTGAGATTGACCAGGCTTTCGGACTGTCAACGGAGGAGAGGTCAAGGGGGCGCTACAGGCTCGGCGAAGGGGTTACCGGGCAGGTCGTGAAGTCCGGAGAGCCTGCCGTGGTCAGGAAAATATCGGAGACTCCTCTTTTTCTCGACCGGACCAAGACGCGCTGGCGTGAAATTGAAAAGCACTGCAAATGCAAGGACATCTCCTTCATCTGCGTGCCGGTAAAGATTGGAAATGAAGTCATAGGTGCCTTGAGCGCCGACCGTCTTTTTGACGAATCAGTGTCGCTGGAGGAGGATCTGAAGCTTCTCACGATAATTGCTTCGCTCATAGCGCAGGCGGTCAAGCTTCGCAGGGAGGCGAGGGAGCGGGAGAATGCCTTGCGCGAGGAGAAGGATCGGCTCAGCGGAGAGCTTCTGCGGCAGTTCAAACCGACGAGAATCATCGGCAATTCGAGCGCGATGCGGCAGATATGCGCATTGATCGCGCAGGTCGCCCCAAGCAATGCGACAGCATTGATAACCGGTGAAAGCGGGGTCGGAAAGGAGCTTGTGGCGGAGGCAATCCACCAGAACAGTTCCCGTTCCGAAAAACCTTTTATCAAGGTCAATCTTGCCGCATTGCCTGAAACACTCATTGAAAGCGAGCTTTTCGGGCATGAGAAGGGAGCCTTTACTGGAGCCATTGCACGACGTTCCGGCAGATTCGGGATGGCTGAGGGGGGCACGCTCTTCCTCGACGAGATTGGCGAGTTGTCGCCGGCAATCCAGGTGAAGCTTCTCAGGGTCCTCCAGGAGAAGGAGTATGAAAGGGTTGGAGGCGGAGAGACACTGAAGACGGATGTCCGCATCATCGCAGCCACGAACCGCAATCTGGAGGAGCTGATCCGTGACAGGAAGTTCCGCGAGGATCTCTATTACAGGCTGAACGTCTTTCCAATACACGTGCCTCCATTGAGGGAAAGGCGGACGGACATAATACTGCTCGCCGACTACTTCACCGAAAAGGTTTCGGCAAAGCATGAAAAGAAGGTTCTCAGGATATCCACGCCGGCAATTGAAATGCTGATGAGCTATCATTGGCCGGGTAATGTCAGGGAGCTTGAGAACTGCATAGAGCGCGCGGTGCTTCTGAGCGCCGACGGAGTGATACACGGGCATCATCTGCCACCGTCGCTGCAGACCGCCGAGGCAAGCGGCACGCTTCCGAATGCCAAGCTGCAGGGTGCTTTGGATGCCCTTGAAAGGGAGATGATAAGCGATGCGCTGAAAACTACCCACGGAAATATGGCCAAGGCCGCAACAATACTTGGAACTACAGAACGCCTGATTGGCCTGAGGGTAAAGAAATTCGGCATCAACCTGGCCAATTGCAAGGGTGGAACTACGGACCCGCATAATCCTTGATATTCAATGAACGTATCCGATTGCAGTATCTGCGAAGTTCGCAGAAATAAGATTCCTTTATATGTCCTTCGATACTCTCGCTTTGCTCGAACTCAGGACGACATTCGATACAATTCAATTTGTGTTCAACAGCTTTTCTCCGGCCTGCCATGAGTGATTCCCAGCGAGCAAAGCGAACAGGGAATTGTATCGAATGGCGGAGAGAGAGGGAATCGGATTCACTCTCCGTTTGCAACTCGCTCAAGTGAAGCATATTAGCCTCATTTGTTACAATATAATATGTGTTTGCTAAAATGCGAATAATAACGGATTTTGACGAAAAAACGATGGAGATGTACCAAAGTTTGACCGCAAGCTTTCAGTTGCGTTTGAAGTTCTTTAAATGGTACTTTTTCAGGACCTCGGAAACTGCATCTTTGATGTCCTTGCGGTAGCTGTCAGGCAAGGAATCATGTATCTGCCCGATCTCAATGGCTTCCTTGGAAAGATTCAGTCCAGGGATGTTCGGCACCGTGAGGGAATCAAGCTTTGCGAATTCAGGTAGTTTGCACAAACCCCTGAAATTATGCTCTTCAACCCAGCCTTCCTTCTTCACGAGAAGTCTCCCTATCGTTGACTGGTCAACTCCGGTCTCCGAGGAAATTCTCTTGTTCGTTTTCAGCCTGGACTTGACTTTCTCAAGGGTCATCTTGAGCTCTTCTGTCCAGTGAATTGGATTGGTCTTATTCAATGCTTGCTACTCCGGTTTCACATAAGTGTCTGCCAATTAGTCTACACCTGAACTCATAAAAAGCCAATGCGGATTGTGTCGAATTGTACCTAATTAGTAAAAAGTATCATGCATTGCTTGCAATATTTATAAATTTATCTAATTTTTAAACTCATTTTCTAAATTTCATCAAGTGATATTATCGGCAGTGAAAGTTGTTGAAAAGACAGATATGAAGCCTTTGTGGGCAAGGTGCAAGCAAATCACCGGTTTGTTCGGGATAGGCAAGGACCAAATCCAGCAATGGCGCGAACAGGGGGTTGTCAAGGTCGCTATGACAAGCGGCCGCAACGTCGTCTACCGTACTGCCGACTTCGACAGGGCGATCAATCAAATAGCCGAAGGAAGGTCTCCAAGCCAGTATGAAAAATAATTTTTTTACGCGTGCGCAAAAAGAACAACAAGAACTGCTCTTTATAGTTCTCTTAACTCTTACACTTAACTCTTATCTCTTAGGGAAGCTGCAAGGCGTTGTAAATAAGCATGATGTAGAAATGACTTACGCAGGTTTGTTAGGATTTTGCGCTGGAATGTTAGGATTTTACGCCACTTTGTTAGGAAATTACGCTGAAATGTTAGGATCTTACGCATAAATGTTAACTTTTGAGGCTGAAAGCAAGAAACGTGAAATAATTTTGTCCAACGCCTTTGCCACGGCAAGGTGGGACATGGGAGTCAACGAAATGAGGCTGTTTTTTCTGTTTTTGACGAAAATATCGGACAACAACACACGGGCCGAGATCAGTGCCTGGGAGTTCGCATCCGAGTGGGGCATACCGCTTGAGAATGCATACGTCGAGTTCAAGCGTACCGCCCGGACATTGCTCACCCGCAAGATCGAGCTTGAAACAGACAAAGGTTGGGTAGGCTTCACAATCCTCCGGAAGGCCAGCGCTGAACGATACACGGGACGTTTCGAACTTGTTCTCAACGACGAAATCAAGGGGTTGTTCACCCAGCAGAAAACGAACTTTTTCAAGGTACTGCTCTCGAATCTCAGGATGTTCAACACGTTTTCAGGAGTGCGGCTCTATCTTCTTGCGAAATCCGCATATCCGTGCGAGACCGTCGAGCATGATGTCAGGAAATTCCAGATGATAGTCGGACGCAGCTCAAAGCGCAGATGCGATCTGGTAAGGCGTGTCATCAATCCGGAAATCCAGAAGATTGCAAAAACCGATCTGAATGTCCAGCTCGTAAAGTCGAGACCATCAACAATCCGCCTCAAGATTTCCCGGAATGACTATGCATCGCGGCTCGTAAATGATTTTGGTTTCAAGCGCAACGAAGCCCATGAACTCCTGCGTCAGATCAGACACAGGACCGATTATGACAAATACGTCGAGGACTGCCTCTGCTACTGCAAGGACAATCTGAACAAACATGTCATCAAGCACAACGTGAAGGCGTATGTCACAAAATTCATTCTCAACGACTACCGTCCGGTGAACCCGAAGAATCTCCGCGAGAAAATAAAACATGAGAAGCAGAAGGAAGAGGAGGAAAAGAAGAAAGAGAAAGACGAGAAGAACAAGAAGGAGCAGGAAGAGCTTGAGAGGAGGCATGAAGCCTTCAGGCTGGGAGCCGACAAGGAATGTCTGCATAGGATTTTAAAGTCGATATCCGAGAACAAAGAGGAGTTTAATCCCGTCTTCCGTGAATTGACGCTGAACGAATTGAATAAAAATCCAGAAGACATTGGCGAGCTTCCGTTCTGGCTGTCAGAGACCGTGATCGACAAATGGGGAAATGAAAATTCTGCGAATCTCGCAGGTGCGGAATAAAAAATGGAGGTGTGAATGTTAAATGACTTCAAGTTCCTGAAAATCAGATTGCTGCTTCTGTTGCTTCTCTTTGCGAATTTCGCAATTGCGTGTTTCGCAGAGGAAACGTTTTTGGATGAAGAGCCTGCTGAGAATATGGGAGAACCGAAGAGCGAAGTTGAATTCACGGATGAAATCAAGGGACTTGAAGAGAACTCAGGCGAAGATGTGAATATGTCTATTGATGCCTCTGCTTTCCGTGAACATGACTCGAAAAGTGTTGATGACAGCAGGGAAAGCAGGATGGACCAGCTTGAGGTCGAGACGTTGAAAAAGGGTGATGGATGTTCTGTAACTAGTCTCAAGAAAGACTGCTTCAAGCTCCGTGTCACTTGCTTCGTCAACCAGCGAATGATTGAGGAGATTACAAGGCTGATCCGGGAGAAGGAGTATTATCTTTTTAACAGGGTGGTGCCGCCGATCAGTTTCAATGTTGGAACACGTTTCGAGTGGGGAATGTTCGAGGCCGACACAGGAACGAGTTCATCAAGCAAGTATCCACCGATAGCAGCCTCCTTGTCGATTCCCCTGTATCAGCCCGACAAGTACAGTCTGACACAGGCCCGGAAGCAATTGTTCCTCGATAAGATGTTCAATAATCTCCGAGACCTTGAGTATCTCCAGAGGAACATCGAGCTGCTCAGGGAAAAACGAATGGTCATCCTGAAAGTCATCGAAACAAGTGGTCCGTCAAAACTCGACACCTATTACCGGACGGAACAGGAGATTTTGAAATCCATATCTGAAATCAACCGAATCATCAGATTCCTTGAGGCTAACCTCGGGATTGACATGCTGGAGCTTTATAAGCTTTTTAAATAATGATGCTGGATGCTTGTTACAGGTTATATCGAGGTGCATTCAAAGGGTAAGGAGAGTTTCCCTGTCATGAGCTTGTCGAATGAAACTGCAAATTAATTGTCGGGTTAAAACCCAACATACTTGTAATGAAAAGAGATCTAACAAAAGGATTTTTGCGAATTTCGCAGATTCTGCGAAGACGGCAGGCAAAAACGAGAGGGGATGTAATGGCCGGGGCTTCCGTCTGCGAAGTTCGCATTATTTTTAATCGAGGAGAATAAGGGGATGCTTTAATGCGGCGCTCTCGGCGAGAGCAGCCCTACCTTAGAAATGCCTATAAAATCAGAAAATAAAAGGAAGTATCCATCGAACTGGGGAGAGATTGCGCTTGAGAAGAAGAAAGCCGTCAACTGGCAATGCGAGAACTGTGGAAAGCAGTGTAGAAGACCTGATGAGCCGTTTGAAAGCCATAAGGATACCTTGACGGTTTCGCTCCTTGACCGCAATCCGGAGAACTGTTCTCCGGAAAATCTGAAAGCATGGTGTGCTCCATGTCATTTGAAGATTGATGCAGAGGAAAATGCAAAAAGATCCCATGAGTCACGGGATAGGAACAGGATTGAAAGGACTTTTGAAGGGGAAATTATCGGGCGTGACAAAGTCATAAAGGAGCATCTTTTCCCGCGGATAAAAGAAGGTAAGCCATTCCTGATAGAAGGTCAGGCTGGAATTGGTAAGACTGTCCTTCTGAAATGGTGCTTTGAGAACTGCATGGACAAGGAGAAGTCGTATTTCTCATGCAACTGGAGATATCAGCAGTGCATAAAGGAAATAGCCGTGGCAATAGAGATTCCCGGTGCAGATAAGATGTCGGTGCTGACTCTTGAGAAGGCGATTATTTCATCGGGCAGAAAAGCAGCCCTTTTCATTGACAACATTGAGAATATCAAACCGCAAATGCTGAATTTCCTGAACAGCATATCCGGTTGGAAGATGTATTTCGCTGGAAAGAACGGCAAAATCAGGGAGGAACTGAAACCGATCATATGGGGTGTGAAAAGGATAGCGATAAGGAATCTGTCGCTTGAGGATTCGGAGAAAGTTGCGAAACTCGCAATTTCCTCGACAGGTTCCGTGATTGATTTCAGGTCAGTAGTTGATTCCGGGAAAGGCGTTCCAGGGAGAATATGGGCGATGTGCCGGGGTGAAGTCGTGGATGATGACGAAAAGGTACTCGGTGAAGAGATGGACATTTTTCCAGTTCTTGCGGTCTTTATCATCGGATTCATGATTTGTCTGCGATACATGGGCAAGGCATCGGGATCAGGCGATTTGTACCTGATTGGCGGGATTGGAATGGGGATAGCGATCATTATTAGGTTTTTTGCGGTGAAGTAGTACCCACAGATTACATCCTCCTTCGCCAAGGCTACGGAGGACAGGCACGAACATATAAGAAGATGGAAAGTTGTCTTATGAGCGAAGAAGAGATAAAAGAACAGTTTCAGGCTTTGAATAATGAGCTGACCGGAATAAGGGAGGCTCTGGTCTTTTTCTTTGGGAGTAGATATGAGGAGAAGATTGCTCCGTCAAAGAAGATACTTGAGAGGATTACCAATGAGATGAAGATCGAACCGTATCTTGCGGCGTATTATTACTTGGGATGGATCCGGAATGGGATAACTCCTCTGGAAAAACAGTTTGTGCTTGTGGCCTGTCTTGAGTTAGAGGAAGAGAAAGCGGTCGTTACTCGTCGGGCTCCGGTCGTCGGCAATGAACTTGAATTTATAACTGACGACTGTCGACTGAAAACTGAAGACTGTATTTTTCCAGGAGGAAAAATACCATGATGGCTCCAACACATGCGGCGTTCGGGTATGCGATAGCGAAGGCTGTCGGAGCAGACGGTTTTGAAACTGCCTTGTTCGTTATTGGTTCGATTATTCCAGACATAGATCATCCGCAGTCATTTATTGGAAAAGTTTTTTATCCGATAAGCAATTCGATTTACAGGCACTTCGGACATAGGAAACTCATACACTCGATTATGCTATGGATGCCTGTGATTTTCCTTTCCTTTCTTGTCTGGACACCGGGGATATGGTTCGGGATTGGGGCGATAACCCATTGCCTGATGGACTGTCTGAACATCACAGGCGTTCAGCTTTTCACTCCCTTGAGCAATAAGGTCATAGTTTTGCTCAATAGAAACATGCGTCTCCCTGTTGCTTCAAGAAACGAGTTCAT
>JBAQUG010000009.1:0-2133 GCA_049297395.1 Victivallales bacterium | reverse complement strand
TGAACTTTTATATAACCAAGTTGACATTAAGTGAGGTATTACTCTACATTTTCGCGTATAACTTGCAATGCAGGGAACTTAATTGGAAATCGAAAATCGAAAATCGAAAATGCCAGGTTCCCCCTGGTTCTGGGTGCCCAGTCTCTACTACGCCGAAGGAATCCCCTATGTGGTCGCGATGAC
This sequence comes from Victivallales bacterium, assembly GCA_049297395.1. Lineage (GTDB taxonomy): Bacteria > Verrucomicrobiota > Lentisphaeria > Victivallales > GWF2-50-93 > GWF2-50-93. Next base: position 1,950 of record JBAQUG010000009.1, on the reverse strand, counting down.
CGTCTCCGTAATAATGTATAAACGGCTTGGCATTTCAAACACTGACATTGCCCTATACACCAGCTGGCTCTATCTGCCGTGGGTCATCAAACCTCTCTGGAGTCCGGTTGTTGAGATTTTCGGCACAAAACGGCGCTGGATCTATCTGATGCAGCTTGTCATAGGTGCGGCATTCGCATGTGTAGCCCTGACAATTCCCGCTCCTGATTTCTTCAGGTATTCACTTGCACTGCTATGGTTGGTCGCATTCAATTCGGCTACCCATGATATCGCAGCCGACGGTTTCTATATTCTCGGACTAGATACCCATCAGCAGGCCTGGTTTGTGGGCATCCGCAGCACTTTCTATCGGCTTTCAATGCTGACAGGACAGGGTCTCCTTGTCATGCTCGCCGGTTTTATCGAAAGCAATACCGGCCTTGGATCCGTTAAAATGAATATTGTCTCTTCAATTCAAGAGAATTCCTCAATTATTCAGACGGCCAACACCGAACCTGAAAAAATGGTTTTCAAACTGGATGAAAATGGTCCTTTGAAACTATGCAGCTTTTCCGGCGACAATATTAAGATACCGATCCAGACCTGCAGCAAGGATGATGTATCCAGTATCGTCAGCAAAGCCAGGGAATGGAATGGATTTGAAGAGAAGAAAGAAGAAAAGAAAAACAAAGAAACATCCGCCAACCTATGGAAATCCAAGATAGTCCAGCCTATCGAAAATGCTATTATTAAATATTTCGGCAAAAAGAAATCAGAAGTTAAAAAAGAGGCTGGGAACTTCGGAATCTCCTACATAGGACTGAACAGGAAGCCTGAAGAAGGCAGCAGGATTGTCGTGAACTTCGGACAGAAGGCTGGAGATAAGAGCATAAAAGTCATTGAAGGGACCAGAAAAGAATTCACCTCTGAGAACTGGAACAGGCCTTTAATGTCCATAATACAGCTTGACTCACAGCTTAGAACAGCCGCCAGCGGTGAATTCGTGGCCGTATCAGGCAATATCAGGCTCTCCTGGAGCATTGTATTCATAATCATCGCAATTGCCTTCGGCCTGTTCAGCACGTACCATTTCCTTATTCTTCCGTTCCCTGAAGCCGACAAGCCGGGAGGTCGCGATCTGCATGGCAGGCTGGTCTCGGAGCTATTCAAACCTTTTGTAAGTTTTTTCCAGAAGGATGGCGTAGTTTCAGCCTTGACCTTCCTCCTTCTTTTCCGTCTCGGCGAATCACAGCTTCTGAAACTTGCGTCTCCGTTCATGCTCGATTCGCGGGAGATGGAGGGATTGAACATCACCACGGGACAGGTCGGGCTCGCCTACGGGACAGTTGGAATACTAATGCTTACAATTGGTGGAATTGCAGGAGGAATCCTGGCAGCCAGGCATGGACTGAAAAAATGGATCTGGTGGATGGCTCTTTCAATCAATGTGCCTCATCTGCTTTATGTCTACATGAGCATTTGCCTGCCAGATAATTTTGCAGTAATCACCGCCTGTGTGGCCCTGGAACAGCTTGGTTATGGGTTCGGATTCGCGGCATACATGCTCTTCATGGTCTACTTCGTGGAGGACAGCGAATATAAAACTGCTCATTATGCGATAATGACAGGATTCATGGCGCTGGGCATGATGATACCGGGAATGTGGAGTGGCTGGCTCCAGAGCCTGATCGGCTATCCTAACTTCTTCATCTGGATATGCCTCTGCATAATCCCGTGCTTTATCGCAGTAGGCCTTGTCAAGATCGATCCGGAATTCGGAATGAAAAAGTCCTCTTCCTCTTGATATGGGACGTTTGCATTATACTGACATACAACTAATTTAGGAAATCTCTAAATTTTACATTGTTCCACGATAAGGGCAGGAAAATTTCAGAGTTTCCCTTTATCATTATTTTGCAGGGTGCCAGATTGAAAATCCAATCATCATTGTGTTCGTTCTCTGTCGTATGC
>JBAQUG010000008.1:0-21845 GCA_049297395.1 Victivallales bacterium | reverse complement strand
CCGCAATCCATACTATTCAACCAGGAATGGAATCTCATTGTTGAAGACAAGATGGCATTTCCTGCCGTCGAAGTCAATCCTGATAACGCTTGTATTCTCGACGGAGAAAATATCCATTGAAGGCACGAGGGATTTTGCCAGGGCTTCGACCGAGGCCCAGTGCCCGACACAGATGATCCTGTCGGAATTGAACTCATTTCCAAGAAGCCTGTTTCTGAACAATGCAAGCCGCATTTCAAGGGCCGCCCTGTCCTCGTTGGCATCCGGCCACCATTTATCATCCGGATAGTCGCCTGTGATGAGAGGGTGCGTGGAAGCTATTTTCTTCAGGGAAGGAAGTTTTACTTTTTTAATATTGAACAGAGTCGTGGAAAAATATTCGTGCAGTGCGGGTTCGAGCCTTATTTTCGTCCCTATTGCTTCAGCTATTGTCTCGGAGGTGATGACACAGCGCAGGAACGGGCTTGATAGCAGGATTGACCTGGAGTTGCAGTATTTCTTCAGGAATTCGGCGCATTTGTTCTTCTGCCAGAGCCCTTTCGGGGAAAGCCCCGGATCAAACACCGAGCTTTCAATTCCGATGTTCTCCATCGATTCGGCGTGTCTGACTATGTATATTTCTTTTACCATAAAAATCATTCTGATTTTTTATTTTCACTTAATATGGCACTATTGTATGTTTTAGAAAATCTCCGAAAGGCAATATATCATGAAAACCTATGTCATGGCTTTGGACCAGGGGACGACAAGTTCAAGGGCGATAGTCTTTGACAGGAAAGGCGGCATAGCGGGACGCGCCCATCAGGAGTTCAACCAGATTTTCCCGAAACCCGGCTGGGTCGAGCATAATCCTGAAGAGATATGGAACTCGCAGAAAAATGTCGCAATGAAAGCCATGAGGGATGCCGGAGTCGGCTCCGACCAGATAGCCTCGATAGGAATAACAAACCAGCGCGAAACTACAATACTATGGGACAGGAAAAGCGGCAGGCACGTCTACAATGCGATAGTCTGGCAGTGCAGGCGGACTTCCGAGATCTGCAAATCCCTGGAACTTTCTGGAAAAGGTGAGATCATCCGGAAAAAGACAGGGCTGCTACTCGACGCATATTTTTCAGCCACGAAAATAAAATGGATCCTGGACAGTGTTCCCGGCCTGCGGGAAAGGGCCGAGAAAGGCGACATCTGCTTCGGAACCGTTGATTCATGGCTGATCTTCAAACTCACAGGCGAACATCGCACCGACATTACAAATGCGTCCAGGACAATGCTGCTCAACATAAGAACAGGCAAGTGGGACAGTGAACTTCTAGATATCTTCGGGATACCGGAAAAGATGCTTCCTGAAATCAGGCCTTCTTCGTGCCTCTTCGGAAAAACACTCCCGAATATTTTCGGAAGATCCATCGAAATTGGCGGAGTGGCGGGAGACCAGCAGGCATCTCTTTTCGGCCAGGCATGTTTCAGAACAGGCTCCGCAAAAAACACGTACGGGACAGGCTGCTTCATGCTGGTCAACACGGGGAGGAAGCCTGAATTCTCAAACAACCGTCTTCTGACGACTGTCGCCTGGGAAATCGGCAAGGACGTAATGCGCCAGTCTTTACAAAAGCACGGGGTCAGTTCCGTACTTTTCCCTCGTGCCTCGGGAAGAAGTCCTGGGACCGCCCCCGGTAAAGCTGACGCATTCAGCAAGGACACCGAATACGCGCTGGAAGGTTCTGTCTTCACGGGAGGAGCCGTCGTAAAATGGCTGCGGGATTCGCTGAAGATCATCAGGACCGCAGCGGAATCCGAAAAACTCGCGATGAAGGTTCCAGACACAGGCGGAGTTTATTTTGTCCCGGCATTTGTCGGACTCGGCGCGCCATACTGGGATCCTGACGCCAGAGGAAGCATTTTCGGGATGACACGCGGCACAAGCGCCGGGCATCTCGCAAGGGCCGCACTTGAAAGCATAGCATTCCAGTCGCGGGATCTTGTCGCATGCCTGCAGCAGGACATCGGACACAAGATCAATTCGCTCAAGGTTGACGGCGGAGCTTCAACGAACAATTTCCTCATGCAGTTCCAGTCGGACATCCTCGGAATTCCGGTTGTGCGTTCAGCCATTGCGGAAACAACCGCGCTCGGGGCCGCATACCTCGCCGGACTGAACTGCGGATACTGGGATGACAAGAGGGACATTGAAAAGAACTGGAAGGCCGACAGGATCTTCAAACCGAAAATGACAAGCTATGAACGCGAGACCCGCATCGCGGAATGGAAAAAGGCGGTCCAGTCAGCGAGAAGCTTCAAATGATTTTTGTTTAGGGCAGTTACCCTTGCCCTAAACAAAAATGATAAAGCATGCGCAATTCGTGTAACGTCACAGGACGTTCAAAGTCTCCTTGCCGCGTTTGGCGGCATCAAAACTTCCAAGGCATTCCAAGTCAGCGCTTATGTCCCGCCTGTTAACGATCGCCTCGTGGTAGAGCCCCGCGTTGGTGACATCGCCCCAGAGCAGTGCAGCTTTCAGGATATTGCCGTCGGCATACAGGATTTTGCAATTTTCACGCCCCTGGCTGTCAGTACCGATGAAAACGTGCTTGTGCCACTGCCTGTCCGGCGATGTCACAGGCCCAAGTGATACCGCATGCGTGCCCAGAAGAGAGATCGCCGCCTTCATTCCTGTATTGATGTTTAACGATGCATTCTCTCCGACCATGTTCGCACCTGCTATTTTTCCCTGCCGCACAGCTGTGGGCCATATCGCGGTAGTCTGTGAAACACCGGAAACGGAATCGACGAATTCAGTCACATCTCCAGCTGCAAAGATGTCAGGCAGGCTTGTCCTGCAGTGGCTGTCGATGCATATCCCCCTGCCGGTTTTCACGCCAGCCTCCGCAGCGAACTCGGAGTTAGTTTTCACTCCAGCCGCGCAGACCAGAAGTTCACATGGGACTTTCCTGCCTGACACGAGTTCAACGCAGATAGGAGTTCCATCGCTGCTCCTATGCACCATCCTCGCCGGATCCAGGAAATGCAGATCCACTCCGGCATCGGAAAGAATTTTCGCGCATTTTGATCCGCAAATGCTTTCCAATTGAAGAGGCAGAGGACGGTCGGCGATTTCTACGACACTGACCTTCAACCCGGACCTGGCGAGTTCCGCAGCAAGCTCTATTCCGATGAGCCCGGCTCCAATCACCACAATATTCCTGACAGACGAACGCGCCCTGTTGATGGCGACGGCGTCATCAATATCCCTGAGCCCGTAGGTCATCGGCCCCCTGACACCCCCTATCGGAGGGAAAATCGTCCTTGATCCTGTCGCAATAAGAAGCCTGTCGTACGGCGCTTTCCAGCCATCGGAAAAACTTATCTGATGGATGCCGGGATCCAGCTTGACGACTTCCCTGCCCCCCAGGAGGGAGATCCCCGATCTCCCAGCCCAGTCGGGCGTTGACAGCCGGATCCGCTCCGCAGTGGAAGCTCCAGCCGCAACCAGATGCAGCTGGCACCGCGAATATATGAACTCGTCCCTGCAGACAACGGTTATTTCACCTGCCGCATCCTTCTCCCTTATTGTCTTTGCAGCCGATATGCCCGCCGCACTTCCGCCAATAATTACATATTTCATCGGAAACTCCTAAATATTTTTCGTATTATCCATTCACTTGTAGATGATCTGTCCGCCCGTCCTGTCATCGGTTTCGATTTCCGTCAGGCACCGCTGCGGACATGCGTCGACGCAGGCCATGGACTTTCGTCCGCGGCATCCGTCGCACTTGATCATCTTTCCGCCGTTTTTGACCGATGGGCGGGCCATGCCGTATGGACAGCTCATGACGCACATGAAACATCCGATGCAATAGTCGTGGTTGCAGACGACAAGACCGTCATCGCCCTTTGTCAGGGCCCCGCTCATGCACGCCTCGACGCAGGCAGGTTCGTCGCAGTGCCTGCAGAATTCAGGGAACAGCAGTCCATCGTTGTCGAGTTCGACCTTGTTCCTGGCTCTTGCTATGCTCTCGTCAAGATTAGGATCGAACGGATTTTTCCCGTCGCAATGGATCGTGATGCATGCAAGCTCGCAGTTCTTGCATCCTACGCATTTGCTCCTGTCGATCAGTTTCTTCCTCATGGTCAAACTCCGATGCCGAGAGCGGCAAGTTTATTGTTGATGTCCGCCTGGAGCTTGTCGGCCGCAGCCACAGGGTCCATTTCAACTATGACCCTTCCGCCGGTGAGGTTTACGAGATCCTCGGTAAGCACCTTTGTGATCAGGGCTGATCCCAGTATCGGCGGAGGCTGTGCGAGATGAAGCGTCAGGCCGAGCGACAGTCCGAAGCATCCGTCGGCAAGCGCCTGCTCCTCGAGCCACTGCGGCGCGGAGATGACCACGGGCAGCGCTGGAATGTCGACGCCCAGGGCCTTTGCGAGTTCCGCAACAACTATCTCAATGCGTCCTATCGCCAGGCATGGGCCGAAATTGAGCACAGGCGGAATTCCAAGCTTCTCGCAGACCGCCTTCAGCCCCGGACCAGCCATGTCCTTCGCGCCCGGAGAACAGAAACCGCAGTTGGCAAGTCCACCGGTCGTACATCCTGCCGAGAGGACCAGGATATCGCGCTTGATAAGCTCCCTGGTCAAAGCCACCGTAGTTTCGTCGTGTCCGCCTGCCGCTAGGTTTGAACAGCCGAGAATTCCAGCGATCCCCTTGATGGTTCCATTCTTCACAAGTTCAATGACCGGAGCGAGGCTCCCTCCGAGAAGCTTGAGAAGCGATTTCTCGCTGACGCCTGCGATCACATCGTCATATCCATGCACGGGGACATCGATCGTCAATCCGCCCCGGCGTATCTTGTACTGGTCGGCGGCCATCCTGCTTATCTTCTCCGCAAGCACAAGTTCGGCGCCTTTAGTGTCATTGAGAAGTTCTGCGCCTGCCTGCTTGCAGACATCATCAAGGCAGAGAAGCTTGATTTTGTTCTTTTCAGCTATCGGTTCAATTCCGGAGAGCGTACAGTTGAACTCGCTGATAACCATGTCTATCGCGCCGGTCGCCAGCAACGCCTCCTGCGTGAAATTATTTCCAGCCTGTCCTGCAAAAACTCCCGGCCTGATCGCGCTCCCGCGGAGCTGCATGTCCTGTCCGACGCAGGTGATGCCGATGATCTTGATGCCCTTGGCCCCGGCGTCCATCCCTATCTTCTGTCCCTTGTCAGTTTCAAGCAGAGCTATGAGTCCGGCGAAAACCGAATGGCTGTGTCCTGACACGGCAATGTTTATATAGTCCGGATCCGCGACGGAGAATCCCGTCGATACCTTGCAGATCTCCGGTTCGCCCATGATGATGTCGTTCATCAGGTTGGTCATCGCAAGCCCGTAGAGTCCCGTGCAGATTCCGAGGTTCAGGCAGTGCAGCAGCTGGTCCACCGGATCGGTGTTCAGATTGGTGCTGGTCTTTATCAGCGCATCGAAGACCTCGGCCTTGGCGCCGCCAGGCATGATGCCAAGCTCCTTCCATTTTTTCACGCGCGCTGGAATGGCGAGCTTTTCCACCAGCTTCATCTTCTCGTCACGCCTGCCATAGAGGTCCGCAAGAACTGCATCCGCGATCCTGACGGCCTTGTCCCTGGCATTGACTCCCTCAATCCCGAGGATCTGCGCGAGTTCGTCGGCTGACTTTTCGGAACGGAGAGGCAGCGGGGATTTTCCAGAGGCGATTGACTTCAGCCTCAGAGCAGTTGATTCCGCGACATGAAGATAGCAGGCGGCACCGGCGGCCACGGATCTGAGGAAATTCCTCGCAACCATCGTATCGGCGCTCGCACCGCAGACACCTTTCGGGGAGTCGGGAGTTATCCTGCACGGTCCGTTCGAACAAAGACGGCAACATACCCCGTTCTGTCCGTACCCGCACTTGACAGCTTGGTCCTCCATGCGGTCGAATGCCGTATTCACATCGCTTCTTTTCTCCAGGTAAGCTGAAAAACAGCTGTCTGCCGACGAACATCTTTTCATTTTGCTCCAATCTCCTTTTATTGATTCTGTTTTAGTATCATTTAAACCTAAAATATTCTTGTTCTGTCAATCCCTGTCATGGAAAAACCCCCGTCATCCCTTGAGAAGCTCCGAGAACGCGATGTCCTTGAGTTTTGCGAGAAGCTGATTCTGCACGGCCTTCATCTTGTCATGCACATTGCATCCGTACTTTCTCGGGCAGCTGTTGCCTTCCTGGTAGCAGCTGTTGAACAGGAGCGATTTCGGATCGAATATCTCGAGGATGTCGTGGATGGAAATCCGCGCCGGCGGCCTGAGAAGGAAGACTCCCCCGCCCTTGCCTCTTGACGAACCGACGATTCCCGTCCTGCAGAGCTTCCGTATTATTTTACGGGAGAAGCGATAGGGCAGGAACATCTTTTCGGAAATCTCCATTGCGCTCATGGATTCGCCTTTCGGCAGTCCTGCAAGACACAGAACCACCCTGATCGCATAGTCGGCTTCGCGTGTAATCATCGTCACTCCGTTTCTTAATGATACCATTATTGTATCATTGCAGAAGTGAATGTCAAGCCGGAAATAATTTTCATGTGATTTTTTATTTGCCGGCGGAGCTTACGGATTGGTTTTCATGGTGAAAAAAGGGAGCACCAGCCTCATTTGACGCAATCAAGTATGGCATATTCGCCGAAAGCGCCTCGAGCCACTTTCGGCGAATATTTACGATTACAGATCACCGACCTCTGCCCTCGGGCAGGAATGCCTGAGTTACTTCCATTCCGGAACGCCAGCACCCTGCAGGCACGTATTCAACTCTGCCGCCAGGTTGGCGGCGGTCCTGAATTCCGGAACGCCAGCACCTTGCTGGCACGCATTCAACTCTGCCGCCAGGTTGGCGGCGGTCCATACTACGCCAGCGCCTCGCGGAGTTTTGCCGACAGTTCCTTAGCGGTAAAAGGTTTCTCGAGGAAATGTATGCCTTCATCCAGGATGCCATTATGTGACATGACTTCTGCTGTGTATCCGGACATGAACAGGCATTTGATGCCGGGGTGCATCGCATATATTTTTTCCTTGAGGTCGCGGCCGCTCATTTCCGGCATGACCACGTCGGTCATCAGGAGATGAATGCCTCCCTTGTATTCCCCTGCAATCCTGACGGCCTGGGCCGGACTGCCGGCGACCAGAACGGCATAGCCCAATTGTTCGAGCATTCTCCTGGCTAACAGAAGCAGCGCCGCTTCGTCCTCAACCAACAGGACAGTTTCAGTACCGGCGAACATTTTGGCTGCTTTAGATTTTTCTTCTTTTTCAGTATCCGTTTCAGCCGAATCATGCCTTGGCAGATATATCTTGAACGTCGTGCCTTTCCCGGGCTCGCTGTAGACATTGATGAATCCGCCGTTCTGCTTGACGATGCCGAAGACGGTGGCAAGTCCGAGCCCGGTCCCCGCTCCGACTTTCTTGGTCGTGAAGAACGGTTCAAAGATATGCTCCAGCGTCCTCCTGTCCATCCCGCAGCCATTGTCGCTGACTTCCAAAACAACATATTTCCCTGGAATAAAATCCGGATGTTTTCCGCAAAAAGCAGCATCCAGATCCGCCTTGCCGGTCTCAATCATTATCTTGCCGGCATCTGAGATCGCATCACGGGCATTGACAATCAGGTTTGCAAGGATCTGGTTGATCTGGGATGGATCCATTTTTACCTTCCAGAGACTGGCGGCGGGTTTCCATAGCAGTTCAATGTTTTCACCTATAAGGCGCTGGAGCATCTTGAGCATGCCGGTGACGGCATCATTCAAGTCCAGGACTTTCGGAGCGATTGTCTGCTTGCGGGCGAATGCAAGAAGCTGCTGGGTGAGTTCGGCTGAACGCATCCCTGCCTTGTAGATTTCATGGATGCGCTCGTATTTCGGATCCGAAGGGGACATTTCCTGGAGCAGCATGTCCGAATACCCGTTGATCACGGAAAGCATGTTGTTGAAATCGTGGGCGACTCCGCCGGCAAGCGTACCGACAGCCTCCATCTTCTGCGACTGCCGGAGCTGGGCTTCGAGTTTTGCCTTTTCTTCTTCCGCCAGCTTGCGCTCAGTGATGTCGGCGACAACGTGTACGGCGCCGGCAAAATGTCCGTCTGCGTCCAAGATCGGATTCACGCTGATATCAAACCAACTCGCGCCGATTTGCAGTTCCAGGCTCTCGTGATGCAGGCTCTTTCGGGCACGCATGACGGGGCATTCGGGAATCGGCTGCTCCGTACCGTGTAAAATTTCCCAGCAGTGCTTGCCGACCATCTCTGAAAGCGGCCTGTGAAAATAAAGTTCCGCCGCCTTATTCGACCGCAACACCAGATTATCCTTATCCAGAATCCAGATGACCACGTTCATTGTATCGAAGGTGCGTTGCCATTCCTGCGACATCTTGAGGAGAGCCTCCTCAACCCTCTTGCGTTCCAATGCATACCGAATCGCACGCACAAGAAGGTTTTTATCGAGAAGACCTTTGACCAGATAGTCCTGGGCTCCTTCCCGGATTGCCGACAATCCGATCTGCTCGTCCTGGTTTCCAGTCAGCACGACGATGGGCAGATCCTGCGCTCCACGCCGCATTGCACGGATGGTGTCAATCCCCTGGCTGTCCGGCAGTCCGAGATCCAGAAGGATGATCTCGAAGCGGACGGCCTTGACACATTTGAGAGCCATCGACAAGCGCGGCACGCACTCGATCTCCACGCCGTCGGGGCCATCGACTGGCAGCAACTCCCGGATCAGGTCGGCGTCGCCGGGGTTGTCTTCTACCAGCAGGATGTGCAGTCTTTCAATCACCTTTTCGCTCCATTCTCTCCTCCATTGGAAGGCAGGATGACGATGCTCAGCCAGAAATTCTCTATGGATTTCACCACATTCAGGAACTGCCTCACGTCGATAGGCTTGCTGATGTAGCAGTTGGCATGCAGGTTATAGGTCTTGAGGATGTCCTCCTCCGCCTTTGAAGAGGTCAGGATTACCACAGGTATCCGCTTCAAGGACTTGTCTTCCTTTATTTCCGCCAATACCTCCCGTCCATCCTTCCTGGGCAGATTCAAGTCAAGCAGTATCAGGTCTGGACGGGACGCATTTGAATATGGAGCTTCCCTGTGAAGGTAGGCTATCGCCTTTTCTCCGTCCTCGACCACTTGGAGCCGGTTATGGATCTTGCTGTTCTCGAGCCCTTCGCGGATCAGATCCGTATCGCCCGGATTGTCCTCCACCAGCAGGATTTCAATGGCTTTCACCATCATACTTTCATTCATTGGAACATCTCCCCTGTTATTTTGGCAATGTAAAATAAAATGTCGAGCCCTGGTTGAGCTCCGACTCGAACCAGATCCTTCCGCCGTGCCTCTCCACCACACGCCTGCAGATGGCCAGTCCAATGCCGGTCCCCGGATATTCCTGCATGGTGTGCAGCCGCTGGAAAATCACGAAAATCTTTTCAGCATACCTCATGTCAATGCCAATCCCACTATCCTTCACGGAGAAGCACCACTCCTGTCCGAGTTCCCTGGCTGAAACATGTATCCGCGGAGTATGCGCCCCGCTGAACTTGATGGCGTTGGATATCAGGTTCTGGAATAACAGCATGAGCTGGGAAGGGTCAACGCGGACCATTGGAAGTTCATCATTTGTAATAATTGACTGGCTTTCCTCAATTGAAGAAGAAAGGTTTTTAATGGCTTCGCCAAGGACTGAATGCGAGTCGGTCAGTTCGGGGGATGCTCCTTTGGTATTGATGCGCGAGAAGGCAAGGAGATCGTTGATAAGCCTCTGCATGCGCACTGCGCCGTTCACAGCGTAATCAATGTATTTCCTGGCCTTCTCATCGAGCTGGCCCTCGTATCTCTGGGCCAGCAATTGCGTATAGCTGGCCACCATCCGCAACGGCTCCTGCAGGTCGTGCGAGGCGACATACGCAAATTGTTCAAGCTCCTTGTTCGAACGTCCCAGCTCCGACAAGGAACGCCTGAGATCCTCTTCTGCCTGCTTGATCTGGCTTATGTCGAGATTAATTCCCGCCCAGCAGGTGATTTGTCCTTTCTCGTTCCGTACCGGCACGCCACGCGCCAGGACAGGATGCCATTTCCCGTCCACGCCACGGAAGCGGTGTTCGATGTTCCACACTTCCCCGGTGCGGACACATTCCTTCCATGCTGCGATGGTCCGCCCGGAGTCCTCCGGATGGAGTACATCCCCCCATCCAAAATTGGAACATTGTTCCTGGGTAATTCCAACCAGCCTGAGGAATGATTCGCTGGCATAGATGTTCCGCCCGTCCGGCGCACAGACCCAGACCCCGTAATCAATCGATTCACCGATGCCCCGGTAGAGACGTTCGCTTTCCCTCAGCGCCACCTCCATCTTCTTGCGCTCGGTGATGTCCCGTGTAATTTTAGCGAAACCCCGCAGCCGTCCTGCCTCGTCATGCAGTGCCGTTATGATCACGTTGGCCCAGAATCGCGCCCCATCCTTGCGCATACGCCAGCCTTCGTCTTCAAACCTCCCTGCGACGGCGGCAGTTGCCAGCTCCTGTTCCGGTTTGGCGCACGCGACATCCTCTTCCGTGTAGAATCGCGCGAAGTGTTGGCCGATGATCTCCTCGGCCCGATAGCCCTTGAGACGCTCGGCTCCGGTGTTCCAACTGACAACACGTCCCTGCGGATCAAGCATGATAATGGCATAATCGGTGACACCTTCGACAATCATGCGGAACTGCTCCTCGCTCTTCCGCAGCGCCTCCTCCGCCCGCTTGCGCTCGGTGATGTCCTGCCCCTGCGCGATTGTGGACACTGGCGTCTTCCCATCAGGAGTGAAAAGCGTCGCGGAATTCCAGAGGACAGTGCGGACGGATCCGTCACGATGCCTTATGTTGATCTCGACAGTCTCCCACCTTTCGCCTGTCTGCGTCTTCCTGATGAGCGCCATCGAGCCATCAACCAGGGAAGAAGGGAATAGAATCTCCAGAGGCCTGCCAATGACTTCGTCCGCCTTTCTGCCAGCCAGGAACTCGAAGGCGTGGTTGAAGCGGGTGATGCGGAACTGCGGATCCCACACGATGATGGGAGCATTGGCGTAGTTGAAAAGGTTGTCAAGATACTCATTTGTCTCCCGGAGCCTGGATTCGGATCGATGCCGCTCCGCATCAATCCTGTTCAATGCATTGGCAGTCCAGCAGACAAGCCCCGTGAAAAGTATCATCATGCAAATCATCATGAGGGATACTCCCAGAGTGCTTTCAAAGTGACCATACCGTTCACCCTGCACTCGGAACCATCCAAGCAATATAGGAACGCCAACCAGCAACGGCAGGAGATGCCGTATCAGCCATCCGCCCATGGTATTGCTGGTGACTATCTGCATAAGTCCCTCTGCCGGACGCAGCAGAATAACGCCTATGCTCACGATTATAAAAATAACAGCAGTGTGGACCGCCATCTGCATGTAGTATCCAAAACCGATGAAAGCAGTCGCGCCGTAAAGGTAGTCAATCAGAGGCGCCAGCCCTATGAGCCCGGCCAGCAGCGCCAATACCTGCACAGATCTGATGCCGCGGCCGGAGCTGACCATAAAGAGGGCACAGCCCAGCAGGATGAAGCTGATTGCGGAATTAGGAGCCATGCGCCCTGGTGACAAAGTACCCACAGTATTAGCAGGTTCAGTGAAGAGCAGCTGGTCAATTCCCAGGTTGACACCAAGGAGATACTGGCAGATTGTGACAAGACCGAGCAGTGCCGTAGCGCCCGCGAACACCTGAGAGAGACGTTGCGCCATCAATGATGGATTCGAACGTGCCAGAAGCATCAGGGACATACCGAGAGACGCGAAGCCCAGGGCTGTGTTTGCCTTCATGGTCACATATCCTGGAAACACGCCTTTCAGACAGGGAATGTCAAATAGCCAGCCGGCCAGCACAAGGAGTCCCGCAATCACGGTAAGGAATCCGAAATAAAAACTTATGGAAACGGATGGGGGTTTTCCCGTATAGACAGGGTCATCATGCAGATTGCTGTCGGACATACTCACCCCCCGCATCTTCAAAATTATCCAGCCTGGCATTACCAGTCGTCTCGCAATAGCCTTGTGTGCCTATTTCGAGACTATCCTAATGACTAAACCCTATGGGAAAATCTATGCCATCTATCGAGAAATACAAGTTCAACTCGCTAATTATCAACACGGTACATTAGCAATTCCCAGAGCCCTTAAGGCGGGCTGTCCCCAGGAGTAGGTACGTGCTTTCCGTGTCCACCGTAGCATCTCGGCGAAGGCGGAAGCATGTACCATCCTAGATATTCAAGAATGGGACGGGCTGAAGGCCGTACCTACTCCAACTTCGCTTCCACTGAGATTTCTTTCCCGGGGATGTCAAGAGGAATCACGTTCCCTTTGACTTCCCTGCCGTTCACGAGAAGTTTCTTAACGCCCTTCGAATGTCCCTTTGGATTTTTCACCGTGATGTGATAGGTCTTTCCACGGAATACGCGGTGCACCTTGAATTCCTTCCACTTGCGTGGAATGCACGGATCTACGACCAGCCCCTCTGCGCTCGGGCTGACACCAAGTATGTGCTGGGCTATCGCGACAAACGACCATGAAGCCGTTCCTGTCAGGAACGAATTCTTCGCTTCGCCCGGAACCAGCGCATCGCGTCCGGCAGTCATCTGGCTGTAGACATAGGGTTCGCAGCGGTAGGTGTCGATCTGGCTCTGTTTCGCGCTAGGGCAGACGCTCATGTAATATTCGTAGGCGCGGTCCCCTCGCCCGATCATGGTTTCCGCAACCTGGATCCAGGTGTTGTTGTGGGTGAAAATTCCGGCGTTCTCCTTGTATCCGGGAGGATATGAAGTGATCTCGCCCATGTGCACCTGGTACTCAGAGAAAGCCGGCTGCTGTAGGATTATACCATTCGAAGTTGCGAGATGTTTCTTGACGGAATTCAAGGCTTTTTCAGCGCGTCCGTCTTCGAGACCGACTCCGCCGATTATTCCCCAGCCCTGGCTTTCGATGAAGATTTTTCCTTCGGCGCATTTCTTCGAACCTATTGGCTTCCCGTATGCATCATAGGCACGACGGAACCATTCGCCATCCCAGCCATGCTTGCCGATGACGTCCTGCATGGCCTTGCGTTTGGCCATTGAATCCGAAGCCTTCCGCTTGTCGCCAAGCTGCTTGTAAATGCCGGCCATCTTTTCGCATGCCGAACAGAAAAGGCCTGCTATCATGACGGATTCTGCGATCTTCGCCTTGGCTCCGCCGAGATCTCCGGCAAGCTGGAAGCTTTCACCGGGAGTCTTGGAAAAGCAGTTGAGATTCAGACAATCGTTCCAGTCGGCATGTCCTATCTGCGGAAGCCCGTGCGGTCCGCGGTTGTCCAAGGTGTATGCCATGGAAATTTCGAGATGGTC
This sequence comes from Victivallales bacterium, assembly GCA_049297395.1. GTDB lineage: Bacteria > Verrucomicrobiota > Lentisphaeria > Victivallales > GWF2-50-93 > GWF2-50-93. Next base: position 8,413 of record JBAQUG010000008.1, on the reverse strand, counting down.
CATCAGTGTTGCGCCGTCCTTGTTGTCCTTGTCGGCATAGCCGATCTTCTCATCCAGTATTGCAAGGTCTCCTGTCTCATTGATGTATGCTGATACAGCCAGCGGCAGCCAGAGAGGATCATCGTTGAATCCGCTTCCGGCCATTGAATTTCCTTTTTTAGTAAGCGGCTGATACTGGTGGTAGCAAGTTCCGTCGGAGAGCTGTGTCGCCGACAGGTCGAGTATTCTTTCGCGTGATCTTGCAGGCTCGAGATGGACTACGCCTAGGAGATCCTGGTTGCTGTCACGGTATCCCATTCCGCGTCCGATGCCGGATTCGTATAATGAGGCTGAACGCGACATGTTCAGGGTCGTCATGCACTGGTACTGGTTCCAGATGTTCACCATTCTCGCGACGTGCTCGTCGGGGACTTCGGCGCTGTAGACGGACAGGAGCTTCGTCCAGTACTTGCAGAGCTTGTCATAAGCCTCGTCGACATTTGCGGATTTTGCGAACTTCGCAGAAACCTTCCTGAACGGCGCCTTGTTGGCGACGAACTTCTTTTCAAATTTCTTGTTTTCCGGATTTTCGGCATATCCGAGTACGAAATGGAGGCGTTTCTTTGAATTCGGGGCGAGTTTCAAGTCTACCTGGTGGACACCGACTGGCGCCCAGCCGAGGGTCTTTTCATTCGTGCATTTGCCTGTAACGAGCGCCTTTGGTTTGTCGAGGCCGTCATGGACTCCGACGAAACGGTCGCGGCTGGTGTCGAAACCGCTTGCCTTGGCCCCGAAAAGTGCGAAATACGCAAAATGGTTGCGGCGTTCGCGGTATTCGGTGACATGGAAGATCGCGTTCTGCTCGACTTCGAGCTGTCCGATGGAGAAATTGCGCTGGAAGTTGGTCATGTCGTCCATGGCATCCCAGAGACACCATTCGAGAAAGCCCCAGAGGCTGATTGATCTCTGGCGGGAACTGAGATTCCTGACTTCGACATCCCATATTTCGAGGGTTTCACCAAGGGGGACGAAATATTTCACGGAGACCTGAATGCCGTTCTTGACGCCGGTAATCTGGGAGTAGCCGAGACCGTGTCGGCATTCATAGCTGTCGAGTTTGGTGCGGGTCGGCTTCCAGCCCGGATTCCAGATGGTATTGCCGTCCTTGATGTAGATATAACGGCCATTTGAGTCGAGTGGGACGTTGTTATAGCGGTAGCGTGTCAGACGGCGGAGCTTTGCATCGCGGTAGAAGGAATAGCCGCCGGCGGTATTTGAGATGATCCCGAAATAGTCCTTGCATCCGATATAGTTTATCCATGGGAGCGGGGTTTCGGGGTTGGTGATCACATACTCGCGTCTGGCATCGTCAAAATGGCCGTATTTCATATGATTTCTCCAATATGGTTTCATTTACTGGCACAAAAGAAAACTCTATTGTCAAAATCCTGATTTTTCCACCTGTTTTTCAAATCTTTTCGAGATTATGGGATCAGGAATGAGAATCGCTCTCATTTCCTACATATTCTCCTTGACTTTTCAGTCTCGGCTTGCTATAATACAATAAAGGTGAGGGAGCAATAATGTCTTTACAGCATATTTTTTTTAAATCAGCCTCAAAACTGATGCTTTGGCCTTTGCATGCTTTTGCGATGCTTGCAATAGTTATGCTTACGGCAGGCACTGCAAACGCCGCGACGAGGACGGCAGATACAACGGGCAACTGGAATGCAACGGGTACTTGGGCAGAGAACGCAGTTCCAGTTGCAGGAGACACCGTAACTATCACTAATTCTACCATAGTTGTCACAGTCCCAAGCGGCTGCGCTGCGGTCTGTGACAGCATATCATTCACGACAGGAAGGCGAAATACTTCTATTGTGCTAGCCGACGGCACCGCTTCTCTAACCGTAGGAGGTGTGAGCGGGACCGGAAACGTAGCTATAAACCTTCCCAGCGGCAGAACGAAGCAGATCAATGTTGGTGCAGGAACCTTTTGGGCCAAGTCCTTAACCTTGACTGGTACAAGCGGAGGCAACATTACAACGCTTGCGATATCTACAGGCACCGCCACGATTACAGGCAATATCACATCCGCCGGCACAGATTCACGAATCGTATTCTCCGGAGCGGGAAAATTGAATGCCGGCGGGACATTCATGAGCGGAGCTGCCGGAACCTTCACTGCCTCCACGGGCACTGTCGATTTCAATGCGGCCGGTGCTCAGACAATTGCTCCATTTGCATACACGTTCCACAATGTCCTGCTTTCCACTTCCGGTGCAAAAACACTGACCAACGCAACGATTAGCGGCGACCTGACCCTTGGCGGCACGGTAACAGCAACTGCGGCGGGCAACGTCGGCGGCAATCTGGATGTAGGAGCTGGCACGGCATTCACAGTGCCTGGAATTGCGTTTACCGTCACCGGAACCACCTCGGTGACCGGAACCCTCATCCACAACAGCGCCACAGGCGCAAAGACCTATACCGGGAACGTCACAATAAACAACGGCGGCAACTGGAATGAGACTGCGGCAGCTGCGATTTCATTTGGCGGAAATTTGCAGAATGACGGGACTTTCACCGCCGGCGCAGGCATAAAAGGAGTAACAGGAAGCCTGACCAACAACGGCACGTTCGCCGCCGGAGCCGGAGCGGTAACTGTCAGCACGAACTTCAGCAACACGAACATATTCAACGCTTCCGGGGCATTGAATGTCACTGGAAATTTCTCGAACACCGCAGGAACCTTCACCGCAAACGCATCCACCGTCACCGTGAACGGCAACTGGACCGGAGGTGGGGCATTCACGCCAGGAACTTCGTCCGTGGTCTTCGCCGGTGCAGGAACGTCAACCATAAACGGAATCAACACGTTCAATAATTTCACCTGTACTACCGCAGGCAAGTCCATCCAGGTGCAGCAGGGGACGACACAGACGGTGGGAGGCCAGTTCAGGATAGACGGTTCCGCGGTCGGCACGAAGATCTCGCTGGCTTCAACCGGCGGGGTCGGAACAACCTGGAACCTAGTGCTCAACGGCTCCTACGCCTGCCGCTATGTCGTGGTACAAGGCTCGACGGCATCCTCCGCAACGTTGTTCCTGCCGATAAATCCAGTGGGATTCCAGGACAATGGAGACAATACGAACTGGTATGATCCTTCATTTCCGAGGGAGATGGTCTTCTTCGACAATTTTGAGACAAGCACTCTTGGCGCGACTCCGCCCAACAAGCCTTTTTCAAACTGGGCAATGGGTCCGGGATGGCACACCCAGAACGCAACAACCGCCAATACTCAGAACCACACTCCCGGCGGAACACTTTCAATGTATTCATCAGGGGGGAATGCCGGCCAGGGCATAGGCTGCTGGAACAGCCCCAACTGGGGGCCCGCCGTAAACTGCACGGCCGAGGGCTCATTCTATGATGACATGCAGAGTCCCAAACGGCAGTGGATATTCATTGACAACCAGGCAGGAAGCAAGGGGGTTGGGGTGATGATTGACACCACCCGCAGCACGACCAAATATGTCTACTGCACATATCTCGGCTCCGACATCCGCACTGTATCCTATATAGACAGGACGCTCGGCTGGCACAAGGTGACATGGACGTATAACACAAGCAACGTTGCCAGCTTGTTTCTTGACGGTGTCCTGCTCGTGAGCACCGCTCCCGGCGCCCTCGACAATTTTGCTGATTTCGATATCGGCTCGTGGTCGTGGGACAACATCAACGGCTGCACTCCGATGTGGTTCGATGATTTCATGGTGTACCGTTCCCAGCACCAGTCGCGTTTCCGCTGGTATGAAAACGATATCGCGGAAAACCCGACCGCCCTTGCAGCCGAGAATACGGCTATAATCCGTGATGTCGCAAATCCCGCCACCCGGCTGCGCGTCCAGATACAGAACGACGAGACGCAGAGCCTTGCCGGATCATATGTCGGCCTCCTATACAGGGAAGGAGCCAATGGAACATGGAAGAACCTGGGGGCATCGGCAGAATGGAACTATGCCAACGGGCTTGGCACCGACAAGAACCAAGTCACAACCGCCCTCCTGACCGGAACAAACATCCGGGAACAGTTTGTCGAAGTACAGCCATCCGCCGCCAATATCATCCTGGGCTCAACCCAGTACGGCGAATGGGATTTCTGCGTTGCACCAACTGCAAATGCGACAATCGGAGCCACATACTACTTCAAGATGGTATTCACCAATGCGGCAGGGACTTTCACAAGGGAGATGTCGGCATATGATCAGACGCCTTCCTGCACCCTGACATCTGCAACACTCTGGCAATGGACGGGCGTCGCAAACGCAAACTGGAGCAACGGCCTGAACTGGAACAAGGGCGTCCCACCAGATTCAACCAGCGATGTGACCATACCCTCCGGCACGCCAAACTCCCCGTCCATCGACACCAATACGGCGCTCTGCAAGAGCCTTGTCGTCCAGAACGGAGCAACCTTGAACCTTTCAACAGCCGCAACATCCCTTACCGTCACAAGAGACATAATTGTTTATGGAACGATGAACCAGGGCAGCAATACCGCAGTCCTGAATCTCAATGGAGGAACATTGAAGATCGACGGGGCAACTCCGGCCGTCTACAACCATTCCGCCAACGGCGCAATAAACGCATCCACCATCACCATGGAGGTCATAAACGGCGGAAGATACAATGTGACCGGAGCACCCGCAATAGCCGTCCAGACCCTCAACATGGCTGTCGGCGGACTTGTCAATGTGACCGGAGCTTCGACTTTCAACGTCCAGGATTTCACAATAGATCTGAATGGCCAGTGGCAGAGCACCAATACCGGCAACACCGTCAACATTTCAAACAACTTCATGAACAGCGGATCAATGCTGGGCAGCACCGGCGGAGTATTCAATTTCACTGGCGCCGGGAAGACAATGTCCGGAACCTCCACCACGACCATCTTCTACCGCGCGAATTTCGCAGCTTCGACCACAAGCTCGATAACCAACGATGTGACGGTACTCAACAATCTGACGATAAACAACGGCTGTACTTTCACCTCTTCATCAGGAGTTGTAAAGGTCGGCGGAAACTGGTTGAACAACGGAACCTTCGGGCATGGCGGCGGCATCGTGGACTTCAACGGCGCGGCAGCACAGACCGTACAGACCGGCGGGTCGAACTGGAACATCCTTGCAGTCTCCAACATTTCAGCCGGAGGGGTGAGCTTCACTGATGCCTTCACAACAGCACAGCTGAACTGCGCCACACCTGGGTCGACAGTATTTTTCAAGGCATACGCATCCTCCGCTGACACCTACATAGTCACGGATTCAAACGGATTCTACATTTCCGGAGCATCAGGAAACAATATAAAACTTAGACGGTATGGCGGGGTTGCCGGCGACCGCTGGGCTTTCAATCCGTCCACCCTGGATTATGCCTGGACAGCGAATTATGTAGACGTAGCCGACTCGGTGAACTTCGCGGCCAACCCCATATTTCCTACAAACTACGTGGATTCAGGGAACACCATCAACTGGTTCGCATCCGACAGCAACAACAATGGAATTCCAGACACCTGGGAATATGTCTACTACCGCAGCCTTAACAACAATGCAACTGCGGATACCGACTCCGACGGGCTTAACACGCTGCTTGAATATCTGCTTGGAACCGATCCGACAGTGGCGTTCGGGGCCTCTGGAACGGTATGGGTTGATTCCTACACCTCGTACGGCACCAATGACGGTTCAGCAGCAAATCCATACAAGTATCTGGAGGATGCTTTAAATGCCGCCAGCAATAAAAACATTGTGATGCTCAAGAATGGAACTTATACCCTTACAAATTACGCCCTTTCAAAAGATCTATCCATTAAAGGCGAAGATCCTCTCAAGACAATAATTAAAGGCCCATCGCCTTATGGAACGACATCCGATACCGGGCAGATGCTGAATGTGACCCAGAATACGGCATTCTCCCTGATAAACTGCACTGTGGAGCTGTACGGCGACCAGCAGCCCATAATTTCCTATGATGCCGATAAGAACAACAATTCAGTCTCCTTTGAAAATGTCATTTTCAGGGACAATGACACAGGATCCAAATCCCTTATTGCGCCAAACGCCGGCATCCAGCGGGGCACATCCGTCTACATGTTCAACTGCGTGTTCTACCGCAACGTCGCAGCATATGCCGCTGAACTTAAGGGCAACCCCCTTTATTGCTATAACAATACCGTAGTAGACAATACTGGAGGAGGACTGCTCGCCAGCGGCTCAGGGAATTCACTTCTTAAGAACAATACCGTCAGGGGCAACAGCACCCAGATAGTACTTAGCGCGCCAGGCTCCGTCACCTACAGCAATGTCCAGTGGGGATTCTCCGGCACTGGCAATATAGATTCCGCTGAATCATATATAGACGCTGCAAACGGCAATTTCAGGCTTGTGACCGGGTCGCCGGGAATCAATGCAGGGACAACGACCTTCGTGTCGGGCGACATATCCGGATTTGCACGTCCTGCCGGTGCCGCCTACGACATCGGGGCCTATGAATACCAGCCCACTGACAGCGATGGCGACGGCCTGACAGATGCACAGGAGATCGCCGCCGGCACCCTCCCAGGCAATCCGGATACCGATGGAGACGGGCTGAACGACTACTATGAGATCAACACGTCCTTGACAGATCCTACTAAGACAGATACGGACGGCGACCTCATCTCCGACGCAGACGAGGCCGGTCTTGGCACCAATCCGCTCACATTCGACGGCCAGATGAAGAATGTCTCACACAGGGTCGACCTGTACAATGAAGGATTCGAGGACAATACCAACTATCCAGCCGGACCTTTCTCCAACTCAATTTGGGGTGCGGCAGCAACATACAGCGGCAACATCCAGGTCGAAAACGTCGGGGCTGCCGCCGCCTACGATGGTGTCAAGGTCGTGACAATGAAAGGACAGAAGCCGGAAAGCACTTTGGTAAGCTTTGTAGAACGGAATGGACTTTCGGAATGGTGCATTGGCGTCTCCTTCAAGATACCTCGTGTCAAGGTTCCGACAAACGTCGATGAGGCCTTCAATATCGGAGGAATATACTTCACTGTCGATCCCAACGGCTATTTCTGCGTCTACAACGGTACGACAGAGCAATGGATGGCGGACGTACAGCAGATACCCGCCGGCAACTGGCTCCGCGTATACGTCGACCGCAACCATGCGGCAATGACAGCGGACGTGTGGCTGAGCATCAACTACGGCGCCGCGACCAAGATCTTCACCGCAGTCCCAATCTCAGGCCCGGAACTGGACAACTACATAAGGATCAGCATTTCCAGTGCACAGGAATTCGATGTGCAGTTCGACCGCATGGACGGATATATTCCTGGTTATTTCCCTTTCTAATTGGACCTCCAGGAATTCCCGTTGGATTCTTAGCCTTCTTCTCATATTGTAGATTTGAAATATCCGGTAAACCCTGTATTCTACAGGCATCACGCGCCCGTAGCTCAGCTGGATAGAGCGTTTGCCTCCGAAGCAAAAGGCCATGCGTTCGAATCGCATCGGGCGCACCATTTCTTTAATGCTTGATAACAAGCATGTTATATCTTGAAGCATACCTCATGTCTAAGGTTCTTTTTTATATTTTGTCTAACCCATGTCTAACCTTTCAAAGAAATTCAGGCTATCTTGAAAAGCTTTGCTTTAACCTGCAAAGGCTCTGACAGAATTGACAGAATAGACAGAATAGGCTTTCCCGGGATCTCCTGAAGCTGTTAATATTTCCAGTATAACTGATATTTTTTTCAATTATTTTTCATCGGTAGGCATCCGGTAGGGTTCCGCCCCTGTGGGTGAAGTGTAGGCTTACCAAAGTGCAATTATTGCCCTTTGGTGAATGTTCCGCCCCTGTGGGTGAAGTGTAGGCAAGGCAAGAAAATCCCCCCGGCCTCATCGTTCACGCCAGCGACTGCGTTACTTGATAAAACCGGAGGGATAAATTTAAGGCCTCAATTATTCCGTTGCTTTCCCTGCCAGCTTTGAAATATGGCTTTGTCTGGCCGCCTGTCGCATTTCCGCCGCCTTTTCTGTCTCTATCCTGCTTAGTACGGCATCAATGGCGATCTCTGCAATCCGGGGTATCTTTACAATATCCCGTTCCCAGTTCGACAAGCTGGAAGTGGCAATGTCCAGGAGTTCACATAGCTTTTCAGCGTTCACGCCTGCGGCTTTTCTCCGTTCCTTCAATTCGGTTCCTGTCATGGTCTGCTATCTCCTTGTTTTGATGTAAAAATATAATAAAACTTACAATAATTACCAGTTAACTAACAAATGTTGCTAGTAAAATAATCATTTCAGATTGCTAATTAGCCTCATAGTGACTTAACATAGTACATGTTATGCGACGTTATAACCGCTCCCCGGCCTCAAAT
>JBAQUG010000007.1:0-3421 GCA_049297395.1 Victivallales bacterium | reverse complement strand
AATATGCGTATAGTAGATAGGGTTAAAACCCGCCCTACTTTAAAATACAAATCAACTCAAGATGATACATCCTGAAGGACGTATCCACTTACTTCCAGGAAGTGATGATCTTGAAGAAGTCCGTATTGTCGATGGGCTTGCCGAAGGCTTCGGAATTTTTTCCCCATACGTAGAGAGGCACATTCACGCCTGAATGGCCCTTGCTCTTCCATGTTACCTCGGGATAGGCGCCCTTGCCGTTGTTCTTCTTGACGGTCAGCCCGCCGGTCTCATGGTCCGCGGTGACAATGATCAGCGTGTCCTTGCGGTCTTTCGCCCAGTCCAGGACAACTTTGACGGCATTGCTGAACTCAATTGTTTCCCCGATGTTGGCCTCGAGATTGTTCGCATGACCAGCATGATCAATACGCCCGCCTTCTATCATGATGAAGAAGCCCTTGTCGTTGTCGAGCAGGACAAGCGCCTTCTTCACCATCTGTGAAAGGTGCGGCAGTCTGGAAAAATCCCCGTCTTTTTCAAATGGCAGGGGAGCGGTGCCGAAAAGCCCGGCCCAGTATTTTTGTTCGGATGAGAGCTTCTCCATCGATTCGAGGTCAGTTGACACGGAATATCCCGCCTCCTTCAATAGAGCCGGGGTCATCCCCTTGCATCCGCCGCCAAAAAGGAGGTTCGGATGGCCATCCTTCATCATGTAACTGCTAAGTTCAACATAATCATCGCGTTTACGTCCATGGGCGCTGAAGCACGCCGGAGTCGCATCATTGAGATAGCTGGTGGTAAGTACCCCTGTGAGCTTCCCCTCTTCCTTGAAAAGCTCAAGCATTGTCTTAAGATTCTTCCCGTCGCCGGGCAAGGCTATGCTTACGACCTTGTTGTTGACCTTCACGCCAGTCGCCATCGCAGTGGCGGCCGCGGCGGAATCCGTAACAGCGTTATCTGCCGACTTTGTCGTCACTTCACTTTTAACAGGCATGCCCTCAAAACTCAGCGTCCCCTCCTGTCCGTTGAGATACATTCCAGCGGCCTTGACCTGTTCAGGCCCCATGCCGTCGCCGATCATGAAGATAATGTCCTTCGGCATCTTTCCCTGCGAAAAGGCAGGAAATGAAACAAGGATAAATAGAAGAATACAAAACAATCTTCTCATTTATAAATTTCACCTTCCAGGTTAAATTTATTTCAAATTCGCTTCTGCAAATTCCCAGTTCACAAGTTTGTCCAGGAATGCATTGATGAAATCGCCCCTGCGGTTCTGATAGTCAAGATAATAGGCGTGCTCCCATACATCGCAGATCACAAGAGGATTCAGCTTGTGGGCTATCGGATTATCAGCATTGGATGTCTTCAAGATTGACAGTTTGCCGCCGTCCTGGACAAGAGTCACCCACCCGCTTCCGAAAATGGAAACGCCGTCATCAACGAACTTCTTCTTGAAGTCGGCGTAAGAGCCGAAAGACTTGTTGATGAGTTCGAGCAGTTTTCCCTTGGGCTCCCCGCCACCGGCAGGCTTCATTGATTTCCAAAAGAAGTTATGCGCCCAGACTTGTCCCGCAGCATTGAACATCGCGGACGAGGCCTCTTTCCCGGCCGTCGCCAGAATAATTTCCTCTAGGCTCTTTCCCTTAAGCGGCGAATCCCTGAGAAGCACATTTATCTTGTCGACATACGCCTTATGATGCTTGCCGTAATGGATACTTACGGTCTTTGCGCCCATCATTGGTTCAAGCGCATTCTCCTCATATGGAAGCCTGGGCTGTTCGATCACTCCGGGAACGGGCTCATCGGAGAAACCCGAGAAAGATACCATTGACGCAATAGACGCCACGACTGCTGTAAAAAGAAACTTTTTCATAAGCACCTCCTGTGTTTTGTTTTGAAAATTAAGATTTTCTTTTTTCCCCGTGCTTGTTTCGGATCTCGTGCTTCGAATTTCGGATTTTACATACGCTTAAGACATAGAACTGTGAAACAAAGACACTAAAGCCCTCCCCTACTTATTCCGCATGAATTCCAGAAGAGCCTTCTCCGAGGACTTGGCTGTTTCCGGAAACGGACTTCCGGCCATACTGAAAAGCCTCGAATACGCCTCCATAAGACCGACTTCAGGATATCTGCCCTCGCATGAATGCACGAATTTCAAGGTCCGGAACGCATCGAACCACGTATGGAAGGCCCACTGGATCTTCTCTTTTTCCTTAGGTGTGTTCCTTAAAATCTTTTCCCATTCGTGAAAAAAATTATTTCCAATCAAATATTCCTTGAAGACTGGATCAAGTTTATCAGCATCAAGCAACTGAAGCGATGTATCACAGGCGCCAACCATTGAAAATAAATTTTTAAGGATTAGGAAAATCGCAGGGTTGTAGAACCGTAGCTCCTTTCCGCCATCCAGAATCTGCGAAATTCGCGGACCTGTTCCGAAAGGGACACGGTCGGAAGGACGCGACGATGGGAAAACAGTTGTGCCTTTTATTTCTCCGACTTCACCGATCTTCCTCAATGCCTGCATGAAATAGAAGTCCTCGCCGCCGTTGCGTTTCCGCATCCCCCCTGCCCTTACATATTCCTCCGCGCGGAAAGCCATCGCCGAGCCGAGGACATGGTACGCATAGGGCGACTGCGAAATCCGCAGCCCCTCGGCATAATATCTCATGAAAAGCTCGTAGCATGTGATCGCCGCATCCTCCTCCGGAGTCCTGCCCGGCTGATGCGCAAAACTTATTGTTGCGCCGGCAATTCCGGGATTCGCGATAAAATATTCATTTATCGCTTCAAGATAATTTCTCCCGACGATGGTATCCGCGTCGAGAGAAATCACAAGCGGTGAAGCACCGCTGAAATCAAGGAATTCCAGCGCCAGATCCATTCCGATCTTCCTTGCGGCGCCGACACCCTCACTGGGGTTGATCTCATGACCGCTGCTTGAAGCATCGACCCAGAACAGCTGGAGCCTGTCCTGGCACGGGAACTGCGAATTCCGCATGGCTCCGAGCGTCTCGGAGTTCTCGCGCAGCTTTGCCGGCCCGGCGGAATCCGCAGGGGGATTGTTCACCACTGTTATTATCATCGTGTCATCCAGGATTGCGGGATGGTTCTCCGAAAGGGATTTCAAAGTCCGGGGCAAATGATTAAGTTCGGCAAAGACAGGTATGGCAATAACATTTTTGTATCTGCGGACAGGGGGATTTCCAATCCTATGTCGCCCAATGTTCTTTAAAATATATTTTTCAAAATTCATGCTTTTAAAATATAACTCTTAATGTATTGTTAAAAACTGTCTGATTCACTTATTGTTTCCAATAACTTACTCTAACGAGGTAAAACATGAAGTTCAACGTCCTTGATTTCCTTCTGCCAAGGGAGGTAAAATTCTTCAAATACATGACTAGCCAGGCAGAGACTTTCATCGAAAGCTGCGAAG
>JBAQUG010000006.1:0-8261 GCA_049297395.1 Victivallales bacterium | reverse complement strand
GCATCACAAGGCAAGATAAGTGAAATTGTCATGCAGCCTGGAGAGATTCATTATTGTCCTCCACTCCATTGGAAATGTCCACAATGGGATTGCATGCACGAGATGTCTTCAATCGTGTACAATTCAGCTTATATCAGATTTACCTATATTGATTTTAATCGGCCTGATTATTCTTACGAATCGCGCGGTGCAGATATTTACTATCACACTTCCAGTCCTTTAAGCGAAACGGGTAATTCCCTGTTACGGACTCTCAATCTGTTATCTGAACACCAAAACGACACTGGTGCCGTAGAGCTGATTACCGGACTGTTGAAAATCACCCTGGAAGAACTTAAGGGGGATGTCCGGCATACTGCAAGCAAGGCGAATCTGACAAAACTACACATTAGCCAGTATATCCAGGAAAATTTCCAATCACCAATTAACCGTGCCCACGTGGCTCACATATTCAGAATCACACCGAGTTATATTTCACGCCTCTTCATGGGAAGCGGAGAGGAAGGTTTCAACCAGACGCTCCGTCGCCTACGCTTGGAACATGCAGCGCTGTTGCTAAAGAACACCCACATGTCCATTAATGAAATAACAGATAAATGCGGATATCTGAGCAGTACGTATTTCATTGCCGCATTCAAGAAATATTTCAGGGTTTCTCCAGGCAAATACCGTTGTATGAATCAGTGAAGGGCGCGGGTGAAGCTGGAAAAAAAACGTCTCATCCCGGTTGACATGAAATACAAAATAAAACAGGCGGTTTTCAGCCGCCTGTTTTTAAGGCCTGGAATTTGCCGGGCTCCCTTCGACACGCTATAGTTTTTCAGAAAAACAATGAAATTATTCATCTGAAAAAATATACTTCGACTATGCTCAGTACAGGTCAGGACAGGAAAGCCCAACCTACTCAGATATACATCGGACCGAGCTTGTCGCATGCCCTGAAATCATCGCCGCCGAAACGGTCCCACATCGTCGGACGGAAGATCTCGCACTTGCAGATGTTGTGCATGTCCACCGGGATGCGGAGCATTGCATTCAACGTTATCATGTCTGCGCCAATCAGCCCGAACGAGTTGGCATCATGGTTGGGGCCGATCTTGGACATATACTCAAATGAGCTCATGCCCCTCGGCACCCAGTATGATTCCGGCCATGTGCTGTTAGTTACGTCGTTGACATGGTCTGCAACTTTGATCGGCATATCGACTGTCTGGCCTTCAACAACGGAGAAGGTCATCATGTCGCCAACCATGTTGTAGCGGTATGCAGTCATAGGAATTCCGCCAGGAGTGCGGTAGTGGCTTGACAGCCCGTCTCCGAGGAAATATTCAAGAATGGCGCCGCAGTAGGTGGTGCCTTTTGTCGCGTCTTCGATGAGCTTCTTCTGGAGTGACTTGTTCTTGCGGAGGGCTGCGGCGACTTCCTGGATAGTTGCTTCCTTATCCTTTGTAACCATCGAGATTACGTTGATCGCGTAGTCAAGTGCGCCTGCGCCTGAGTTCCTCTTGTCGATGAACCCGTCCGGAACGATCTTTGAAACATCGACTCCTGTCGCCTTCTTTATGCTTTCAGCAGTCCAGTTGGTCCTGATGTCGGCGAAGAGCTGCGGCATTCCTGACAGGAGGTTGGCGACCAGCATTCCGACTCCGTTCTTCGCGTCATTCTCGGTTGCCACGATGTACGGCGCACGGTAGCCGTTCCAGTCAAACGAGCTGTTTAGTATCGATTCGGGAAGGTCGAAGTTAGGATATAGGTCTGTCCATGCGCGCTGCCCCTGAGTTCCTGCGGCAATAGCATTGTAGCCCTGGGCATGCTCGACATCGGCCTTGTATCCATATTTCTTAGCGGCAGCCTTGTCTGCAAGCACTGGATTTCCTATCATCATGTCCCTGACGATCATCGTCATCAGTATCGACTCCTTCAAGAGGGCGTCGTCGGTATAGGGCCTGTCTCCGGTGTTGAACATGAACTTGAAGTTCTTCCTGCAGTATCTGAAAGCCTTTTCAAGCTCCTCGTGGTCATAGAGTTTCCTGTCGATCCTGCCGCGGAGCGCGACCATGTCGACGGAAGCAGAGCCCATTCCGAAATAATGCAGGAGGGTATTGCGGCGGACATCCGAGCCGATGATTCCCATCGACACGCTTCCTACGGAGAGATAATTCTTGCCGCGCATTTCCGAGACGGCGACGGCGCACCTGGCGAAGCGCAGGAGCCTCTCGACAACATATGGCGCCATCTCCCCCTCCTCGCTTTCGAGGTCGGGATTGTATATGGAGAATATCGGACGTTTCTTCTCGTCCATTGCGGCGCAGAACGCCTTGAGCCATACGGCTCCGGGGCGGTTGGTCTGATTGAGGCCATATGCTGCCTGCTGCCACTCCGAGCTTCCGATCCCCTGGCATGCGGACATCAGCTCATCGCTGTACGCCCATGAACGGCTGACCCATATATTTGCGCTTACGCCTTCCTTTGTATAGTATTCCTGGGCGACTGCACCACTGCGGGCGCCATAGACAATTTCAGGGGCGACGACAATCCTGATCGGAGTTCCGTCGGGAAGTACGACATTCTCCGAGATCAGGTCATAGACTTTCTGGACCATCTTCCAGGTGCCTGAGAGGTTTGATTCATAAGCGCCGGTCCTACCATCGGCAACAGGCGTTATGGCAATTGTAGGAACATGTCCGACAAGTCTTCTCTCTGAACTCTTGAAATGTCTCTGACGTCCCATAAGCTTTTCAAAATCCGGTCTTGCTGCACTCATTTTATCTACTCCCGTGTTTAGTTTTGAGGATTTTTTTTAAATTATTGCTTAATGTGCTTTTTTAAAGAAGAATCATGTATATTTTAACACAATTAATATGTATTTTTCTATCATCGGATGAGGATATGATTACACCAAACAAGGAAGAATTCAGGAAGCTTGCGGAAAAAGGGAATGTGATTCCGGTTTATTCTGAAATCATAGCTGACACCGAAACTCCGGTCTCAGCCTACCGCAAGATCGCGTTCAACAGGCACGGGACGCCTCTGGAATATTCGTTCCTCCTCGAAAGCGTCGAAGGCGGCGAGAATATTGCAAGGTACTCCTTCCTTGGCGCCGAGCCTACATCCGTATTCACGCATGAAGATGGAAAGGGCGTCCTCAAATCCGGCAGCGCCAGAAAGGAAATCAAAGGCAAGGATGTCTTCGAGCAGATACACAATTTAATGAGCGAATACAAACCTGTCGCTGTAAAAGGGCTTCCACGTTTCACCGGTGGCGCGGTCGGATATTTCTCATATGACGTCATAAGCGAAGTCGAACCTTCCGTAGTTCAGCCAGAAATGAAGCCTGTCGACGTGCCGGAAGCTGTATTCATGATCACCGACTCATTCCTCGTGTTCGACAAGGTACGGCACACGATCAAGATAATCGTGCAGACCCACGTCGCCGATAAAAAGCACATCGGCAAAATCTATGATGCCGCAGTAGTCAAGATAAAACAGCTCGCCGACCGCCTCAAGCAGCCCCTGATGATCCCCCCCGGCGATGCCGAGACTCCCGAAGAAAAGATGGACATCTGCTCCAACAAGACGCTCAAGGAATACCGTGAGATGCTGCGCAAGGCGAAGAAGTACATCATCGACGGCGACATCATCCAGACAGTACTTTCACAGAGGTTCTCAGTTAAGTTCAAAACATCCCCCCTCTCCGTCTACCGAGCTCTCAGGATGCTCAATCCATCTCCGTACATGTTCCTCCTGCAATGCGGAGACTTCTCTCTTGTGGGCGCATCTCCAGAACTCAATGCCAGGTGCGACAACAGGAAAATAACAATACGTCCTATCGCCGGAACACGTAAACGCGGAGCCACTCCCGAGGAAGATGACATCCTTGAAAAGGAACTCCTGGCTGATCCGAAGGAACGCGCCGAACACATCATGCTGGTCGATCTCGCGAGGAACGACATCGGACGCATCGCCGAGACCGGCTCGGTCAAGGTTGAAAAACTGATGGTCGTGGAGAAATACAGCCATGTGATGCACATAGTGTCCGAAGTCACCGGCACGCTCGCCAAAAAATACGATTCGGATTCAGTGATGCGCTCGACCTTCCCTGCCGGAACCCTGAGCGGCGCCCCGAAGATCCGCGCCATGCAGATAATCAGCGAGCTTGAAAAGGAAAGAAGATGCACCTACGGTGGTGCAGTCGCCTATTACTCGTTTGACGGCAATGTCGACTCCTGCATAACCATACGCACAGCCCTCATCAAGGACGGAACCGCATACATACAGGCCGGTGGCGGAATTGTAGCCGATTCAGTGCCGGAAGCCGAATACGAAGAAACCTGCAATAAGGCGAAGGCCATGATGCGGGCTATCGCAATGTCGAAGAATTTCGAAAAGTAGTTTTTCTGGAAAATAAATATTTTTCAGAAAAACTATGCTTGAAATGTTGTTGCTGGAATTAATCTTGTTGGTGTTCACGGCTTTAGCGTGTCTTGATATTCCGTTGGTAGTTAACGTATTATCTAGTCTACATCTGGTCTTTGATTTTCAAAAGTAAAAGCCCGTGGTCACCCCCTTATTGTCTTCACCCTTCCGTCGGCTTCACGTACCCTATAAAAATTCCCTGGACATCGAATTACGGTCTGACTTTCAATCCAGCTTTTTCAGCAACATTTTTCTGTCTGATGTCAAATGTAAGAAAATCAGAGGCATCAAGGCTTTTTGCAACAGCAACATGGAGTATGTCCATGTAATACTTCAAAAATCACCTCTATCATAATCAATTACGTTCTGGAGCTCCTTTGATTTCAAGCTCCTGGAACTGAAAATCTTTTCCATCCTTGCAGAAAAATCAGGCATTTTAACATGTCTATCCTTCTTTGGGACAATAGGCAGCATCCTGGCAATGGAACGGCTGTGTTTTGTAATGATAACCTCCTCTCCATCCATTATCCATGAAAGGACTTCTCCGAAGTCATGCCTCATCTGAGTTATGGTTGCAGTTTTCATGCAGGTACAATATGCTACACTTCCTAAATTTACTAATAATCTTGAAATAGAACGGAGTTCCAAGATAACGGAGGGCGGGTTTTCTTACCCGGCACAGAAAGAGTACCGCGGGTTAGAAAACCCGCGCTCCGTTGAAGAGAAGATGAATCGAGAATACTATTAAGTCCTGAAGAAGGCTTTCCTCAGGTTTTCCACTGAGGTGAACTGGTGGCTGGGCCAGCCGTGTTTGATTCCCGCTTCGATGTTCTGGGGCTTGTCATCGGTATAGAAGCAGGGCTTTCCATATTTCCCTTCAAATGCCTCATACATTCCCGATGCAGGTTTCAGGCATCCGACTTCAAAGCTGAAAACTCCGCCGGTCACGAATATTGCGCTCGGCAGATACCTGTATATGAAATCGAGATGAAGCTTCGACGTGTCTGAAAAGAATATCACCCTGATTCCTGATTTCGTGATTTCATCCAGGAACTGGTGGATGCCAGGAATTTCATCTCCCAGAATCACGCGCCAGGCATGGATCAGTTCTGTGTCGGAAAACCGCACTTCAGTGACTTTCCTGTAGACGGCAAGCCACTCTTCCACAGTAATTTTGCCAGTTTCAAACATTGCGCACGCCTCCAGGAATTCCGGTGGTACTGCGCTGAGCGCGGGATACCCCAGTGCGGTAAGGCAACGGTCCGTATGAATAGTCATGCAGACATTGCCGATGTCCAGGGCGAAGTATTTGGTGTTTTTTGTTTTCATTTACAGGAGTTCACATGGTAAAGGAGATTTTCAAGTTTCAGGTTTTAAGTTTTAAGGAAGAAATCTTTTACTGAAATCTCTTCTTAAAACTTGAGACTTTATTCTCCTGCCCGTCTACTTATGCACCGGCTTGAGATGGGGGAAGAGTATGACGTCCCTTATCGATTCGGAGGCCGTAAGAAGCATCACGAGACGGTCGATTCCGATTCCCATGCCACCTGCGGGAGGCATGCCGTATTCAAGGGCTGTCAGGAAATCCTCGTCAATCGAACCTTCCTTGGCGCCTGCGCGTTTGGCCTGCTCCTCGAAACGCCTTCTCTGCTCGACGGGATCGTTGAGCTCCGAGTATCCGGGTGAAATCTCCTGCCCGTTTATCTCGAGTTCGTAGACATCGACATAGTTGTTATTGTCGGCACAGGCCTTGGCAAGGGGGACAAGCACGCTTGGAAGGCGTGTTACAAAGGTCGGCTGTATTAGAGTGCTCTCAATGAGCTTCTCATATACTTCATGGGTGACTTCGAAATCAAGGAATTTGGGATCGACATGCAGCCCCATGCCTTTAGCGCGTTCCACCCTTTCAGCGGGTGAAACATCGAACCAGTCGGCTCCGCCTTTCTCCTTGACGAGATCATCATACGTGACTCTGCGCCATGGCGCCGTGAGGTCGATTATCTTTCCGTTGCCGTGGTCGATCTTCAATGTGCCGAAGACATTCTGGGCGACGGTGGTGACAAGGCCTTCGATAAGATCCATCATGGTCCTGCAGTCGCCGAATGCCTGGTAGATTTCAATCATTGTGAATTCGGGATTATGCTTGCGGGACATTCCCTCGTTCCTGAAGTTCCTGTTCAGCTCATATATCTTTTCAAATCCTCCGACAAGGAGGCGCTTGAGATAAAGCTCGGGTGCGATCCTCATGAACATAGGGGTATGCAGGGCCTCGTAGAATGTCTCAAAAGGCTTCGCCGCCGCTCCGCCTGCGAGATACTGGAGCATCGGGGTCTCGACTTCCGTGAACTGCTTTTCCGCAAGGAACCTGCGGATCTCGCTGATTATCGCAAAACGCTTCTTGAACACATCCCTGCTCTTTTCATTTACAATGAGATCCAGATAGCGCTGCCTGTATATGTGCTCGACATCTGTCAGGCCGTGCCATTTCTCAGGCAGGGTGCGGAGCGATTTGCTGAGAAGCTCGAACTTGGAGATCTTTATAGTCACTTCACCAGTGCGGGTCGTGAACAGTTTGCCCTCGACGCCGATCATGTCTCCGATGTCTATCTTCTTGAAAAGCAGGAAGGCGGGTTCTCCTAGGTTGTCCTTGTGGACGTAGAGCTGGATCTTTCCGCTGCTGTCCTTGAGGTCGGCGAAGATTGATTTGCCCATAGTCCTGTAGGCCGTGACCCGGCCAGCCGCCGCAACATGCACTTCGGTCTCCGGAACGAACCGGCCTCTTATTTCGGCGATCCTGCCGCTGCATTCAAACGCCCTGCCGAAAGGCTCAACTCCGGAACTGCGCCATTCATCGAGCTTGTTGACGCGCTGTGTAAAAATATCTTCAGCAGAAATCTCCGGGGCCTGCTGCTCGCCGTTGACATTGTTTTCCATGATATATGCAAGTCCTTCTAATTTTTAATCGTATGGGAATTAATATTTAAGTTCACAGGCAGGATGCCTGTGTTACAACCATCTGGACTATTCCGCTTCCTTTGTGAGGACAGGTCTTCCATTCTCCTCGACATAGTCGATGTCCTTCGCAGCCTTCCTGCCGCCCACGACTACAACCGTCCCCTCCTTGTTGTCCATGACTATGGTCGGCACGGTATTGGTCTTGACATAAACGTCCTTCTCGCCGAGTTCGCAGTTTATGTCGTATATGAAATAGGAGTAGACATTGGGGCTCACCTGGAGCATGATATGTATCCGGCTGAGGCCGTCCACCTCGCATGAAGGCGGGAAATTCCCGATGTCGGAACCAATTCTTGCAATGCCGTAGACATACTTTCCGTCTTCGATGATAAGACAGTAGACCTTGTCCTTGCCGTCATTGAACGTAAGCACCTTGGCTTTCCTGGGAAGAGCGGCCTCGCCCTCCTTCTTCTTGAACAGGTCAGGCACGCCAATTGTCCGCTCCCATACCGGCAATCCATTGCATATGGAGAAGACGGCGGCTTCGGACTGGTATTCGGTTGGCAGAAGCTTGTGTGAGACAATGGCGCGGAGCCTGTAGTTGCCAGGTTTTGTGAGGACATAAAGATTTGTGACAGGAACAAGAACCTCCTGTGTAGCTCCAGGCTTGATGATCACCCCGGTCAACGGATTGTAGGCGGTCTTCCTGAGTTCAGCACGGGTCTTGTCCGGCATGTCGATGAAGAATTTGAGGGTGCCTGAACTTTCGGCGTTGTCGCTGAAGGCCAGCGCCTGTCCGCTGTAGTTCCTCAGTATGACCTTTGCGTAAATTGTCTCGTAGAGAATATAGTTCGCACGGTTCACGGCCACGCCGACTGAGACCTGGGCGT
>JBAQUG010000005.1:0-4644 GCA_049297395.1 Victivallales bacterium | reverse complement strand
GAGATTGGAGAGCTAAGGGAATGTCCCTTAGCCTCCCAATCTTTGCCTCCTGCGGGACAAGCCCGCAGGGGGGCCAATAAATACAATTTCCTATACGATCAAGTTATTTTTTGGCGGGCCCTTAATTCATTCCAGGCTTTCAACTTCCCCTGGTTCCACAGCCTCCTGCTTGTACTCCTTTTCCTTCTCGTCCGGCGATTCAAGCCATGTCTGGAAGAACTGCCTGACCATAGGGGCGCAGGTAGAACCGCCGCTGATACCTTCCTGGACGATCAGCGCAAAACCATAGGTCTTGTCGTTGTGCTTTCCAAATCCCATGAACCAGGTATTTGTCTTCCTGTCGTTCTTCGGACCGATCTCGGCGGTTCCTGTCTTGCCCGACAAGGTTATCTTGTCGTTAATCGCCTTTTTGGCTGTACCCTTTTCCCCGTTGACTACAAGATACATCCCCTGCCTGATGACATCGAGATGTTCAAGGCTGACATCCAGCTTGGAAACTATCTCGGAATTCTCCCTCACATACAGTTCATTTCCGTTCGTGTCCATCACTTCCTGCAGGAGATATGGTTTCAGGACCGAACCTCCATTCGCTATCGCTGAAACATAGACTGCGGCCTGCAGCGGAGTGAGAAGGATTATCCCCTGTCCTATGGAAATCAGGCAGGTGTCATAAACTGTCCATCTCTGTCCATATGATTTATATTTCATTTCCATCGAGGGAATCTGACCGGCGCGTTCAGGGATGCAGATCCCTGTTTTCCGTCCGATGCCGGCGGATTCCATCATGTCCCTGATCTTATCGAACCCGAGTTTCCTGCCCTGTGTCATGAAGTAGACATTGCATGACTGCTGTATCCCATAAAGCATGTCTACATCTCCGTGTCCGCCGCTCTTCCAGCTCCAGCAGTGGATTGCCGCATTTCCGATTACAAGCGAACCGTCGCAGTTTATCTTCTCCAGCGGGCTGAACCCGCTTTCAAGTGCGGCCATCGCAATTACCGGTTTTATTATCGACCCAGGAGTATATTCCCCGAAAGTAGCACGGTTCATAAGAGGTTTGCCCGGATCATTCATGTACATCTTCCAATCGGCACTTTTTATTTTGGGGACGAAAAGCTGCGGCTCGAATTCCGGGCTTGAAGCCATTGCGACAACCGCACCTGTATTCGCATCGAGGAGGACAAATGCACCGTATCTGCCCTCGAGGAGCTTCTCGGCGATCCTCTGGGCTTTCCAGTTTATTGTAAGGACAATATCGTTTCCGTTCTGGGGGGGGACCGGCGTTCCGATTGTCTCGTATACGAAGCCCATGTTGTTGATCCTGACAACCTCGCTTCCCGGGATCCCGCGCAGTCCGCGGAGCGGAACAGGGGCACAGTTTATGTCCTTGTCATAGACTTTTTCTACGCCATCCCTTCCAGTCCAGTCGGGAAGATAATATGAATAGTCAGTCCTGTCGGCTGCGGTCCCCGGATCCTCGAGTCCGACATAACCGAGGACATGGCAGGCCGTCTTTCCGCCCGGATAATAGCGTTTCGGGATGGTCTTGATCTCCATGCCCTGGATATCGGCCCCCATTTCTACGGCGTTGGCGAGTTCCACGTCTGTAAGATCCTTGAAGACGGTTATGGGCAGGGCAGGTCTCAGATTTATATGCTGCAGGATCCCTTCCGTCGCCAGCGTTGATTTCCTGCCGATTGCCGTGCCCATGCTGTGGGCGCAGGCGAAAATATGGTTCACGGTCTTCTTCTGCCTGCCGGGCTGCCGCATTTCAGCCGGATGGAAGACGATGTCGTAGCTGGGGATGTTGTCCGCAAGCTTATGCAGGTCTGAACTCAGGATGTTTCCCCTTATGGCTGGAAGACGGATCCTGCGGATCGACTGCTTGGATACCTTCTCCCTGTGCTCCTCTCCCATTCTTATCTGTTCATCCCAGAGCTTGACGACGATTACAAGATAAAGAAGGGAGAAGAAGGCGCCTATTATGGATATCCTGAGCAGCGCTTTTACAATTGAATCTTTCATATCCTCTCTTCTATGTTTTCCCTTGCGTTCCTGTAAAGTTCCATCCCAAGCCACTCGCTCACGGAATCAAGGAGAAATATCAGGAACGGAAGCAGGAAGGCGCCCGATGCCAGCGCGATTAGAAGGAGAATGAAAACATCCCCGGCTCCGCATAACGCCATATCCTTCCAGTAGACCAGGATCACAGGAAGGATGGACACAAGCCCGGTAAGGACTCCCGGGATCACGTGGAGGTAGACGTCCTTCGTCTCGCCCTTGAGGAGCCAGAACGCCGTAACGCCGGACACCCCCATGAATCCCAGCGCCGAAACTGGAAACTCCCTGCCGAACAGCATGTCGACCACTATTCCTGAAAAGAAACCCAGGAAGAGCCCGATCCTCCAGCCGTGGACCATTGAGAAATAGAAGAGCGACATTCCAGTAAGAGGTATTATCACATTGGCGGACCCCAGCATCACCTCAAGCATGATGGAAACGAAAAGAACCAGGAATATGTAGCATGCTGTTATCATTTTTCAGGCACCAGTATGAGAAGGAAATGGAGGTTGTCGAAATTCGCCGCAGGCTCCATCCACGCTTCCGCATAGAGATTGTCCTTTATCCTGACCGCCCGCCCCTCCTTGTCCTCGGCAAGCCTGCCGATCATGAGGGAGGACGGAGTTATACCGCTCAGGCCGGAAGTATAGATGAATTCGCCCGGAGAATACGTCACATCCTTTGGCAGGAATTTTATCTTGACAATGAAGTTCTTGTCGATTTTCTTTCCTGAGCCGGCTATCCCATGCGCCTTGCTTCCGGAAACCAGGACGCTCAGCGCGCAGTCGTCGCTGAGAATCGTACTTACTACGGCCTCATGCTTGGAAACAGACTTGACGCGTCCGACAACTGCGAACGAAGGCGTGCCTTCGTCATTTCCAGGAATCTTTGAAATCACCGAGCTCCCCTCGCGGATTCCATCGGCCTCACCCTTGTCGATTATGAGCTTCTCATACCATCTCGCCGGATCCCTTCTGATTATCTCCGCCTTCAGACACGTGAAATAAGGGATTTTCCCTACGCCGACAAGCTCCCGCAGCTTCGTGTTTTCCTCCCTCAGATTGTTCATTAACTTCATCTTCGCTGACAGCATCTCGTTCTTCCCCTGGAGTTCCAGGACCATGCCTGCAAGCTTGCTTTTGCTTTCAAGCATCATCTTTTCCGATGCGGCGGCATTCGATACTTTTTCCGCGCCGGTGAAATACGGGTGATAGAAGTCAGAGACCACCTTCTTCGAAAAACTCCTGACTGCGGTAATTGAAAGGATCACGAAAAGAACCGCGAACCCCGCAATCAGAAGAATGTTCTGCCTGCTCAGCATATTAAAACACCTTTAGTCATTTGCCGCCGGCAGCGCCAGAGGCTTGATTTTACCAGCCGCTCCAAGCGGCGTACCGCTTTTACAGTTTACATGGCAAAATCCAAGTTCCAATTTCCAAATCACAAACATGCTTCAATTTTAAATGTTTTTGAAGCTTGGGTTTTGGAATTTGACTTGGAATTTTCAGAAATTGTCCTTTTCAAGCTCCACTTCCAGCGCGGGCCAGAAACTCCTGGTGAAACCTCCTGTTTCCTCAAGATATTTCAGCTCGCTTGCATGCCGCGCCGCGAACGGTATATGCTTCCTCTCGCCCTCATCGATGAATTTCTCAAGCTCCCTTAGCCTTGCCGTCTCGTCCTCGAATTTCCTCCTCAATTTCGCATATGCGTCGGCAAAACCTTCCCGGCCCCCATCCTTCAAGTTCTTCACAGCGGCCATGAAGCTGTTCATCTCGTCCTGGAACGGTGCCGGAAGCTGGTTTGACAGATCACTGAAATTCCTCTGGCATCGGATGACAAGCTTATCCGGATTCCTGATCTCAGGCCATTTCTTCCCAATCTCGCTGATCCTGCATGTCCTGCTGATATCATTGCCATCCTTCTTCTTTTTTAAAGGAAGCTTTTCATCGGCATCATTGACAGTATAGCCCACTGTTTCAATCGCCTCAAGCCTGCGCGCGGCGAAATCCGATGTTCCGGGATAGAAAATGCTGACTGAACTGTTCCTCGCGGCCATTTTGAACCAGGCACCTGCCTTTCCGGCTGAATCTTCATTCTCCGGGGAAATAAGGAAGTCCATCCCGGTCTTATTGATGTTCTCGGACAGTGCGGCCCTCAACGCATCATCCTGTTTCTCATTGTTCAGTACCGATTTAAGCATGGCGGCGAACAGGTCCTTGCCGTTGCCCGGGAACTTCATGATCAAATCGATCAGGAGCGAACAGGTTTCGGCATAAAGCCCGTATGAAGGTCCGTCGCCGGGCCGGAGCGGACAGTTGACAATGTTCCACAAATCCGGCTCGGTCCCCGAAATGCAGAGCGCCCTGACACCCGGATACGTCACGAGCCCCGGCAGGAAAAAAGAGCTTCTCCTCCTTCTTTCAATCTTGTATATGATGCCCGCAACCATCCATCCGGGAAGTTTCGAATATCCCATGTCGGGCTTCATCCCGAACCTGTTAAGAAGAAGGGAGGATATGATGGCTGACTGCAGGGCCGGCTTCTTCTCAATCTCAACGGAGTCCTCGGAAATCACGATCCTCA
>JBAQUG010000004.1:0-17386 GCA_049297395.1 Victivallales bacterium | reverse complement strand
GGGAGATACAGGCATTTGGATTTCAGGCGCAAACCCTGAGCGTATCGGGCATACGCGAAGGGTGAAGCAACGAAGAAGACAAATGCATGGATTCCCGTCCCAAAGGGCTGGCGTTCTTCCGGCCGCTCCTTGTTCGTCGTCCCGACTCCCTGCGGGGCCGGGACTCCTCTTTCGCACCATGATAATCCATCCGAAATATTCGCCAGCAAATACCCAAGTTATTTTTTAGCGGACCCTTATGGCATATGTCCCTATTGTCTGATATCCTCTCAGGTGGGAATCTACGGCCGTCGAGTCAAGCCCCAGGAACCTCTGGTTCTGACAGGCTGAACATTTTATCTTAGGCTTTCCGCATATGCCGTGCCTCCATTCATTGCTGCACGCGGGGGAATAGCCTTTCCTGTTCTGTTTCAGGTTCTCCCACAGCTTCGGATAGACATTCTCCCGGCATCTGAAAAGCCTAAGGAACAACTGAATCTTTTCCTGGGGAGTTTGAGGAATCTTGTCGGTTATCGGCAATCCATATTTCTGCACTGCTGCATTGTTTTCATCCTGCAACTTCAACAGGACAAGTCTGCTTCGTATTGTGCGGGATTCCTCCTCAAGCTTCCTGAGCCGGTCTTCAAGAGATTTTATTTCTTCAGAACTCATTGTCACAGATTGAAATAGCGTTTCAATGTTTTCAGTTCGTCAGCGATCTTGAATGTCTTGCTGGAAATGGCATTTCCAATCGATTTTTCCTCGCTATCTGTCAATTCAGATATTTCCTTGAGGAAAGTCTGAAAATCCTTTTTGATTGAATCCTTTAACACAATATTCGTATCATCTGGCAATATGCCCGAAAGCCTGAATACATCATTCCGGTGTTTTTTAATATCGGCCTCATCAATTATTACGCCTTCTCTCTTTCTCTGCGATAAATCCAGATAAGCCTTCGCCTTGAGCGGAATTATAGTTGTTGGAGGTATACAGGGGATGTTCCCTATCTCCTGCTTTGAATCAAGGATGAATCCATAATAATCGTCATCCAGCAGGATCGCCGAAAGGCTTGAGATTTCCTCCTCGGCAGGGATCGGAATCAGATGCTGGTCTTCAGGAAGTGAGACAATATCAGGATTCCTCGAAAAAATCTCTATCATGACAGGAAATGCCTCATCCTTAGGCTTGTCAAAGCGGTAAAATATCCGTTTGCCTGAACTCTTGTGCTTATTGTTGTATCCACCTTTCCGTATGAAGTCCCAGAATCTGCTGAAAAATTTTCTGCTTCGTCCTTCAAGGATAAGAACGATATCAAGATCCTTGGTTATCCTGAAACTGCGCCCAACCCGGCTCATACACAATTCACAGGCTGTGCCGCCGATAAGCACATAATCCTTTTCAAATCCTTTGAAATGTTCGGCAAATTTATCAAGTCCTCTTACCATTTTACGTCCTCCAGAATTTTATCAAGTGACGCCTGGATGCGTTCATCCGCATCCTCCCTGAATATCAAATACGTGGACAGCCTGTCAACAACGCCTTCTTCCACAAGTATCGCGGGATTGCCACGCCAGACTTCTATTGACAGGGAATCTTTTTCCGGATTGGGAATTTCAGTCAATCCCCAATCTGTAGAAACCGCCTGCCATGTTTTCTGGGAAACGGCGTAAGTTTCATAATCATTGTCGGCTATCATCGAATAATACGCCAAGGCGGTCATGCCGGATTTGAAAAACCTCGCGTCAGGTATTCGGGTTAGTTTTACGTGATGGCTGTGCCAGACTGGATTTTTCAAATAAGGCAACGCCTTCTTCCATAGTGTCTTTCCCTGCGCTGAAAAATGGAAGTTCTTATTCCGACCGTTGAAGTCAGTTTCACAGAGCTCCAGTTCCTGCAGCTCAAATATTGCATTGGATACGGTCATCTTGCCGAACGACAGCACTTCTGACAGTTCAGCAAGGGAAAGGACATCCAGTCTTCTTTTCTGAAAATGGTAGAGGAGCAAGGTCTGTGCGGCAATTGAGAGTTTTTCGGCAGAAACCGTCCTGTTTATTTTCGCCATTCCGAACTCTTTCAGTTCAATCATCATAAACGGCATGAATATCTGCCATCCGGGGATGATGAACGGTATTCCGTGATGAATCATCCGGTTGCGGTTATATGCCGCCATCGCATCCCTCTGAAATACAAATACGGTTTCTTTTCCAGCAGCTTCCCTTATCAACTCCCTATGCTTGTCCATCTGAGCCGGAGTACTTTCATTCCTTTTATTCACAAGTGCCAGAATGAAGGCCTGGTTGAGGAATACCGCCTCATGAAAATCATAGAGATCGAGAAAAAATCTCGGAAACCGCTTGCAGACAGCCTCCTGGACGGGAAATATATCCAAGGTTTGCCCTGCAATTTCATTGAAATATTTTCTTGTCTCTTCAAGTAGTTTCATTGATATTTCTTATTTATATATATATAGTATTGCAAATTATACTACTAATTATATATATTGCAAGTCATTATGTAATATAATAGTAATCAAAGAGATGGCATTAGCATTATCTTTACAGACTGCACGAATATCTATCATAAAAGTGTGGTTTTAAAATGTTGCTCAGTGGTTACAGTCTTACCATTTTCATCAGCTCAAGAAGCTTCTCCTTCTGTGAATCTTCGGGGAGCTGTCTGAAGAGTTTCAAGAGGATCTTTTCGTTGTCGCTCATGCCGCTTTCGATGCTGATTCCGGCGGAACCGGAAAGCTTCTTGAACTCCTTCAGCTTGCAGAGGCGCTCGAAGGTATCCTTGTCAACCCAGCCGTCAGTCTTCTTGAGGAACTTGCCGATCTGGGACTCATGTATTCCCGTAAAACTTGCAATCTTGCGGGCGGACTTCATGCGAGTCCTGGCAACTATAAGGGCATCCGTATATTCCTTTGTCCACCTGACTGGGGCTCTTTTCATAATCAATCAACCTCGCTTCTTATGACCGGATTTATCTTTTTTTATTATATCGATAATCCTGAGTTTCGCTGAAGAAGACAGGCAATTGTCTTCAATAATTATCTCTTCAAGAGACTTGTTCTTGTCAATATTACATGTGAAATAGGATTTAATCAACGGTTTCAGCGCAACCCAGTGCACCGGCTTTATCTCCCTGGCCTTGCCATTGACCCAGCGGCCCACTGTCGACTTGTTGACTTCCAGCTTTTTAGCCAGGTCGACGTTGGTCTGACCGGTTGCTTCGCAGTATGATTTAATTGCTTTTCCTATTTCAGCTGTATTGAGCATGTTCACCTTTTTTTTCAATATACTCCCGACTTAAGAATTTTAAAGAAAACCTAAGCCGAAAATATCAATGCGGTTGCTTGAAGTGGAAATGCCGGTTCATATAATATGGGGCAGGAGGAAGCGATATAATGAGTACAAGAGTTGACATTGCGCACGTTGAAATCCCTGCCGGACTGCATGCAATACTGAGGAAGATATCAGATAAGACCGGCATCAAGATCAAGAATCTCGCGAAGGATCTCATAATAGAGGGGCTCAAGACGGATTGTTCTGCCGGAATGGTTGCGCGCAGTGGCGCTGAAAAAGAGATAGAGGAGATTGCAAAATGAGCAGATGCCAGCTGACAGGGAATGTGACAAGCAAGTTGATTTTGGATCTGTTCAGGAGGCTTCCAGTTGAAAAGCAGGAGGAATATCTGGAGAGCCTGAAAGCCTGCGTAAAAATCGAAGACTATAGGAAAGCTGGAATTATCCTTAGAGGTTCAGACGTCAGAGGTTTGAAAAAAGCGGGAAAGATACGAATGAAGCCCCCCGGGGAAAGAAAGCAGAAAGACAATGCCGTCTGAAAGGAAAACGGTATTGGTCCCCAGGGACTTCGTCGTCTCACCATTGTTTCCCGCATACGGACAGCCGGGAAGAAGCGTCATCATAGGCGGCAGGAAATGGGAATTCGGCGTCCCAAATCCATTGAAACCCGGTTCCGGTGAAACCGTAAATCTCGATATCCGGCACGGAGCAGCATGCTTTACGCTCCTGAGCTTCCGCAACATGACCATGGGCGGCGACATGATCCCCTTTTCATTAAATGAGTTTTGTCTCAGGCTTTTTGGCTATAACGATGGCAAGGCTTACAGGATGGGAAGGACGGTCCTTGGCGATCTGAGGGACTGCTGGATCAGGATAACGGAACAGGATGGAAGTTCAAGGACATTCACAATTATCGAATCCATTGAAGTGCTGAGCAAGGTGAAAGGCTGGAGGAACTATGAAAAGACGATGGAACTTTGGCTGGACAGGGTCGAACTGCATCCGGAGTTCATGAAGCTTCTGAACGACATCGAACGCATTGCGAACATCAGGATAGACGTGCTCAACGGTATATCCAGCCCCGTTGCAAAGTCCATATATGCGTTCCTCCCTTCCCGGGCGGCCTTCAGGACAAGAGGAAATCCATTCCAGATAACTCTCGGAACTCTTCTTGGACAGATCGGCTGCCGGCCACCGCAGTTCAAATCCCAGAGGAGGAGAATATTCACGCAGCATGAGCATCCGGTGATATGCCAACTCGACGGAGCCAGCATATTGTCAGGAACTCTCCATGTGAAACTGGAGGAGACCAGGGACAAGTCCGACTGGAAACTTGTAGCATGGAACGAGAAAAAGCCACCGCCGGAGTGGATCGGACTGGAGCTGAATGAATATGAAACCGGAAGGATGGAGATATGCGGAATTGACATTGAAAGGAGCGGTAACTTCCTTAAGAAAACTTAAGTTTACTTAAGTCCGCCTCACCAATGATGCTTTTGGAGCAACGTATTTTAGTTTTTGGAGTGAAAGAGGAGCTTGAATTCTGGTTAGGCAGAGCCCCTTCAATCTTATCGTGAACTTGAGCAAGTCGGCTCAAACTTATCGTGAAGTTGAACAAATCATTCGTGAAGTTGAACAAGTTTCCGGCAATCTTATCGTGATTCTGAACAAGTGTTTGAGGCGGAAAACGGCCCTCTCCTTTATTGTATTGATCTTAATGTTGACCTTTAATGAATTATTAACCATTGTGAAATGGGGGCATGGGAGCCCCAATTATTTCCCTGCAACTGCATCCTCTGGCAGGAATGCAGATACAGGGGGAAATGCTGCCATCTGCGATAGAAACCTTTCCCTTTTCACGACGAAAGGCGGAGCTTTCTGTTAATAAAAAGGAGTAAAAGTCATGGAAGGGAAAAATAAGATCCGGTTAAGATTTTCCGTCTCGCCGGAAACAGCGGACAGGATAAAAATCCTCTCAAAGAAATTCAAAGTCAGTCCTGACATTGCCGTTGAAATGGCCGCCTACAGTCTGGCCAATTTTGGAGAAAAACCTCTGGAAATAGAGCAGAGGCTGGACAGGATCGAAAACTCTCTTGTTTCCCTGATGTCGGTACTGACGGAGGAGGAATCCTGATGAAAAACCTATTCATTCTTGTAAAGAAAAAGCCGATAAGAATATCCCGCCATTTGGATATCAGCTATATGGATGAAACTTCGGAACTGAAGGCTAAATACACAGGTCTGGATGATTCTGTTTTGATAAAAATAGTGAAAGGAGTTTTCAAAGATGATCAGGCAGCAGGGAGATGGAAGAATCACAGGACTCACGGACTCGGGCAGGTTTACGGAATATGATGAAACCTTTATATTCAAACCGAAGGACATAGACGGAGTCTACTTGGAGCCACCCGGGAAATCTGGAACCAGGTCGACCACCGTGTTTTTCGAAGGGCATATGTGTTCCATCCCCGACGGGGGAAGATGGTGTCCGTCAGTAATGATCATAGCTGAAAGGGAATCCTCGGCTATGCCGTCCCAAAGAGTGTTTGGGTGACGTGGGAGAAGTTGTGGAAGGCCATTGCCGAGATGTGTAAGGGCCTTTGCTCCTTTTAATACCGCTTCTGCAATCTGTGATGCGTCCGCAAGCTGATGACCGAGGGATACGGTTATGCCAGAAGCCGATGCGTGCTTTATAAGTCCTCCGATGCCATCAAGTTCTGCGGCAACAGTAAGCAGTCTTATTTTACCGCCGCTCAGAAACGAAAGCCTGTCGAGATATTTCATGTCCGTTTTTTCATCCATTTTGAATTATGGGCTCCTCTTGCACCTTTTTTGGGGAAGAGGAACGGCCCTTCAAGATGGAATCCCGGAATTTTCCCTTCAAACTCACTGTCGCAGATTACCTAGGCCATCATTGGCAGGTTGTGTTCATAAGTCTCTTCGGAACTTGTTATCAGTGTCGGCAGAAAAGCCGCAGTCCCCGAGGAGAGAATCTCCCTGCATGCCCGCACGAAACCGTTCTTGGTCAAATCGACATCTGAAAAGCCTGTTCCCATATAGCCGTTCACCTGCAGATCAATCCAGCCCTTTACTTTTTTCATAAAATTCCTCTGATAGATTGTATGTACGGTTTTCTTATCTTGAAGGCAGTTCAATTTGCCGTGAGAACCTTGATTTTGTTTTTCTCCAGGCTTGACTTGTCCTGATTGGACAAATTCATGTCGGTTATGACTGTCTGGACATCCTTGGCCGAAGCGAACTTCGCGAGAGATATTTTTCCGAATTTACGGCTTTCCGTTACGACAGCGACAGTCTTGCTCCTCTGGACAGATTTGCGTTCCAGTTCAGCCATGGATAGGTCGGACGTGAAGAATCCTTCTTCGGAAATGGCTCCGTCGCATCCTGTGAAAAGCATGTCGATATGCAGTTCGTCAAGGTTCTTTTCTGCAAGAGGCCCAGTCAGGTCCATTGAATTCCTTCTCAGGGAGCCGCCGAGCAGAATCGCATTGAAGTCTGTCTTATAAAAGATTGCTGCGACCGGCAGGGAATTCGTGACAACGGTAATCTGCGGCCTGCCTGAGGAGACGAGTTGTCTTGCTATTTCCAGCGTGGTGGTTCCGGCGCTCAGCATGATGGTGGAATTTTTCGGCATGAGTGAAATTGCGGCTTTTGCTATTTTCTTCTGAAAGTCGGAGGCCTTTGAGATGCAATTGAACGGCAGGCGTTCATTCGCTGCGGAAATGATCCCCCCATGCGTCTTGACTGCAAGCCCCTGTTCCTCAAACAGCTTGAAGTCCCTCCAGAGGGTCATGCTGGAGACATTCAGGAGTTTTGCCTCCTCAGCCGCTTCCATCCTTCCCGTCTTGGAAAGTTTCTCCAAAAGATTTTGTTGTCTTGAATTCATAATGTTATAAAATAACAACCAGGTTGATTATTTCAAGAAATATTTTAAAAATAACCTTGTAAATGTATTATCGGATATGTATATGTTATAAAATAACAAGCAAAACATAATATAACAAATAATAATATTTCAGGAGAAGGAGGAATTCAATGAGAACGAAAGTGGAAGGGGTGCTTCCGGAAATAGTTACCGGAACTGTGCCGGGGCCGAAATCAGTCGAATATCACAACAGATGCACGAAATATTTCAAGGGGCTGAGCGAACAGGTGAAATTGTTCCCGGTGGCCTTCGAGTCCGGAAAGGGGTATGAGCTGAGGGATGTCGATGGCAACAGGTACATCGATTTCTCATCGGGGATTTATGTCACCACGCTGGGGCACTGCCATCCCAAGATATCCGAGGCGGTTGCGAAATACGCAGGACAGTTGATGAACTGCCACGATTTCACTACGGAGATTAAGATGCGCTTGGTCGAGAAACTGGCATCGGTTCTCCCCGGAGACCTCAAGGGCTTCCAGCTCTACGACTGTGGTACTGCGGCGGTGGAGGCCGGTCTGAGGATATGCAGGGCGGCGACAGGCAAGCATGAACTCATATCTGCGTTCTACGATTTCCACGGGAAGACTTATGGAGGCGTTTCGCTCGGACACATAAGATCGACAGCATATGGAGCCACAAGGGCACCGGGTTCGCACATGGTTCCAAGACCTGATCCCTATAGGCCGATCTGGACTAAGGCCGATGGCACTATTGACACTGATAAATATATTGAGTTCTACGAGATGTATCTCGACAGGGGAACTGTCGGAAGCGTAGCCGCCTTCGTGCTTGAGCCAATACAGGGCTGGGGTGGTTCGATCATTCCGCCGGATGATTTCTTCCCGAAGCTGAAGGCACTCTGCGAAAGGAAGAACATCCTCCTGATGGCGGACGAGGTTTTGACAAGCTGGGGACGTACGGGAAAATGGCTCTGCATGGAGCACTGGAATGTGGTTCCGGACGTGGTATCCATAGGGAAGGGGTTTGGAAACGGGTTCCCTGTAACCTGTGTTGCGGTGAGGGAGCAGTATGCGAAATCCTTCGAGTCGATATCGGCATCAAGCAGCTATGGCGGGAACCCGATGGCCTGCGCCGCCGCCCTCGCCAGCACCGAGGTGATCGAAGAGGAAAATCTTCTGGAGCATGCCCAGCATCTTGAGAAGGTCTTCAGGAAGAAGATGTCCAACTGGACATCCAAATACAGGATAGTCGGCGACTGCCGCGTCAAGGGATGTCTCCTGGGAGTTGAACTTGTCAAGGACAAGAAGACGAAGGAGCCGTTCGATGCGGCTGGGAAAATGGTCTACCAGAAGGCGTTCGGGAAGGGGCTGGCATGGATACCTGCAGGACACATCCTGCGTATGAGTCCTCCGATCATCATGCCAGACGACGTAGCCATCAAGGGAATGGACATAATAGAGGAGTCGATTGCCGAGACTGAAAAGGAGCTCTTGAAATAGATGAAAACGATCAAGTTTGGAATCATCGGCGGAGGCTTGATGGGCAAGGAGTTTGCAAGCGCGGCGGCGCGCTGGTGCCATCTCTCCGGAATGCCTGCAAAACCTGAAATCATTGCAATCTGCGATGTGAGCGAGGATGTGAGGAACTGGTTCAAGGCGAATATCCCCAGTGTCAGACTCTCCACAGGCGATTACAGGGAGATGCTTGCGGATCCGGAAGTCGAGGCGGTATATTGTGCGGTACCCCACAATCTCCACGAACAGCTGTACTGCGATATCATCCGCGCGGGAAAGCATCTGCTCGGCGAGAAACCGTTTGGCATTGACAAAAAGGCGAACGATGCGATTATGGCGTGTATAAGAGAACATCCCGGAGTCTTTGTGCGCTGCAGTTCCGAATCACCGTTTTTCCCGGCGATGCAGCGGCTCGGACAAATGATTGAGGCGAAGTCCTTCGGACGGATAATCGAGGTCAATTCAGGATTCCTCCATTCGTCCGATCTGGACACCGGCAAGGCGATAAACTGGAAGCGCATGATCAAGTTCAACGGGGAATACGGGTGTCTCGGCGATCTTGGGATGCATCCGTGCCACATGCCGTTTAAGGCCGGATGGTATCCGAAGAATGTCAGGGCGATACTTTCCAATATTGTGAAGGAAAGGCCCGACAGGAATGGGAAAATGGTTCCATGCGATACCTGGGACAACGGGACGATGCTGTGCGAGACGGCAGATCCTGACAGCGGGGAGCTGTTCCCGATGACGATCAGGACCCAGCGCATAGCCCCCGGCGAAACGAATACCTGGTATTTCGAGGTCAAGGGCATGAAGGCATGCGGACGATGGTCGAGCAGGAATCCGCGCAGGCTTGAAATACTCGAATATTCCGGAGGAGTCCAGGCATGGCAGCAGATTGACATGGGCTGGGAGACTGCGTTCAAAGGGATTACAGGCGGGATATTTGAATTTGGTTTCACGGACTGCATCCAGCAGATGTGGGCGGCGTTCATATACGAGCTGGCCGAAGGCAGGCCCAAGAGCAGATTTGCGGGATGTGTGACTCCGGAAGAGACGGCAATGTCTCACCGGCTATTCACTGCGGCATTGGAAAGCCAGCGATCTGACAGTACAATTAAAATAGGTGGTATATGAGCAGTCTGGATGAATTGGAATTCAAAGATGATTTCAAAGGGGTCAAGGAAAATTGGCGAAAGTTCTGGGACGGCACTTTAGGGCGGCCGATTCTGCTCGCTGAACCTCCGAAAAAAGGTGTTGAACCTGTACCCAAGCCAGCGTGGGGCGCAGCTTTTACAAGAGATTATGAAGATGTGGTTGATCAATTGCTTCGTTGGGCTGAAACCCATGAATTCCTGGGGGACTCGGTGCCATTCAATTATCCATCCTTGGTTATAGACCTTTTCCCGTCTTTTCTCGGTTCTGAAATTATAGCGGCAGAGGGTGTTGGCGGCATGGACACGCATGCAGCCCCATTCATCAAGGATCTCGATTCGGCTGAAATAAAATTCCGTCGAGACTCCATCTGGTGGGAAAGATGGGTGAAATATGCAGAATGCATGAGGAGAAAATGCGCTGGACGGCTTATCTTCGGGACGGCCCAACCCTACTATAACAACCTGGACACTCTTGCAGCGCTCCGGGGCAATGTCGAGCTGCTGACAGATCTCTACGACAATCCGGAAGGTGTTCATCATTGCATGAGGCAGATCATGGTTGCGCATAAGGAAATTATGGATGAAGTCTGCCGGATTGCAGAGGTGGAGAAGTACGGAAGCTGTACTGGGCACGGGTTCTATTGCGAGGGCAGAGCCGCCACTCCGCAGTGCGATTTCGGGTTCAATATCGGGAAGGAGCATTTCGATGAATTCGCCCTGCCATATCTGCGGCAGGAGATAGACCGTTTCGATGCGGTCGAGTACCACCTTGACGGTCCGGGGAATATCACCCACCTTGAGTCGATCTGCTCCATTGACAAGGTCAAGGTCATACAGTGGGTGCCCGGTGCCGGGGATAATCCGAACAAGGACTGGGCCTGGCTTTATGGGAGAATCAATGAGCTTGATAAGGGGTTGTTGTGCTGGTGGGGTGCGAGAACGCCTGATGTCGCAGTGGAACTCTGGAAAAAATACAACAGATCCGGCAGGATGATTCTGCCTGTTAACGCCGGAAGCCGCACAGAAATGGAAACGTATCTGGAGGCGTTTGAGAAGTGCAGGCAATAATATTATAATATCAGGAGATGAGATTTCATGAAAAACAAATTGACCATTACCCCTAACGATTTTACCGGCACACAGACCGAAAGGATCAAATCCGCCCTGGCAACGCTGAAATCGCGAGGCGGTGGAACGCTCGAACTCGGTATTGACATCGTGACACAGCCCGATACGAACACATGGCTCATCTCTGAATCGATAATCCTTCCTTCAGACACCACGCTTTTCCTCAACAGAAGTCGATTGAAACTTGCGGATGGCATCTTCGATACGATCATCCGAAATGAAGGCATTGTTGTTGACCAGAGAAATCCCAATGGCATGGCCTGTGAACTGCGGCAAAACAGCAATATCAAAATAATCGGCAGCGGCGTGGACAGCGCCAGCATTGAAGGTCCGGATGCTCCGCACGCGGCTCCCCATCCTATGCGAGGCGGCGAGTCGATACCATGGACCGGTGACTTTTACGGTTGGCGTACAATTTCAATTCTTATGGCGAACTGCCATAATTATGAGATCGGCGGTTTTGCCATGCGGAAAACCACCTGCTGGGCGATATCGCAGGAGCATGGCTGCGAGAACATGCATATCCACGATATTGATTTTCATACTACGGTGAAAAACGGAGATGGTATCGACTTTCGAAAAGGCTGCCGTAACGGCCGCGTCGAGAACATCGCCGGTGCATGTTCCGATGATATTGTTGCCTGCACAGCGCTGCTCGGCAAGAATAATTATCCCAGGAAAAGCGGTGTGTATCCCGGAGAGCATTATCTATATCCGCTACAGGTAGGCGGAGATGAAAGCAATGCCCTTGGAGATACAATAGAAAATATGACAATCAACAATATCAGGGCGTCATCAATAGGGCATGTCATCATATGTCTTGCTGCCGGCGGGGCTAAAGTAAGAAATATCACAGCAAGGGACATAGAAGACGGCATGGCCTATAAGACAATGAATACCGTTGCCGTGTATACAGGTTATGGAAAGGGCGCGAACATGGGCGACATCAATGGCATACACATGGAAAACATCATTTCGAATAATTCACCGACGGCGTTATTGATTAATACACCGCTTCTTGACAGCTCGTTCATTAACATCGAACAGCGTGTGCCGGGCGGGAAAACGCATGAGATTAGCCCGGAATATGTAAAGCAGATGGATAATGTTCGCATAGCCCCATGAATTTATAACTTAAGAAATCTTGGAAGGAACAGGATATGTCCAAACTTCTTATCGGCTGGTCGGAGATCGACACCACCCCGGAAGGCAAGGTGGATCTTAGCGGGCAGTATTACCACCGGATATCCAAAGGCATCCATTCCAGGCTTTCGGCAACTGTGCTGGCGCTTGAATCAAGTGAAGGTGAGCAGGCTGTAATGATCTCACTGGATCTTGCCGGATTCCGTGCTGACTTCCAGGAGCAGCTTCGCGACATGCTGCATTCGGATCTGCCGGAACTTGATGTGTCCAAAATCTTTCTCAACGTCATCCATACCCATAATGCTCCTGCCGTTGATCCGATAACTGGAATTGGCTGGCTGGCGGAACTGCCTGGAGTTTTGACGGCGGTTGAATACCGCAGTTTCCTGCTCGGGAAACTCAAGACCGCTGTGATCGCGGCCTGGCGCAGCCGGAAACCGGGAGGTATTGCCAACACACTGGGTTTTGCACGGGTGGGACATTGCCGACGCGCCGTTTATGCCGACGGCACAGCGGAAATGTACGGAAAAACCAATCGGAAGGATTTCATCGGCATGGAAGGTGGCGAAGATTCAGGGGTTGAAATGCTTTTCACATTTTGTGAGAAGGGCAAGGCAACCGGGGTAATCCTCAACCTGGCATGTCCTTCGCAGGTCATGGAAGCGACATACAAGATTTCTTCAGATTTTATTGGCGAGGCCAGGCAACTGCTCAAAAAGCGTTTTGGAGACAATTTCAAAATCCTGGGGCAGATTAGCGCAGCCGGGTGTCAATCGCCCCGCGACCTGACCAGAAACTACAAGGGGGAGCCGGATTTCTGGCATGAGGACGGTGTGAAGGAAATCGGTCGCAGGCTTTTTGCCGCTGTTATAAATGCGCTTCCAAAGGCCAGCGCAGGAATAAATTCTTCGCCTATCATGAAGCATAGCGTTAAAAATATTCCCCTTCCTCTCCGG
Source organism: Victivallales bacterium (assembly GCA_049297395.1). Lineage (GTDB taxonomy): Bacteria > Verrucomicrobiota > Lentisphaeria > Victivallales > GWF2-50-93 > GWF2-50-93. The sequence continues at coordinate 4,301 of JBAQUG010000004.1, read as the reverse complement.
CGGGCTTCAAAAAAGGAATTCATGCTCGCCGGAAAGGAGTTGGAAGCTCTCGAATCTACGATGCCAGAGGAAAAGGCATACAAGGATTTCTGCGGGAAGGTAAGACGCAATGAAAAGATCGCTGACCGTCCAGGTCCTTATGACAGCAAGCTCCATCATTTCGTCCTGATCCAGAACGCGAAGGCGGTGATCTCCAGATATCATGAACAGGACAAGCAGCCTGAATTCCAGATGGAACTCCATGCGCTCCGCCTTGGAAATGCCGTGTTTGCCACCAACCCCTTTGAACTCTATCTGGATTTCGGACGCCAGATCAAGTCGCGAAGCAGGGCCGGCCAGACTTTCATAGTCCAGCTCTGCGGGGATACCGGCGGTTACCTGCCGAGTGCACGTGCCGAACAATTCGGCGGCTACGGAGGGCTGATCATAAACGGCAAGGTCGGCTCAGAAGGCGGAAAGATTCTCGTATGCAGGACACTAGGAGAAATAGGAAAGTTATGGAAATAAAAACATCTCGGTCGATTGACGCTGTAGTGGCAGGCTATCTCGGTGTCGACATAGCGCCCGGATTCGCAAAACGGGAATCCGTCACGCTTGCCGAACTGTTCCGGCCCGGCAGGCTTATCGAGACCGAGGGATTGCATTTTTCACTTGGCGGAGTGGTGGCGAACACAGGTCTCGCGATGCGGAAATTCGGGCAGCGCGTGGAATTGATGGGATGTGTTGGGAATGATGTGCTGGGCGACATGGCCGTTGCGAATTTCGCACAGGAGGGAGTGACCCGGGGGATACGCCGAAGTCCGGCTGGAACCGCATATGGTATCGTCATCGCACCTCCGGGAATGGACCGTATTTTTCTTGAAGATCCCGGTTGCAACCGCATCTTCAGCGCTGATGACATAGACTATGAGCTGGTCGGGCAAAGCCGACTCTTCCATTTCGGATATCCTCCCCTGATGGATGCGTTGTGGTCAGACGGAGGTGTGAAACTCAGGGAACTTCTGGAGCGGGCGCGCGGGCAGCGTGCAACTGTCTCACTGGATATGACGTTGCCTGATCCGGGTGCGCCGGCTGGAAAGGCTGATTGGAGGGCGATATTGTCCGCCGTTCTCCCGTTTGTGGATATTTTCGTACCAAGCATTGAAGAACTTCTTTTCATGCTGGAGCCACAGATATATTCCCATATAGCGGAGAGGACGGCAGGGGGTGATATAATTGACGCCATCCCGGATGGGGAATATGGACGGATTGCGGGTAAGGTTCTTGCGATGGGAGTCAAGGTGCTCCTCGTCAAGGCAGGGCACAAGGGTGCTTATCTGCACACAGGAGATCTGGAGGAACTTAATTCATCAGCATTGCGCCTTTCTGATCGCGTCGGATGTCCTCAAGGGGCATGGATTCCCCCCTTTCCCGTCGAGTCTGGACGTTTTCGCAATGCATCCGGAGCCGGGGATTGCGCAGTGGCGGGATTCCTGGCCGCCCTGTTGAAGGATGAGAATATCATGACTGCCGGACAATATGCGATGATGGCAGGAAGGGACAACCTTTATGGACAGGATGCGTTATCCGGTCTTGTGGAATGGTCACATATGTCAAAATCATTGAAATAGGAGAATGACTAAGATGAGAAATATCAGGGCGGGTTTTGTCGGGTTCGGGGAGGTCAATACCCCGAAGGAGTTCATCGTCGGACGTTGTGCGGAGGTGGAGGAAATGCTGGAGAAGAAGGGACTCGATCTGTTCAAGACAGCGCCGGTATGCGACGATCCAAATGGGGAAGCGGTGGCACGGGCAGTGAAGGAACTGGCAAGGAATGATTTTGATCTTCTAATCGTGTGCATCGCCGGCTGGATTCCGTCATGGGCGGTTTTCAGCGTGATAGAACCGTTCAAGCACAAGCCGATGATCCTCTTGGGGCTCAGCGGATGGCAGGACGGCGACCGTTTCATTACAACTGCCGGCCAGGCCGGAACAACCGCTCTGCGCAAACCGATGGAGGATATGGGTTACAAGTTCAAATATGTGGTGGCCTATCGCGGTCAGAAGCCGAAAGTCGATGAAATCCTGTCATATGCATGGGCGGCCCGTGCTGCTTCACTGCTCAGAACTGCCAAAATCGGTATGGCAGGATACCGCGACATGCGATTGTACGGCACATTGTACGACGGCGTTTCATTGAAGGCCCAGATCGGTCCGGAGATAGAACATTTCGAACTGCTGGAAATTGCTCAGCTCATGGAGAATACCGATGAAAAGGAAATCAAGAAACTCGCAATGTCCTTGAAGAAGCGATGGAATTTTGTAAAGGAGCCCAAGCCAGGTACAGTCGAAAACTCGATCCGTCTTTTCCTGGCATTGAAAACCAAGATACAGGATCGTAAATACGAGGCCTTCTCGTTCAGCGACGTAGATGGAATCAAGAAGCTCCTCAAATTCGCCCCGGCCGGATGCATGAGTCTCCTTCATGACGAACTGGATATCTGTTCTGTGCCGGAAAACGACAGCCTTGGCGCGGTGACACAGCTGATCGTCAAGTATCTAACCGGACAGGTTGCAGCATACCTTGAATTCTATGAATTTCTGGAAAACGGAGCCCTTCTTGGCGTTCCTGATTATGTGCCGTCTGAGATCGTTGACGGCAAAGTCACCGTGATGCCAAATGCGTTCGGAGGTTTTGGCGAAGGACTCTTGAATGTCTCAAAGCTGAAAACCGGCAAGGTCACGATTTGCCGTCTGGGATATTCCAAAGGCGGATATGCCATGCATATCATGACCGGAATGGCGCGCACTCCGATGAAATGGGAGGAGGCCGGATGGGCGCCTCCGGCACCACGGCTTCCAAGCCTGGAAATAATTTTCGACACGTCGGTCGAAGACTTCATCCAGAATGTGATGAGCCAGCATTATATAATTTCATATGGAGATAACAGTGGGAAGATATACGACTTATGCAAAATTCTCGGAATAAAAATAATATAAAGAGTTCATCTATTAATTGAACAGTTAAAAGTTATGGGATGATAGTATAATCTAACGACAAAGCTGGCGGAACATGGAGGAGGTTACAGTGCTTGCGTCTATTGCAATGAAGTCGGTTCCAAAGGGGAGATGTTCTTCTCGATGAAACCGTAATGCTAATAAGTCCAATATGGAAGCATCGGATGAAGGCGAAGGCGCAATCGTCAGAGAATTCGAGCATGTCCTATCTGCAGTCAAAAAGAGCGCCTATATCCCAGATCATGCATGTCTATCAGATGCCCCCACTTGAGAACTTTAAATTTTAAATATTTTCCCGCGTGATATTGACTTTGCTGGAAAGCTATGATACTATGCTATCATAGTTAAAAAGAAGGTGCCTATGCATTTTAACAACAGGACAATCATCTCCAGGATACGGAAGGGCTTTAATCAAAACCTGCCGGTGCCCAAATACTACCAGTTCAAGGAACTGATAAAAAAGGAGATCGAGAAAGGCTCCATACTTCCAGATGAACAACTGCCTTCAATATGCTGCCTTTCGGATGAATTTGGAATCACCGCAGTGACGGCAGGCAGGGTTTTGCGGGAACTCGAAAACGAAGGGTTCGCAAAAAGAATCAAAGGGAAGGGCACTTATGCACGGATGCCTGTGGATGGTAAAAGGCTGGCGGATACCATAGGGACTGTCCTTCCCTGGTCCAGGAGTCACGGGCCACATGAGGCTGGCTTCGATCTGCTTATTCACGGTATTGAAGAAAGCATCCACCGGAATGGTTTCGAGATGGTGTATTCGAATTCGCACGGAAGCGTCGAACTTGAGAAGAAGCACATGGAAAGACTGTCCGGGAAAACTGAAGGCCTGATAGTATTCCTGACAGGAGAGGAAGAGAAGACGATTGCGGAAGAAGTGAAGCTGGTGGAATGGCTGAAAGGAACCGGACTTCCGTTTGTCATTGTTGACAAGCATTTCGAGGATGTCCCCTCGCATTTCGTCGAGACCGACAACCGGCTCGGTGCGCAGATGGCGGTGTCCCGTCTTCTGGATCAGGGATGCCGGAGGATCGGATGTCTCTTTTCCTGTCACAGCCGTTTTTCATCCATCGCTGACAGGCTCAGGGGGTATGACGAAACACTGAAAGCCCGGAATCTTGACGCGTTCAAACTGTTGATTTCGCATGGCGATGTTGATATGCGCGCCGGACTCTCGGCATTTCTGCGGGACAATCGACTTGACGGTATTTTCGCATGTGAGAGCTGGATGTCCGATCTTGCCGCAGACATCGCCTTGGAAGAAGGAATTGAAATACCCGACAAACTTAAGC
>JBAQUG010000003.1:0-4226 GCA_049297395.1 Victivallales bacterium | reverse complement strand
GTCTATTTCTATTACGTCAAGGGTGCTTCCGTCGTTTATGGAGACGCAGGAAGAACAGGTGCAGCATGGTTCGCCTGATGGCTGGGGGGATTTGCAGTTCAGGGCTTTTGCGAATATCCTGGCGATCGTCGTCTTCCCGATTCCGCGAGGACCCACGAAGAGATAGGCGTGTGCCGTCCTTCCCTGGACAAGTTCGTTCTGAAGGGTCTTTATGACATGTTCCTGTCCGATGACTTCCGAGAACGTCCGTGGACGCCATTTTCTTGCTATTACCTGGTATTCAGACATGGAAATTTCCGATTTATGATTTTCGATTTCCGATTTATTAAATTGAAAATTGGGAATTGGCAATCGGAGATTTGTTGTTAAGCCGCGGCCTGCCCTGACAGGAACACCTGCGGCGCCTGGCTTCATCGTACGTAGCTGCTTGGTTCCCCATCTGACTCGATTAACGCGATTCCAGCGCACAGGGCCCGGCAAAACAGGCCACGACAGAAACAATTATAACGTAAGTTTCAGGAATTACATCTTAAGATGATAAAAAATAAGCTTATTTTTTATCCCGCCTTCGCAAAATATTCGAGAAGGAGGGAGAGTTCATGGCGGAGGTTCTTCCTTTCCACGATCCTGTCGATCATCCCTTTTTTTATCAGGAATTCGGAGGACTGGAATCCTTCGGGGAGTTTTGCCTGGGTCGTATCCTTGATGACTCTTGGGCCGGCGAAGCCGATTAGGGCCTTGGGTTCGGCGATTATTACATCTCCGAGCGATGCGAAACTCGCAGTCACGCCCGCCGTGGTCGGATGAGTCATTATCACAATATAAGGGAGGTTTGCTTCGGCATGCCTTGCCAGGGCGCCGCTGGTCTTCGCCATCTGCATGAGGCTCAGCATCCCTTCATACATCCTGGCGCCGCCGCTCGCGGTGGCGATTACCAGAGGGAGTTTCTTTTCGGTGGCGAGTTCGGTGAGCCTGGTTACTTTCTCTCCGACAACGGAGCCCATGCTCGCGCCGAGGAAGCGGAAATCCATTACGCCCAGGGCGTAATTTCTCCCGTTGAGTTTCGCAGTACCGCAGACGATGGCGTCGTTCATGCCGGTCTTTTCAATATTCTGCTGGAGCTTTTCAGTATATGAGGCGACACCTTCGAATTTCAGCGTATCGACCGATCTCATCGTGGAATCAATTTCAGAGAATGTTTCCGGATCTGTCAGGAGGCCTATCCTGGCGGGGGCGTTCATAGGGTGGTGGAAGGCGCAGGTTGGACATACGTTCAGATTCTCCTCGAGCTGCTTCAGGAAGATGAGTTCGTTGCAGTCCCTGCATTTATCCCATATCCCGTGCGGTATTTCTTTTTTCTTTACGGTCCCAAGCCTGGCTGATTTAGTCTTTCCAAATAAACCCATAAATAATTAACCCCTTGCCAAAATAAGTATGTTTATTTCCTTTGCTCCACTATCCATCAGTGCTGATGACGCAGATGAAAGGGTCGACCCGGTGGTCAGAACATCGTCAACCAATAATATAACCCTGTTTCTGCAAATCTCATCACAAGTAGCAGAAAAAGCTCCTTTAAGATTTTTTCTGCGCTCAACTCCGCTCAGGTTCGCCTGCTTCGGCGTCCTCTTCACCCTTCTCAGGAGCTTCTTCATTGGAATGCCGGTTCCCGTGGATATTATCTGCGATACAAGCGCCGTCTGATTATATCCCCTCGTAAAACTCCTCGTCCAGTGCAGAGGGACGGGAACAATCAAGTCCGGCCTCATCCCCGATTTCTTCAGCATTTCCGCGCACATCATCCCGAAAGGCCTCGCGAGCGAAGTGTCGTTCTTGTATTTGAACCTGTGGAGAAGCTCCCTCCCGTAATCCTCCATCCTCATCAGCGCGACAGCGCTTTTCCAGATCCTCTTTTCTTCCTTGAGACATTTTCCACAGACTTCGAATATCCCGTCATTCTCGGCCCCGCATCCCGGACATACAGGGGTTTTCACGACAGGAATCCTGTTGAAACACTCAATGCATAGCCCTGAACTGCCGTCCGGCATGTTCTTCAGGCATCCGGGGCAGGGGAAGGAAATGAATTCCGAGACAATTCTTTTTGCGAAATCCGCAAAACGGTTGTTCGTATTAATTGTTGAGGGAATTTCCATTACGCTATTATGTACTCAATTATGTGCAATGATTGCAGGGAGTCCTTATTTCTTGTATGGTCCAAGGAACTTGTCGCCATCAAAGTGAATCAGGTGATCTGGAGCATCAGCAATCCAGACTTCGGTTTCCCTCGTTTATCTACTCCTATTCAATCTCCTCGCTGAAAGCTTTTTCCAAATGCTATCCGAAAGCTTTATTTCCTTGTCTGTAAAGCCGTATCCTTTTTTAAGGATTTGCTCATTGGTGATTTTAAGGATTTCATCAATACTTTTCTTTCCCCGCATCATTTGGTCAATTTGATGAAGAAGGGATTCATTCTCTTTTTTATAAGGGAGAAGAATTTTTTCTGTTTCACTTGGCATGAGTTCTAAAACACCGCCGCCATATGATCGTCCTGAAATTTCTGAAAATGCCAGTGAAAGCGAATTGTAGAAGCTGGCTATAAACGCATTTATGTTTACGCCTTTTTTCATAAAAACCCTGTGCATGGTATCCGTGGTATATGCACCAGCTTCGTTCACTATCAGTTTTGGAAACAGGTTGCTACGTCTGATAAACAGTGCCTCTGATAATTTAATGGAAGGAACAACAAACCAATCATCACGAATGCCTGTTTTATATCCTTTGTTAACCCCCATTGATTCGCCCATCGAAATATAAGAGTTCGCACCTTTGTGTCCATTTAATTTATGTTTAGGAGGAAATGTTAATAAATGAGCCTTGGCTTTGGTTAAACGATTACGTTTCCAATCTTCTTCATTAAAAACAACGCTATTCACCTGGACACTACGCCCCACCATAGGTTTGGCAAACTCCTGTAAATTAAATCCTTCTACGACAAGAAGTGAAACCGTAAAGTAGTCATTTGCTCCGGTAGTAATCCCTACTTCAACATCTGCGTAATCCCCAATTCTTGGAATGTTTTTTTTCTTTGTAATCGTTTCAAGAAAGTCAATTTCTTCTTGTTCAAGGAAATAGAATGTCCACTTATTACTTTTGAAGTCAATCTTCTTTTTCGGGCTTTTCAGCTTATTTATATCCAGAGTTTCCAGTTCGGACGCATCTGTCAGCTCCAAGTGTTCAATAAGGTGGCTATCTGAGCCATTTTTTTCGCAGAGCAATAAGACAACTTCCTGTTGAATATCGGGGAATACGAGTTTTTTAAATGAAACGATATTAATTTTGTTGTAGAAGCGGGCTAAATACTCTCTTAGTTGTTGGGCATATGATACTTGTAATATTTCGGCAGGAATAACAAAGCCTATTTTACCTTTTTCTTTTAATAAGAGGCTTGAACCAACAACAAATGAAACCCAGGCATTAGTAAGTTTTGTGTATTTCAATCCGGCACGATTAAATATTTTAATGGCTTCTTTTTGCTGCTCTTCGTCAAAATATTGGTAACGGATGTAGGGCGGATTACCAACAATAAAATCAAATCTTTCCATAGTTTCGTTGCAGTACAAATGAAAATCAGTATTGATAACAGCCTTGTTTTCCAACTCAATATTATCCGCTTTTCTAGCTTCTGCATCATCAAATTCAATGGCAGTTACTTTGTTGAATTTATGGTTCCGCCACTTCAATTGTTCAAGGAATACCCCGTCTCCGCAACTTGGCTCCAGAATATCATAAGAAGAACTTCCATTGATGCCCCACTTCAGAATAAAGGATGCAATTGCTTCAGGTGTGTAAAATCCACCTCTAAGTTTTTCTGCTGATGCGTTTTTAATTAGCTTCATACATTTCTTTTATTAACGGGATTAATGGATCTCCGCTTCCTAAGTCAAAAAGCTTTTTCAAAAGTTCATTGATTTCTTTTTTCAAAAACTCAAATTCTCTGTTGAGTCTTGTCAGGGTTCGTTTGTCACCGTGTTTTTGATCTATTTCCCCTTGTTTAAGGATCAGTTTTTTCTGGACTTTTACAATTTTGTCGTGAATAGACTTGTCGTCCCTATTGGTAAAATCTATTTTCCTGATAGGTAGACGCTTCAGAACTTTTGTTCCTCTTGCGATATGACCACCCCTGAAAACTTCACCCATTAAAGCCGAATGCCATTCTAGGTATTTTGAGT
>JBAQUG010000002.1:0-11924 GCA_049297395.1 Victivallales bacterium | reverse complement strand
GAAGTACATGAGCGACGCGGCTGAAGTCATAAGAGTCATGAAAAAGCTGAGAAGTTCTGCGGAGCTTCAACTTCTCGTTGATAGTTTTTCAGGAAAATAATGAAATTATTTATCTGAAAAACTATAGTTCTAGAGGGCTGCAGCGGTTTCCTCCTCGATGTAGTCCATGATTTCCTTCTTCAGCGTGCGAAGGGGGAAGCTCGACAATGGAAGAAAGGAGATTTTCTTGTTTCCAGAAGAAGAAACTTTGTGCCTCTGTGCCTCTGTGCCTGAAGAATTATTCCAGCGAAGCCAGATCCAGTTTCCTGGCGGCCTGGGTTTCGTCGAGGCGTTTGACAGGGGTTGTCAGCGGGCAATTCTTGATTGCATCAGGATTCTCGTCTGCGAGTTTCGCAATGTCGATCATCACCTGGATGAACTTGTCGATGTCTTCCTTCGACTCAGTTTCCGTCGGCTCGATCATGATTGCTTCCTTGACGATGAGCGGGAAATAGATTGTCGGCGGATGGATTCCGCGGTCGATCAGCGCCTTTGCGATATCGAGGGCATGCACGCCTTTTTCCGTCTGGCGGGTCGCGGAGAACACACATTCATGCATGCAGTATCCAGGATACTGCTGGTCGTAATACGGAAGAAGCTTGACACGGATATAGTTCGCATTGAGAACTGCATTTTCACTGACCTTTTTAACGCCTTCCCTGCCGAGCACCAGGAGATACGCGTATGCTCTCAGGATTATCCCGAAATTTCCGTAGAACGGCGCAATATATCCAATGCTCTCCTTGTGATGGTACTCGAGGGCATAGGTTCCGTCGCTGCGTTTGACGACGCAAGAGACTGGCAGATATGGAACAAGCTTCTCGCAGACCCCGACAGGGCCCGAACCGGGTCCGCCGGCGCCATGCGGAGTTGAAAATGTCTTGTGCAGGTTGACGTGCATCACATCGAATCCGATGTCGCCAGGGCGGAGTCTGCCGATGATTGCATTGAAATTGGCGCCGTCACAGTAGGCCAAAGCGCCTGCCTTGTGTATGAGATCGCAGATTTCCTTGACGTTCTTGTCGAACATTCCTAGAGTGTTAGGGCATGTGAGCATGATTCCGGCGACATTTTCGTCAAGCTCCTTCTTGAGAGCGTCAATATCGACATTGCCGTGCGGATCGGAAGGAATAGTCACTGTATCGAATCCAGCCATAGCCGCGCTTGCCGGATTTGTTCCGTGGGCGGCATCGGGTATGAGCATGATTTTCCTCTTCTTGTCGCCATGCGCCTTGTGATATGCGGCGATGAGCATTACTCCGGTAAGTTCACCATGAGCTCCGGCGAGGGGCTGCATAGTAGTCTGGGAGAATCCGAGGAGTTCGCTGAGCATTCGTTCAGTTTCATATATGACAGCAAGCGCGCCCTGCGTGAGGGCTCCACCGCGCCTGAGCTGCGGGAGGAGGGGATGAAGATCCGCGAAACCGGGCATTGCTGCAATCTTTTCATTCACCTTCGGATTGTATTTCATCGTGCATGAGCCGAGTGGATAGAAATTAGAGTCGACGCCCATGTTCTTCCTGCTGAGAAGAGTGAAGTGTCTTACAGCTTCAAGTTCGGAGACTTCCGGCATCTGTGCGGCTTTTTTCCTCTTGAGAGAGGCTGGAATGGAGTTGGCATCCGGGACATCAAGCTTTGGAAGCGATGAACCGCGTCTTCCCGATTTTCCTTTTGAATAGATCAGCTCCACAGCACGGCCTCCATTGCGTTTGCAAACGCCTTGATCTCTTCGCGCGTCCTCTTTTCAGTGACGGCCACGAGCAGCTGGTTTTTCCTGTCGTTGTAATATCTTCCAAGCGGGAATCCGGCGGCGAAGCCCTTGTCGATCATCTTTCCGACAATCTCAGATGAGTCGCCGGGCAGCTTTATAACAAATTCGTTGAAGAACGCTTTTTCGCCGACGGGTTCTATGCCTTTAATCTGAAGAAGGAGCTCCCTTGCAAAATTCGCTTTTGCCGCGCATAGGTTCGCAACCTGGAGAAGCCCTTCCTTTCCGATGCATGTGAGATAGGCGAGGGCGGTCAGAGCGCAGAGGCTTTCGTTGGAACAAATATTCGACATCGCGTGTTCGCGGCGTATATGCTGTTCGCGGGCCTGGAGCGTAAGGACGAATCCTGGCTTGCCATCGAGATCAAGCGTCCTGCCGACAATTCTTCCAGGCATTTTACGGACGAGTTTTTCCTTGACTGCCATGAATCCGAGGTATGGACCGCCGAAGCTGAGCGGGATTCCCAGGCTCTGGCCTTCCCCGGTTACAATATCAAATCCCATTTCTCCCGGGGTTTTCAGCATTGCGAGGGCGATCGGATAGGCGGAACAGACGGCGATGGCGCCCTTGGCATGGATCTTTTCAACTGTATCAGACCATTCCTCGACTGTTCCGAACACGTTCGGATACTGGACGAGGATGCAGGCTGTCTTGTCGGTGACGGCGTCAACCATGGCGCTCTGCGAGGAATCGGTCTTCGAAGGATTGACAGGCACGACGATAATTTCAATATCCAGATTGCTGCTGTAGCATCTGATCATTTCGCGGAAAATGGGGGATACGGCTCCGGAGATCACGGCCTGGCGGCGGTTTGTGATCCTGACAGCCATCATGATCGCTTCGAACAATGCTGTTCCTCCGTCGTAAAGGGAGGCGTTCGACATCGGCATGGAAGTCAGACGGCATATTGCGGACTGATATTCGTAGATTGCCTGAAGTGTTCCCTGGGAGGCTTCGGGCTGGTACGGAGTATATGCCGTATAGAATTCGGAGCGTCCGACCATTGTTCCGACTGCGGCGGGAATTAGATGGTCGTAATATCCGCTTCCTACGAAGTTCACAAGATGTATTGCATTCTGCGAGGCCAGCGAACTGAGATGGCGCGTTACCTCGTATTCAGACATTCCAGCCGGGATGTTCTCGAGTGCCGGGGGAGCTGTCCTTATCTGGGCCTTCTGCCACAGTTCGTCAATGCTTTTGCAGTCTGCGGCTTCGAGCATTTCCTTCCTGTCGGCATCAGTGTTCGGAATGTAAGGCATTTTTCCCTTTTACAATATGACTACTACAAGATATGATCGGCAGCTTATTTCAGATTCGGATATTCCAGCTTGTGTTTTATTTCTTGGAAGGAGCTGATGTTTCCTTGAGATATTTGTCGTACTGTTCCTTTGTCATGAGCTCATCGAGTTCGACAAGGTCGATGTTGTCCAGCTTGCATACCCAGCCTTTTTCCTCCGGGGAATTGTTGATTATGCCGGGCTCCTCCTCGAGGTTGGTGTTGATGGCGGCGACGGTGCCGCTGATCGGCGAGTAGACATCGGAGGCGGCCTTGACCGACTCGATGGTCCCGAGGACATCTCCGATTATCAGATCCGTCCCTTCCGACTGCATTTCAACGAATGTGATGTCGCCGAGTTCTTTTGCCGCAAAGGCTGTTATGCCAATGAAGGCCTCGGTGCCTTTTATCTCCACCCATTCATGTTCTTTTGTGTATCTTTTCATCATAATCCTCCAAGTGAATTTCAAAAGAAATGGTTTTATATAATTTGTTTTTAAGAAAATAACAGAGCAAAAAAAATAAATATTTAAATTATTTTATATTTTAATCCTGGCCGTCGCGTTCTTATAGAATGGAACAGAGACTATTTTCCCTGATACTTTGAATCTTTCAGTTGCAAGTTCAAGCCCCATTCCTTCACTAATCTTGAATTCTTCGGAAATAAACGCCATGGCAACTGCTTTTTCAAGCGATGGGGAAAAAGCCCCGGATGAAACCGTTCCCGCGAGTTTCCCGTCGATGATCACGTTCGTGCCTTCCCTGGCTGCGCGCCTGCCATCCAGCTCGATTCCAACGAGCCTCTTCTTCGGCTGCGAATTCCGCAATACGCCGGCTCCGATGAAATCCCGATTGTCTCCCAGCCTGATTATTTCCGAGAATCCCGCCTCAACTGGAGTAGTATTGAGATTCAGTTCGTGCCCGTAGAGCGGATATCCCATTTCAAGACGCAGTGTGTCGCGTGCTCCGAGGCCGGCCGGTTTCACGTTTTTCTGGTTCAGGAGAAGATCCCACATGGCTGCTGATTTTTCAGCAGGGAAATAAATCTCAAAGCCAAGCTCGCCCGTATATCCGGTGCGGCTGAGGAGGCAGGGGATTCCATTGATTACGGTGTCCATCCATCTGTAATAAAGCGGAAGGGACTCCTTTTTCAGGCCGAGTGCCTCAAGGACATTTGCGCTTTCGGGTCCCTGGAGATCTATTTTTGCGGTTGCATCGGATTCATCGTTGAAGGATACGCTCTTCGGAAGAAGTTCCCGGAATCTTGCGGCGTCAGTGTCCTTCGTGCCGGCATTGACGACGATGAAGAATTCATTTCCAGAGACCCTGTAGACGATCAGATCGTCTATGACGGTTCCCTTGTCGTTCAATAGGAAATTGTAGCGGCATGTTCCGGGTTTCTGGTCGGCTACCGCCCTCGCAAGAATTTTATCAAGGGCAATGGCCGAGTCTTCACCTTTTACGCGGAATTCCCCCATGTGATAGATGTCGAAGATGGAAGCAAGTGTTCTAGTGTGCTTGTGTTCCGCGATTATTCCTTCAGTATATTGGACAGGCATCATCCAGCCTGCGAACGGAACCATTTTAGCGCCTAGGGAGAGATGCTTGTCATAGAGCGGTGTTATTTTAAGATTCTCAGGATCACTCATCGAAATTTCTCCGTTAATTATGACAAGCAATTAAATATAAATAGAAGATTTGTCAAACTAATAATTTTTATTTTGGAGAATTTTCTTCGGTGATGTGTAAAAAAAAGGCGCGGTTTAAACCGCGCCTTCTGATATTCAATATCTATTCAATTCTCAGTTCTTGGTGTCAAGCAATACGAGATCATCACCCTTGAGATCGATAAAGAGGAATCCTGCGAAGAAGTCAAAGATTTCAACAGGATGGAATTCGCCGCTCACTTCAGCTATGGCCAGGCCGCCTGTCATGCCAAGTGACCAGTAGTCTCTTTCACCATTATAGAAATTGTAGATTCTTTCATCAGTCCTCGGTGCGCCTGTGGAATAGTAGGTGTAGTCCTCCAATGATCCTATGCTATGGGAAAGTTCCTTCTGTTCGGCGGAGGCTGCTGCGAAGCTTGTCTCCCAGCCTGATTCAAGACCGAAGCCATACTGGCGATTGTAGGCTTTTGCCGCCTTTGCCAGAACACCGGTTCCGGCTCCGAACGCAAATGGCCTTGTGCACCATACTTCGCCTCTTGCGGTAGGGCCAAAAGCAAGAGAGAGCGAGAACACGTCCATGACATCAATGATTCTGTTCGGAACGTACATTACAAGTTTGTCAAGCACCGAAGCCTGTGTTACAGTTCCGGCAGTCATAGCAACGACAACCACCACTAGAGCAATAAATTTCTTCATCTTTATAGGTCCTTTCCCTGATGCTTTCAAAATAAAATTAATAAAATTTATAATACAATCCAATTACTTTATACAAAATATCCATTCTTTCAAATAAAAAACTAAATTTTCTTAAATTTTGGATTATTCCGTTGTTAAACTTGAAAAAAAGCGCCTTTGCTACATTTTAAGTGCCGGTGTCGGGATGTAGCGCAGCCTGGTTAGCGCGTCAGACTGGGGGTCTGTAGGTCGTGAGTTCGAATCTCACCATCCCGACCATTCTCCCCTTCGCTCCTATACTTTTTCAGATAAATGATTTCATTATGGAATACCGTAATCCGTGCTTGACAAAGTGATTAAAGTGATTATGATAATTGTGTGATTCTGAAATTACAATTTAAAATTGGAGTCCGACATGAGAATTAAATTGCTTCATTTCTCCCTGATCCTGACGTTTTTTTCACTTGCATTTTCTCCTGTCTCAGGAGCGCCGGCGACGCTTCGGGGTTTTGGAAAAGTTGATCTTTCCGCTAAATACGACGAAGACAAGAATTCCTCAAACACATGCTTTACCTTCTCCGCCGAAGATGCTGGACACGCGGCCGTCATCGGATCAAAATTCCAGGCCGATCTCCTAGGATTCGGAGATCTCAAAAAACTGCCGTCGGAAAACTTCGGAGGCACTCTTATAGGACTCGATGACAATGCATTCTGGCTGATAGGACTTGACGAAAAAAAATGTATCATTCTTTTTTCAAAATCAAAAGAAGCCATGCTGAAATGGGCGAAGCAGAACAATGCGTCCGCATTGAAAGCTGTTCCTGAAAGAGCTTATCCCCGCTGGCTTGACTGCTTTGACAACGCTGGAACCGGTGTCTGGTGGGGCGGCGGCGGCGCCCCCGTCGATATTCCCGGAGATTTCGAGTGGGCAAAGGAGCGTAAATTCACCCTTACGGCGCAACCTCCATCCTATCAACGCTTTGTCCAGCCGGGTCTTCTGGACACCTCCATCACTGATTGGTTCTCCTCAATGGCAAAAGAGTATGATATTCCCTTCCGCACCTATTTATGGCCGTATCAGACGGCAAGCATCTGGAACCGCGAACCGCTTCCGTACGTGAAACACGCAGAGTTGTTCAAAGTGGCGTGGCCGTGCTTCTGGGTGAATGGTGCAGCCTCTGGATTTATAGGGCCTTCGGGAGGCACGGAACCGGTGCCGGTACTAGATCCGTACCTCCAGGATTTCCGTCGCCGTTTTGCCGAAGGACTGAATCCAGATCCGAATTTTCTCGCCAACTTCGCAGTCAGTGAAATGTGTTCCGCAGGCGTTCTGGATCTGGCGTTTGTGGCGGGCATGCCGGAGACAAAAAAACTCTGGCACGATTACCTGAAAAATAAACTGGGAATGGATTTGCAGAAGGTCGGACTCGTGCATAAGGGACGGCAGGACGCCTACCGCTCCTGGGACGATGTGCAGGTGCCATGTCCGCAGGATTTTATCGGATTCGACGAAAAATGTCTTGATCTGACAGGTGTCTGGGAAGGACATGCGGACCGTGAAAAGGCGGGTACGGCGGCAAAGTGGTATCTTGACGGGAGCACACCGGGAACTGGCTGGCAGCCTGTGGACTGCAATGACCCGATGCTGCTCATGTATAATGGTGGACGTACGAGAAATCTCAAGGGGCGCGAGAAAATTCCAGATTACTGGCTGAGGCGTTCGTTTACCGTCAATGCCGAACAGATCTCAACATTGAAATATCTGCACATTTCCCGAAACAAGGGGTATAGCAGCGAATTACATACACCTCTCTTTGACGTGTATGTCAACGGATATGCACTGGGAAAATTCAACCGGGGCAGGGACGACAACAACTTTGATCAGTGCCTCGACGTGGGTGGCGCCATCAGGATCGGAGAGAACCGGATCTTCATCAATACTCTCGGGAATCCAATACCAGGTTATATTTTCCTGGGTGCCACGCCGCTCCGCGATTATCCGCACATGACGGAAGCGGAGAACCGCCTATGGTTTGACGCCGTTCAGTTTGACACCTGGCTGCGCATGCAATCTGTGGAGAATACATTGCGGGCAATGCGCCAAGGCGATCCGAACCGTCCGCTGAAGTTGTGCGCTAATATTGACCTTCAGGATGTGGTTACGGATTTGTGCGAACGTTACGGGGCCTACCAGCACGATACCGGGGGCGCTGGCGCATACTGGTGCCCGATGTTCGGCGCGCGGCTGGGCGTTACTCATGGCCTGCCCTATAGCTGTGAGCAGGGGGGACCGCCTTCGACCGTCGCTGCGATGCAGGCGGCAATGACGTATTACCTGATGTATGGCAACAGCGCGGTGGATCTGGTCTTCACCGTTTCCGCCTACCGGAAGGAAACGGCGCCAGAGGTTGGCGGCTGGGTTGACAAGAATCTCGACCTTATGCATTGCATCGGGAAAATGGATCTGCCATTGCCCGCCATCGCCATCTTGCGCTCAACGCGCGCCATACGCCTGGGGTTTGGCGAGCCGTGGAATTGGGATCTCGGACGGGGAGCCCTGCAGGGGGTGGGGCGGAACTTCGCCTATGCGGAGGTGCCGGATATCACCAATGGAAACATAAACAAGTTTCCCGTAGTGATCGATGACGGTACTGTATTAATGACCCATGATGATGTCGAGGGTATTAAGAAATACATTCAAGGCGGTGGGATATTCATCGCCCAGCATCATACCGGACAACACCTGCCGGAACGCGCCGATGCCTGGCCGCTGGCAGCAGCTTTCGGTCTGAAGGTGATTCCGAAATATGTCACTTCATCAACGGTTCACCACGACTGGCCTCTTGGGAAAATCAGTTTCACGGACAAGCAGTCCCTGTTCCCTTCACTGCAGGGGAAGCAATGTGAAGGGCGGGGCGTATGCATTGACTGGCAAGGCAATGAATTTACCGGAGCGGTCGGCCTGAGCGGCGCGGGCAAGGACATCGCGGTTGCGAACTGGGTGGATGACGGGTCAATGGCGGTGGTTGACATGCATGTGGGCAAGGGGCGTCTGATTATTCTCGGCACGCCGTTCTTCTATAAGCTGAAAGATGTTGGAGGAGTATGGTGGAACGAGGAAAAACGGCAACTGGTGCTCGATGAATTCCTTTCCGCCGTCGGCGTTCCCCGCGACAGCTGGACAGGCAGCCAGGATGTCTGGGCGGAACGCTGGGTCAGCAAGAACGGCATCTATGATTTATATCCCGTAGCCCGCATGACCAGCAAAGGGGATAACGAGGCGAAGGCGGCCGTCAGCATCCGTCGCGAGACGCAGGTTTCGGAACTGGTCGAAATTTCAGCGAAGGATCATCCGCGTGTTCCCGTGAAATGGAGCGAGGACCGCATCCTTCTTCCCGAGACTTCTTATGGCCTCATGCAGAGCCGTCTTTTCGCCGCGCCGCGCCCTGACCTTAAAAATGCCGTACTGAGATGGTTCGACGTCCAGCAACGCCATTGGCGCGCCTTGACGCCTGTACCTTCTCCGACGAAAACGGAGATTAAGAACATGCCGGAGGATATCCTTCCCGTCGTAGCCGATTGGAAAATGACCACGGATGTGGGCGGGGATACCGCATGGAGCCAGCCGGGTTTCACCGATGCTGAATGGAAAACGGTCAAGCTGGGCAGCTTCGCCGCGATGGGGCTGCCAGAAGATACTGTTGCCCGCTTCCGCAAGGAAATAGCGGTGCCGGAGTCATGGAAAGGACAAATCGTCAACCTTGTATTCGTTTCGGAATGGTCGTGGGGCATTGGCCAGGACGGACGAATGTGGATTGACGGCCAGCCGGCTGCTGTCAAGCAGCCTTTTGTGCTGATGGGCGACAGAAGTTTTACCCTCGATGTCACTGAGCAGGTGAAGGATGGCAGAATAACGCTGGCTTTGGAAGTTGACGGACATCTCACAGATTCAGGACAGAAACGCCTCCGGCCTGCCGGCGTAACCGGAATTTTCTACCTTCAGGCGGAGACAGCTCCAGTCTCGGTTATGCCGGTTGCCGGGCCGTGGCAGGCGGCGAAGGACATGGGAGTTTTTCATGCGCTGGTCAAGCCAGGCGAGACGGTGGAATACACCTATCTGGAAACAAAGTTTACTCTGCCAAAAAACTGGCCGGGCAAACGCGTATTCCTGGAATCTCCGGTTCATCTGGGCTGGATCATTCTGAACAACAATGTGATTCAAACGCCGACGCACATGCGCAGTCTCGATGTCAGCGGCCTTGTCGTCAGGGATGGAGAGAACATCCTGCGCTGGACGCCGGCGACCAGTGCGGAGCCGAGCCGGGTTTTCAAGCAGACTGTCCCCGAGCTCAATCTTGCATGGAGGCCTTGAATGGTAACCGTTAAATTGTCTTTTACCTGCGGACAATTGAGCATATGTTCTTGGAGTATGCCATCCCGATGCAATAGTTCGGGATGGCTCGAGGCTTCCCGAGGCTGTTTTAGGCGCTCGGGACGCCATACTTGATTGTGTTAAATGAGGCAATTCTACAATTGCCTCATACAATAAGATAAAATGGAGGAGGAGAAATGAAATCTTATTTTGAAGGATTGGAAACGGGGATCCGTCAAGCCGGCAAGCCGGTATTACGGCAGGACAGCCAGACAGAAGAACTGTCAAGCCGTTTTACCGTCAAACCGTCGCGCCGGTTTACATTGATCGAATTGCTCATTGTGATTGCGATCATCGCAATTCTCGCGGCCATGCTGCTGCCTGCGCTTAGCAATGCAAAGGAACAGGCGAAACGCGCACAGTGCCTTGGCAATGAAAGGCAGATTGGTCTGTCAATTCACATGTATGCCGGAGATTATGCAGATTGGCTGCCTTACGCTACAGACAGTTGGATAAGGGAGCAGAAAGGCACATACATGTGGATGGCAACAGGAAATTATGGCGCATTGGGGTTCCTCGCTCAAGGCTGGAAGAGTGGCGGCAAGGGAGCGTATTTGGATCTGTCGCCCGTATGGAACTGTCCCTCCCAGTCCTATAAGTCCGGCAGTCCCCTCTATTCTTCCCTGTCTTATGCCAAGCAATGGTTTGAGGTGACGACCGGCGGCAACGATGCCTCGCAGGGACATTACTCATTCAATACAAGTTTGACTTGCCAGTCAACTTCGCCAAAGCGGCTTTCCAACGCCGCCGCTGCAAATTACCTGCTTCTGGCCGATTTCTACTATCTGAATTCCGGCGGAACGTATGTGATGAGTCATCCTAAAGGCAGTTTTGCGCCTTCAGGATTCAATGTCGTCTTTACCGATGGTTCGGGAAGGTGGGTGAGCAATACGGATAATTGTATCGCAAATCCATCCGCAGACCAATACCTTAGAAATGACCAGTATACCTCCAAACTCTGGACATACAGGACGAACAATTTGCCGTAAAAAGAAGTTGAGCCAGCATGAAACATAAGTCGGATATTTGTAGCGGGATTCCGGGAATGTCGGTCAGGAATTGGATTCTTGAAAAAATCCGGAGCGGAGCCTACACTCCGGGAATGCGCATCCCCTCGTACAGGGAACTTGCGGAACTCGCAAAAGTCCCTCCTTCGACCATGAACGTCGCCCTGCGGAAACTCGTCAAGGAGGGGGTTCTTGTCAGATACCACGGATCAGGGACATATGTCCGTGATCCGGCAGGGAAGCTGAACAGAATCGCCTTTTACATGGCGGGCGATACCCTGTTGAATTCCAAGAACCAATATATCCGCCTCTTGGTAGAAAACTTCAAGGATATCCTCAATAAGAACGGCAAGGAATGCCATATCATAGCTGATACACGGCCTAATGACAAGCTTAAAGAACCGCTTCAGGAACTTGTGGAGCTGATCGCGTCCCGCCAGATAGACGCCATCGCCGCGGCCGGCCTCCCCTTTGAAACACTTTCATGGATCAGGAAATTCCCCGTGCCAGAGGCGTTCGTAAGCGGCAATGAGGAAATCCCATGCCGTGTCGATTACGACGACAGCCAGTTCTACCACCTTGCGGTCAAGTATCTCGCCGACAAGGGATGCCGGTCCATCGGATTCATATCGCCATCACTGGATTCCGCAGAATTCAGGGCAAAATCATTTTCACGCCTGAAGACCGAAGCTGAAAAGAATAAAATATTCCTGGATATGGATGCTGTTGTTTCCCGGAAAATGGCTGGAGGAGGGAAATTTTCCTCACATGAGAGATTCGGACATGACGCCCTTCTTTACTTATGGAGCCTCAAAAAGCGTCCTGACGGAATCATAATATCCCCTGATTCGGTGGCGACGGGCGTCATCCTGGGAATTCTAGAGAAAAACATTTCGGTTCCGTCACAGCTTAAAATAGCGACCCATAAAAACAGGGAAATGGACATGATCTGTCCTTTTCCGATCGGCAAGGTCGTGACGGAGATTGGAACTGCGGCGGAAGCTCTTTATGCCTTGCTGCAGAAACAGGCTGATAAAAAGAAAGTAGAACCGGTATACAT
>JBAQUG010000001.1:0-2730 GCA_049297395.1 Victivallales bacterium | reverse complement strand
ACAGCTGAACCGCAGGTCCCCGATAATTTCAAGGGCACGAAGAATATCATGTTCATGAGACGGCCCTTGAAGCTCTCGTGGCTTCCGGATCTGATAAACGAGGCACTTCTGAAGAAACGCGGAGGCTGACGCCATCACCACTCGTAGAGGATGTAAAGTCTCTTGAAGGTGAATTCGGTTATAAGGAGAACCCATCCCAGCGGGCCGTAGATCGGCGTCAGATGCTTGAATTCAACCTCCGGTTTTTCTTCGAGCTCCAACTGGAGGAATTCCACATCCTGCTGGGCCCTTCCCAGGGCATCTTTCGCCTTGTCGGCCTCTTCCATGGTCTTTGCATTCCTCATGATCTCCATGTATTTGTCCCTGGCGAGAACAGCCTGTTCAAGACGTCTTTTATTGTCCTTGTATCCGGTATCTAGGTTCCCGGTATCCTTCATTTCAGCGCGGGCAATTCCGGGTACGTCCGGCACATCATCGGGAACATTCTTCGGCGGAGGTGTTGAAGAACATGCGCAGAAGAAGGCCATAATCATCGCTGTGAAGAAAATATTTTTCATGAAAACTACCTTGTTTGATTAATTCCTTAATTTAGTATGCAACCTGCAATTAGTCAACAGGTCATCTACTGGAGGTTCCTCAAGGATTATTCCATCCGGCAGGATCAAGCCTGTAGAATTTTACAAGCTCGCTGTATAGCTCAGGATGCGCCCGTCTCATGTCCAGGGGTTTCATGAAGAAACCTTCTGTCACTACCGCAAAGAACTCGGCGGGATCCTCAGCCCCGTAGTCATCAATGACATCTTCAACACCACTGAAAGTTCCATCCCTTAGATCGTCATATTCCCTCTCGAACACATCCGCCCATTTTCCATAGCTGGCGCCTTCCCCGAGATCCGGAAGACCGTTCAGGAATCCGTCCTCGGCATCAATCTGATGCGCAAACTCGTGCAACACGAGGTTATGCCCGCAGTTTTCATCGGCGAGTTCGTCGGAGATCTGTTTCCAGGAAAGCACCACGGCCCCCTGCTCCCATGATTCGCCGAGGTTCACGGTCCTTCCCCTGATTGCCTGCCCGGCCATTTCGTAATTATCGTTGACCCAGTAGGCGTCAGGATAGATCAGGAGCGAGGTAAGACGCGGAAAGTAATCAGTGTTCCTGTTGAGAAGAAGCACGCATGCCTGCGCCGCGATCTTCAATTTCATCTCGTCATTTACGACCTGCCCCCTGCATCCCTCAAATGATTTTTCCGAAAGGAATACATTTATGTGTCCACGCAGTTCAGTTCTCAGCGCCTGTGGGATTTTCCTGCAGAGCGGGATTTCATCCACCAGCTTCTCAAGATGCCGGGGCAGAGGCTTTTCGAAGGCGGACCTGCGCCTTGAAAGCTTCACCTTTCTACGGATAAAGATGAAAGCCGCAGGAATCAGCAGCAAGCCCAGCAATAGTAGTATCTTATCCAATGTTCAACCTGATTTCCGGATGGAGCCGCCCAGGCTGGCAGCGCTTTTATTCAGCATTGCGGCCTCCTGCCCTATCTGCCTGAGGAGCTGAAGAATATCGATGGCTGCTTCTTCCTTTTTCCCAGGAGCAGGCGGGGCTGCGGAATTGGATTCGTCCGTGTCTCCAAGTCCGCTGTCCCTGAGTTTCTTCAGCCTGGCAAGCATGGTGTCCCTGACTTCATCGTGGTTGTCGATCCCCCTGAATATTCCGACATGCATCGAGAACAACTGGCTCTGGGCATTGTGATCCGGCTGGGCTACAGCCCCTCCGCCGGCAGTTTCCACCTTGAGATCCGCAATTCCGAAATAACGCTGTATTGGCCCCTGGGATATGGAAATATTCTGGATGTTTGCAAAGGTCAACGTCATCTCCCTTACAAAGACAACCCCTTCCCGTATCCTCAGGCTTCTGTCTGTTATCTTGTACCATCTCATCTCGTAGTCGAGCCTGAGCATGATGAACGAAATTATGAGATGCACGACACCGACCACGCAGATGCCGGCAAGGGTCAAAAGGGTGAAGGCAATAATGCTGAAGGAAAGAGGATGCGTCTTTAAAGATGAATAGAAATAGATTCCTGTGCCCAAGGCCAGGACCAAGGCTGAGAAGATCTTCTGAAGTATCCATACATAAAGCCTGTACTTGAAGAAATTAGGAGAGGCCCTGAAAACCTTGAGGCTTCCAACATCGCCCATGGGATCAAGCGGTTCAGGCGGAACCCGCAGCACCCTCAGGACAATATTTTTAACAAACTGGTACATACGCTTACCTCCCCGATGCCTTGTCCAGGGACTCCCTTGCAGCTTTCAGTTCATCACGGATTTCCACCAGGACTTTCAGCGCGTCCGCATCGACCATCAGCTTTCCGTCCGGCTGCGCAACGGAATGCGCCCCAGCCGCTGAAGCGAGATCCTTGTATCCGCGCATTTTCGTGTAGAGGAAATCCCTCAGCTTCTCATATTCAACAATTCCTTCGATAGTCATTTCAGGCTCTGCGCTGCCGGAGGCGGTCTGCACTTTGACATCGGCAAGGCTGAGCCATCTCTGGATAAGGCCGGATGTGAGATGTATGTCCTGGATCCTCGCATACGTAAGGTTCACTTCCTTCCTGAAAATCAAACCCCATCTCATGCTGATTCCCTCGGCGTCAAAACGGTACTTCAAGGTGTAGTACCTGAAGAGCATGACTGGAAGCGAAATGAAAATAAACGGCCCTGAAAGGATGCTCC